>JBCDFA010000105.1:0-20915 GCA_039178835.1 Chloroflexota bacterium
GAAAGTCATCAGGGCCGATCTCTTGCCCGTCAGCGGTGAGGCGTTGCCCATGGATTTCATACTCCCCTTCAGTGCGCCCACCATGCCAGACAACAAGATATTCGTCTGTGTTGGGGTTATAAACGACATCAGGGTGCCATGTATTGTAGGAAGAACCATCGTCAGGCCCCATCATGCTGATCTGAAAGTCATCAGGGCCGATCTCTTGCCCGTCAGCGGTGAGGCGTTGCCCATGGATTTCAGATGCACCATCCGCATCTGCTTTGCCACGCCAGACGACGAGGTATTCGTTTGTGGTAGAGTTGTAACTCACCGCTGGTTCGCTCGCTGCTAGGAAGTTTTCCGGTTCCATGGCGCTGATCTGAAAGTCATCAGGGCCGATCTCTTGCCCGTCAGCAGTCAGACGTTGTCCAAAGATTTGCCTTGAACCATCTGGCGTATCTTCGGCTTCCCACACCACCAGATATTCGTTTGCGTTTGGGTTATAAGCTACCTCAGGGTATTCTGCTCTTGAGTCTCTAGCGCTTGTCGGTGCACGTTCACTAATACGAATGTATGGTGGGGTCGGTATAGGAGTTGGTGTCGCCGTTACGGCGGTCGCTGCGATGGCGGTTGCAGTCATGTCCTCAATGGGTTTGGTTGGTGAGGTCGGTTGTGGGCTGGTGGTTGGCGTGACAGTTGGTGTGACTGAAGTTTCTTCACTAGATGCCGGGTGAGGGGCTGGTGTCGCATTGATAGCTGATGTGTACGCTACGGAGGGCATCCCGCGACATCCGGCAATACCAATAAGGATACAAAGACTGCCCCAGCTAGCTAACCAATACGGCCACAGACGATTCGAAAACATACAGGGTCTCCTTTTCTGGTGGCAGGAACGTTTCCTTACCACGACTCGTTTCGCATACTGTGTGAACCGATTGCCCAACGCACCTTATCCACTTCGCTTTTGCCGCACTGAGATGGTATAAATCAGATAAACCTCTCGCATTTGTGTCCCGTATGCCTGCCCTACTTCCCCATTGTCATATGCGGATGCTGCCTAAAGTCTCGCCCACCAGTGTCATCGTTGATGCACCGATTCACGTTGCGGATCTGCTCCAGCGCCTCTGGACAACTCTATCTGGTAACTAAGTATCACGATACAGGCTGAACCAGTGTGCCTGGAGTGAATTACTATATACTTTTGTATGCATAAACGAGGACAATTTTGGTTTTGACACAATGATCAATACGAGATTTAGCGATATCGTTATTGAGGATTCAAGAGGTCGTTTGAGTTGCTGTGTCAGAGCAATGATCTTCTTGAAGAATTTATAAACAAATCGCCCAGAGTTATACCCCAGGCGACTAGTATCTATCCAACCAACCCACGAGACATCGCTGTGACATCTCGCGAGAGATCGTTATATCACGGAAGCCAATCCGACTTCGTGAGCACGGGCTTCCCCTTCTTCACGCAATTTATCAAACTTGTCCTTATCATATTTCAGGACCGGCTGACGTGCTGCCCGTGCCTCGTCCAGCCGTCGGACAGGCGTATTTGTTGGTGCTTCGTGCAGAATGTCGCTGTCCTCACGTGCCTCTGCTGCGATCTGGCGCATGGCCTCAATAAAGAAGTCCATGTTGCGTTTGCTTTCCGTCTCGGTCGGCTCGATCATCAGCGCTTCGGGAACGATGAGTGGGAAGTAGACCGTTGGTGGGTGGAAGCCGTAATCGATCAGGCGCTTGGCGATGTCGAGGGTACGAATGTCAGGGGCGCCTGCGATCTGGCCCTTTAATACCGACTCGTGCATGCAGATACGGTCGAATGATTGTGGGTAGATATCCTTGAGCTTGACACGGATGTAGTTGGCGTTGAGCACCGCCGTCTCGCTGACTTCGCGTAGCCCATCTGCGCCGAGGGTGCGAATATAAGTCCACGCGCGTACCAGCATGCCAAAGTTGCCCCAGAACGTTTTCATCTGGCCAATCGATTTTTCGGGATAGGCAAAATGATAGGCATTTTCGTTGGCGGTGGCCTGTGCGTTATATGCGACTAGTGGTCCAGGAAGGAATGGGGCTAGTTCCGCCGTACAGCCGACTGCACCTGAACCAGGGCCGCCACCGCCGTGTGGGGTGGTAAAGGTCTTGTGCAGGTTGTAGTGCATAAAGTCGAATCCGACGGCCCCTGGTTTGACGATGCCAAGAATGGCATTGAAGTTTGCACCGTCGCCATACATCAGCCCCCCAGCCTCGTGCACCAGCCGCGAGACTTCCTGGATCTGTTCCTCGAACAGTCCAATCGTGTTGGGGTTGGTCAGCATCAGGCCAGCGGTGCGTGGCGAGAGTTTTGTCTTCAAATCGTCGATGTCAACATTACCGCGCTCATCGCTCTTGATCTCGATGACTTTGAGTCCTGCCATCGCCGCAGTGGCGGGGTTGGTACCATGGGCCGCATCAGGCACGAGAACTTCCACCCGTTCGGTATCGCCACGGTCCAGATGGTACGCACGGAAGACCAGAATGCCAGTCAGTTCGCCCTGCGCCCCTGCGGCGGGTTGGAGTGAGACGGCATCAAAGCCGGATATCTCGCCCAGATAGTTTTGCAGTTCGTACATCAGTTGCAGCGCACCCTGTGAGATGTTTTCGCTTTGCATTGGGTGCGCCAGCGCAAACCCGGCGATGCGGGCCGCTTCCTCATGAATCTTAGGGTTATACTTCATCGTGCAGGAGCCGAGTGGGTACATAACAGTGTCGATACAGACATTGCGCTGTGAGATACGTGTGAAGTGGCGTATCACTTCGACTTCACTCAGTTCTGGCATTTCGGCCAGATCGTCATTGCGTAAGAGATTGGTGGGCAGGGATGCTGTGGGAACATCCACATCTGGCAGATTTGCGCCAACCTTGCCTGGCGACGAAAGCTCAAAAATTGGTGGTTCGTATGTGTCCATCATTGCTCTTTCTAGTCACGATTCCAATTACATAATTGAGGTTAATACTTTATTTCATCTGTCATCGCACGCCACATATGCTGGAGTGTGTTCTGGTAAAACGTAGTTGCTTCCTGGTTGTTCTCTTGCCCTACTTGGCGCAGACGTTGTATCAGCCACAGGATGCGGTATGGGATCATCACTGGTTCCCGTACCTGTTCATACGTTCGTTGTGTCTGCTCATCATAGCCATTACCATAGCCTACACGCAGGCTGAAGAACAAGCTATCCTCAATGGCGGATAAAAATGCCACGTGCTCCCAGGCTGGGCACCACGCAATCGCGTTTTCCCACCCAATGATGCCACTTAAGCTCCACCGCCCGTCGATCTGTCGTATGAGCAGATTCGTTGGTGCGAGGTTTCCGTGCAGCAATGCGGCCTGTTGTCCCACTGGCTGAAATTCACTCTCAAACCATACACGTAGCTCCTGATTTATGTCCATAGGGATAATCGTGAGTTGCTCACACTCAGTCAACGCATGATCTAGTTGTGACAGGACATAGGTTCGTTCGTCTTCGGGAAGATGACCGTTGTCTGTTTTCAAATGTCCATAATGTGGCCAAGCGAGCCGATGTATACGGTAGGTTATCTCCCCAAGCTTGCGGCCAATGGCGTAGAGTTGCTCTTCGTTGAGTTGTGCCACGACCTGTGTGAGTGGTTCGCCACTGACAGGAGACAAAATCGCATAGGGGTAGCCTACGGTCTTGCCTTCGGCGTCGGCGGCCTGTAGTTGTGGAATAGGCAGGTCGATTTCGCTGCGTAGCTGACGTAGTGCTGCAATCGCAGCTGTCGCTTGGTCACTGGTGTCATAGCTGTACAGTTGAAACTGGTCACCACCGGCTGTGTCGATAGCATAACGACCCTTAGTGATTTCAACTGCATCCTCTAACCAGTCACCGGGAAATGATCGTGCCACAATGGTATTCAGTTGTTCGTGACTTAACGTCATAGATGTTGTATTTTGTTTCCTTACTAGGTGCTTTGGGGCGTATACTCCATCCGTTCTGCGGTCCAGCGTGCGATGTCTGTGCCAAGTAACCGCCCAACCAGATGAAGTGACATATCGATCCCCGCCGAGACACCCGCGCTGGTGAGTACTGTATCGTTGTCTATAAAACGTGCGCCACGGAGAACGGTTACCCGCTCATATTCTTCAAGCCATTCATAACTTGCATAGTGTGTAGTGGCTTGGTGCCCATCGAGACGTTGGGCTTCAGCGAGCAGTAGTGAACCTGTACAAACTGAAGCAATCGCGATCTGGGGTTGCACCTGTGCCAGCCACTTAATGACTGCGGCATTTTGAATAACCGTTCGCACACCAGGTCCACCAGGGATTATTAGCAGATCAACGGGTGGGTGCTCGGCTATCGTGGCATCAGGCAATACCCGCATACCACCACGTGTAGCAACTGGGTCGAGCGACTCCGCGATAAGTTTGATGGTGAAGGCATGTGGTGCCGGACCATGCTCGGTACTACAAATGTTGAAGACCTCAAACGGACCACAAAAGTCGAGCACTTCGACGTTCTCAAAGATAAACATACCAACCGTGTACTGCGATTGCGTCATATCGTGCTCCTAGCGAATGTCGCGTAGTGCTGCCACCATGCGATCAATATCGTTCTTTGTGTTCATTTCGGTGACACAGAGCAGCATGGCATTGCTCATCTCAGCGTAGTCCTGCGACAGATCATAGCCGCCGATGATGTTCTGTGCGTGTAATGCCTCATTGATTGCAGCGACAGGCTGTGGGCATTGCACGACAAATTCTTTGAAAAATGGACCGCGGTCAAGTACCTCATATCCACTCAGTTTGCCAATCTCGCTAGCCGCGTAATGAGCGCGGTGGTAACAGAGTTCGGCCACTTTGCGAATGCCCTGCCGCCCCATAAGGCTCAGATACACGGCTGCCGCCAATGCCATCAGACCCTGGTTGGTGCAGATGTTTGATGTGGCTGTCTCCCGACGGATATCTTGCTCACGAGCACGTAACGTCAACACATAGGCAAGTTTTCCATCAACATCAAGTGTGGCACCGGTCAGACGTCCGGGTATTTTACGCACAAATTTTTCTTTACAAGTAAAGATGCCTAGGTATGGCCCACCAAACGAGAGCCCTATACCGAGTGGCTGACCTTCCGCAGTAGCAATGTCAACATCTGCTTCGTTGGGTGTCTGGAACAATCCGAGGGCGATGGGATCGAAGTGACCAATCAACAGAGCGCCCGCAGCGTGCACCTTGTCGGCGACGGGCTTGAGATCGTGGAGGGTGCCAAAGAAGTCTGGACTCTGCACGATCAGTGCTGCCGTCGAGTCATCGACAAGGGCCATCGTGTCATCGAGGGTTGCATCTAGTTTTTCGTCACCGACGATGGTGATGCCGGTCCCTTGTAGCAGTGTGTGGAGCACCCGACGATACTGTGGGTGTACACTGGGTGCAACCACCACGGTACGACGTTTGCGGGTCGATGCGACGGCCATGATGGCTGCTTCGGCCATGGCGGTGCCACCATCATAATGTGACGCATTGGCGATGTCCATGCCCGTGAGTGCACTCACGAGACTCTGGTACTCGAAGATGGCCTGTAATGTGCCCTGGCTAACTTCTGGCTGATAGGGTGTGTAGGCCGTGTAATACTCTGACCGACGCACAATCTGGTCGATGGCGCTCGGCACAAAGTGGTGGTAGGCTCCGGCACCCAGAAAGATGCTTTTGGTCATGCCGTTGGCATTTTGTGCTGCCAGGGCATGGAGCTCACGCTGAAGCTCCATTTCAGACATTGCTGGTGGAAGTTCCAACTCTGGAAAGCGTACCTCGTCGGGCACATCGTGAAACAGTTCGTCTACTTGCGTGACACCAATAGCTTCAAGCATCTCTGCTTTTTCGGTATCGGTGATCGAAATATAGTGGGACATAATGGGCAATACTCCTAGTGCTTAATTTCATCAACAAATTTTTCGTATGCTTCGGCACTCATCAAAGCTCCCACCCCTGGTGCAACTTTGATTTTGAGCATCCATCCTTCCCCATATGGATCGCTGTTCAGAATTTCTGGCTCATCAATCAACTTCTGATTCACCTCAACCACCTCACCCCCCACAGGCATGTAGAGATCCGATGCGGCTTTGACCGATTCCACCGCACCAAAGGTAGCCTCAGCTTCATAGCTGGTACCATCTTCCGGCAACTCAACATAGACAACATCACCAAGGGCATCTTGGGCATAGTCAGTAATGCCAATAACTGCTTCGTCGCCTTCGATCCGAATCCATTCGTGTGTTTTGGTGTACTGCAGATCGGACGGTGTGTTGAATGACATGCGAGACCTCCCTGATTAAGACTTTTTGTAACGGGTCTTATAAAACGGTGTTTTGACGACGCGTGCACGAACCGGCTTATTGCGTACCATAATATCGAGTTCACTATCGGTTTTGGCCAGCGTGATTGGGACCAATCCCAAACCAAGGTTTTTTCCTATGGATGGTGACGGCATGCCAGTGGTGACTTTCCCAATGAGTTCATCATCGGTGCTGTGGATAGGGTATTCGCTGCGTGCAATACCACGACCGATCATCTCAAATCCAGCGAGCCGTCGTGTAACGCCTTCCTGCTTGATCTTCTCGAGTGCCTCGCGACCAATAAAATCACCCTTATCGAGCTTGACTACCCAGCCAAGCTTGGCTTCATACGGGTTGATGTCTTCAGCGATCTCGTGGCCGTACAGCGCGAGACATGCCTCAAATCGCAAGCTGTCGCGTGCACCAAGGCCACAGGGTTTAAGTCCAGCATCCTTGCCCAGTTCAAGCAGCCCATCCCAGAGCTGTTCAGCGTAGCTGTTCTCCGTAAAAAGCTCAAATCCATCTTCACCTGTGTAGCCGGTACGAGCTATAAGTGCAGGAATATGCCCAAGCACATTTCCTGAGTTCACGGCATGAAAGGGCAAATTGACCACATCTGTGTCGGTCGCCTGAGCAAGGATGGCCTCGGCTCCTGGACCCTGCAACGCAAGCATGGTAATCTCGGGTGAAATGTTTTGTAACTCAACGTCGAATTGAGCGATGTGTTCAAGCATCCATTCGACGTCTTTGGCGGTATTTGATGCGTTGACAACAACAAGATAACGATCCATCAAGCGGTAGACAAAAATGTCATCAACAATGCCACCATCGGGTTGGCAGAGAAGCGCATACGTAGCCTGCTCTATGTCGAGTGCGGCAATATCCTGAGTTGTGATGTATTGGAGATAGTTAAGAGCATCGGGTCCGCTAATCTCTACTTCCCCCATATGACTGATGTCAAACAAGCCGGCAGCATTGCGGACAGCCTGGTGTTCATCAACAATACCGCTATACTGGACTGGCATTTCCCAACCACCGAATTCAACCAAACGTGCTCCTAAAGCTGCGTGACGATCATATAGAGGTGTACGTAAAAGATTTCTTGGCGCTGTCATGGTGTCAGCTCCTTTAGCATATGTATCGGCTGATTCTTTACAGTATTTAGATCTTAGATATGTAGAACTGGCATTATACCAACCTCTGTCAGCGGTGCAAATGGTCATACGTTACAAATACATCATTACAATATATGTTGATTAGCGCGCAAAGGTCCAGGACGCGTTGGCATAGCGTGACGTTCGTAACTCATTGACCTGTGTTTGTTCTGCTGCTGTCCACGGTCTTTGCTCAAACCTAATACCCCACATCGTTTCAAAGCCCTTGATAAGGGCGCTTGCGACGGCGTCAAAAGAATAGGGGTGCTTAGTAACTTTGCACAATGATGTCATCTGCGTCCCAAGATGTGCAGGTGGCTCTACGAAGAGACTCGTTAAACGATCCATCCTCATCGTAAAAGGAATGGCACCATGTTGCATAAGTACACCATCACGGCGTGCTTGAGCACTTCCCACTAATTTGCGACCGTCCACCGTCAGTTCGTAGCTCGCTGGTGAGTCAAAACAGGCAGCGGAACCGTGGGCCTTTTTACGCCTCGCTGGAGTCAGATCAACCGCAATTCCTAGGTATTGTAACCCTTTCTGGATGGTCAGACTGATCTGATGGTAGGTTTCCAGAATAGAACGATGCTCTTTGAACAAAGGATGATCGATAGAAACGACAATCGTGTAGGTAATCTCATTATCATGGAGTAGCGCACGACCACCCGATAGTCTTCGCACAACATCAATGTGATGTGTAGCACAAACCGCATGGGCTATATCGTTGCTTCGCTGAAATCGCCCAATCGAGAGGCATGCAGGACTCCAATGATAGAGGCGCAAAGTTGGCCATACTCTACTGGCAGCGTGGGAAATGAGTAGCGCCTCGTCGCGGGCCATATTGGTCGCGCCATCGGTTGGTGTATCAATGATCAATCGCCACATGTCGTTCATGTCTACAACCCCCCAGAGTTGTTCTGGAAACATTAGCCAAAACAAAAAGACAGCTTCGTGAGAAGCTGCCATATCTCTGTCCTATAACCTGAGAGATTCCTCACTTAGTGTGAGTTACTCCGTCGGTGCTTAACGCAAATATTTTGGCGTCTAAGCTCTCCAGAGTGTCGTCGGAGTGCAGTCCCTGAGCCTGAGAGTTTCGCAATGGGATGGCACCCCATGCTTGCTCCTTCGGCGATTGGATAATTCCTGACAAGTCATCTATCCAATACTCTCCCACACCCTTCGTTCGACAATATCTTTTTTGTAGTATAACACATTCTCAACGTTTGAAAATGGATGTTCGAATGTTGATTTGCTCACCACATGCCGTACAGTGGCCATTATCGAGACCTATCAATCGACTCACTTTATCATTACGCTCAATGATGACTGAACCGCATGACGGGCACAGGGTATTTTGCTCTGATTCACTAGTATAAATAAACTTGAGCCCAGTTTCATGGCCGATCTTGCGTGCGCGTGTGACCGATGCCGTTGCTGCAGCACCATTATCACCAGGCAGGACATGCCAGGGTGTCTGAGGACCAAGGGTTGTACACATCCAATCTGACATGGCCTTAAGTTGCTCATCGGTATCATTAATCTGTGGATGCAATTGGGTTGTCACTTCGATGTGGCAGTTCCAATGATTACGCGCGTGAGCTGTTGTCTTGAGTATTTCGCGCCAATTGGTGATACCTGCCAGTTGTTGGTAGGCAGCATCGTCAAATGCACGCAGATCAAGGTTCATAATATCAAGATAATGACCAATTTCATCGAGTGCTGATACCGTAAGATAACCAGACGTCACAATTGCAGTAAAACGACTACTTGCACGGCTGAGTTTAAGCAATTCAAGCACATATTCGTGTGAAACAGAGGGATCGCTATATTTCCACATTACTCCCCGGCAGAGTTGCTCAAGGGCAAATTGTGCGGCACGGTCGGGATCGAGGCGCCGATTTTTACGATCATCGGTAGGAATCTGGCCATAAGGACCTCGTTCCTGATCAACTGGGAAGGCATACCCCCAGCTACCAATAGCAAGGATCGGCGCGTTCGGAAAAGCATGCCAAATACGATGATCTTCGATAGGACTGACTTGTGCAGCACTAATGATACCATCATTCAAGATAGTAATGCCTTCGCCATTGCCAGTTCGTACTAAGCAACGCCCGATCTCACCATCAGCTAATTGGCACCCCCACTGGCACACATCACAGCGCCAGGTTCCATTGATTACATGTTCGGTAAGTTGAGTAAAACGCATAGGTGCTCCTGCTAGCGTTCTCTACTGCGATAGAGTATAATGGTCGCAATATAGATGTCAAGTATCAGTATACAAGAAGACATAGGCTTAATAGATTATGGACGAGACGCCACTTCGTCGTCGTATTGGTTTGAAAGACGTATCACACACCGTCATAAATGATGCCCCCTCAATAGCACGTACCCCTGACATAGCTGAATCCCACCGTGAACGTAGCGGCACCACTGTCCGTGGGGTTGTACGTGAGTTGTTAGAGACGGCGATCTTTGTACTCTTAGTGTTTCTGATTGTTCGTGGAGTTGTGCAGAACTTCAAGATTGAAGGGCAGAGTATGGAGCCAACGCTCCACACCGAACAATATATTCTCGTCAACAAAATAACATATTTCCATATTGATCTGAATTCCCCGTTGCGCTTGCTGCCGGGACGAGAAAATCTAGAGCCAAACATTCAATACCCCTTTGGAAGCCCACAGCGTGGAGATGTTATCGTGTTTGAGTATCCACGCGATGTAAGCAAAGACTACATCAAACGCGTCATTGCCTTGCCAGGCGAGACGGTCCAAGTTCGCGATGGTCGAGTGTATGTAGAAGGTGAACTGATCGATGAGCCGTACTTGCAGGGTATTCAGACTACGTGTCGACCAAGTGATGCGTGTGGGAACGATAACACCATCACTGTGCCAGAAAACACCATTTTTGTTATGGGGGATAACCGCTCCAACAGTAGCGACTCGCGTGAGTGGGATGCCTTACCCTATGACCGTGTTATCGGGAAAGCGTGGGTTTCATACTGGCCCCGTGACTACTGGGATGTTATCGATCACCCGACCTACGCTATCGATCAGTAGGTCGTATTTATTATAGTTCTGCCTGCTCAGTATCGTCAAGCGTGTAAAACTTGGATGATCATGCCATGAAGTTGGCGGTATGGTATCGTATTGAGGCCATTTCTTTCTAGCGTTCTGGATGGTGATAGAGTATAATAACCATAAGATTAATGTCAAATATACGTAATATACAGGCTTATATAGATTATGGATGAGACGCCACTCCGTCGTCGAATTGGTTTAGATGACGTATCACAAACACCTTCGGATACAATCCCTCCTACGATACGATCAGCGGATGACCGTGAACCTCACCGCCAACGTAGTGGCCCTACCGTTCGGGGTATTGTACGAGAGTTGTTGGAGACAGCCATCTTTGTGTTAGTTGTCTTTTTAGTTGTACGTGGTGCGGTGCAAAATTTTAAGATCGAAGGACAGAGTATGGAGCCAACACTTCATACCGAACAGTATATTCTTGTGAATAAACTAACCTATCTTCATTTTGATACGAACCTGTTCCAGCGGTTTATCTCTGGAGATGAAACTTTGGAACCCAATATTGTGTATCCTTTTGGTCAACCAGAACGGGGCGACATCATCGTATTTGAGTATCCACGTGATGTAAGTAAGGACTACATCAAGCGCGTCATTGCACTACCGGGCGAGCGGGTTCAGATTCGCGGTGGGCAAGTCTATGTAAATGATATCTTGATCGATGAACCATATCTTCAGGGCATGCAGACTTTCTGTGGCCCAAATGATGCCTGTAGCAATGAGAAAAGTGTGGTTGTCCCGGAAGACACGATCTTTGTCTTGGGTGACAATCGTGATTTCAGCAGCGACTCGCGTGAGTGGGATGCACTATCCTATGATCGTATTATCGGGAAAGCGTGGGTTTCATACTGGCCCCATGACTACTGGGGTGTCGTCGAACATTCAACCTATGCAGCCGATCCCTAGTGCGATTGGGCTATGCTGTCGACTTCTATTTTAGTGAAGAAAGCTAGGACACAGGTATCTACTGTGTCTTTTGTAATTCTGAGCGTTTCATATGCATATTGCCATTAATGCCCATCTCTTGGCGCATACCAACAGTTTTCGCCGTGCAGGGGTTTCTAACTACACCGAAGCGCTGCTGCACCACCTGGGACATATCGACAAAGTCAATCGTTATACGATCCACACAACTCGTGGTATTGATTCTGCTGCGTTGGGGCTGCCTCCCAACTTTCATGTGCAACCCAGCCGTCTGCCAACCATCAACCCGCGTATCCGTATCCCCTGGGAACAATTGATTGCGCCGCCGCTTTTGCGGCTCAACGGTGCTCAGGTCTTTCATGGTGTCCTGAATGTAACACCGCTCTTCTGTCCGGTTCCCAGTATTATTACCATTCACGACCTTTCGATTTTTAGCTTTCCTCAAACATTTCGCCGTCACAATCGTATGTATCTGACCTGGTCCACTCGTGCCTCCGCTCGACGTGCGTCTCGCATCCTTACTGTCTCGGAATACACCAAACAAGAAGTTGTTCGTCTACTCTGTATCCCTCCTGAGCGGGTCATTGTGACTCACAATGCCTGTGATGAGCGTTTTACACCACCGCATCCCGATGCTCTGGCTGCGTTCCGCCAACACCACTCACTCCCAGAACAGTTTATTTTGTATGTAGGAACGCTGGAGCCACGTAAAAACATTCCCACGTTACTCGAGGCATATGCACAGATTGCTGCTCGTACGGATGCTCCACTGATTATTGGTGGGGGCAAGGGGTGGTTGTATGATCCTATCTTTGCAAAGGCCCAGTCACTTGGCCTGGCGGACCGTATTCGCTTCGTAGGGTTTATTCCCGGTGAGGATCTGCCACTCTGGTATGCAGCAGCGACAGTATTTGCCTTTCCTTCACTCTTCGAGGGCTTTGGTATGCCCCTGCTTGAGGCTATGGCCTGTGGTACGCCAGTGGTGACAACCAGCAGCAGTAGCCTCCCTGAAGTAGCTGGCGACGCAGGGCTGATTGTCCCACCAACCGATCCCGAAGCAATGGGTCAGGCATTACTACAAGTGCTCAATACGCCAAACCTGCGTGCGGATCTCCGCGAACGTGGTTTGCGCCAGGCTCGCCGCTTTTCGTGGCACGAGACGGCAGAACGGACGCTTCAGGCCTATCACGATGCAGCGGGTCTGGCTACGTCAACAGGTGTTTCAGCGCATTAGTTCTGTGGCAGGTATCACAAAATTGCATAGTTCTCGAGAGGTTTTTCGGTTGACAGTGCTTTTGCGTGGGGTATAATACTTTAAGGAAGTTAGCTTTATTTTGCTGTCTATCTGTTATTGGTATATATATTTCAAGCAGACGCTTGTGGAAGCTACCCGAAAGGAGCATGAAGATGCCCAGTATTGGTCCACTTGAGTTAGTAATTATTCTACTGATTTTGATTATGTTGTTTGGTGCCACTCGCCTGAAGGGTATTGGTGGTGCAATCGGTGGCAGTATTCGCGAATTCAAGACAGCTGTTCGTGATGAGAAGGAAGAAACTGCTGCACTGTCCGAAAAGAACGATCAAAGCGATAAGCAGAAAGTCTAAGTTGCACCGTTAATTTTTGCTATAGTATTTTGGGGGCGCAGGTCCAGGCGATCTTGCGCCTATTATTATGTTGGAAACAATGTCTGGATGATGTGTTATGGCTGGTGAATTTTACGACCGTGCGCGGATATATGTCAGAGCTGGGAAGGGCGGCGATGGTATGGCCACGTTTCGCCGCGAGAAACATGTCCCTCGTGGTGGTCCCGATGGTGGTGATGGGGGGCGGGGTGGTCATGTGTATATTGTGGCTGATCAGCGACTCAACACCTTGTTGCCATTTCAATATCAGCGCCGCTTTATTGCTGAACAAGGTGGGAATGGTGGCCGCTCACGTCGACACGGCAAGAATGGTGAGGACCTCTTTGTCCAGGTCCCTCCTGGCACGGTGGTACGCGTTGAGATCGAAGGTGAGCAGTATGAGGTCGATCTGGAGTCACCCAAAATGCAGTTACGCGCTGCGCGGGGAGGCAAGGGTGGCCTCGGTAACACACATTTTGTGTCATCAACCTACCAAGTGCCGCGCATTGCCGAGTTGGGTGAGCCAGGCGAAGAGTTTGAATTGGACTTAGAGCTCAAGGTGCTTGCTGATGTTGGCTTATTGGGTTTTCCCAATGCAGGCAAGTCCACACTCCTCTCGATCATCAGTGCCGCACAGCCCAAGGTTGCCCCGTATCCATTCACCACGCTACAGCCCAATCTGGGAGTGGTCGAGGTAGGACTCTCAACATTTGTAGTTGCCGATATTCCTGGTTTAATTGAGGGTGCCCATCGTGGTGTGGGGCTTGGCTTTGATTTTCTACGGCACATTGAGCGTACTCGTTTGCTGATCCATATGGTTGATGCTGCGGGGATCGATGCGCGTGATCCGGTTGACGACTACACGCAGATTCTGGAAGAGATGGAGCAGTATCAGCCGGGGTTGTTGCAGCGCCCACGGATTGTTGCACTCAACAAAGCCGATCTGCCGGAAGCGCAGGAGCACATTGCTCGTCTACGTGAGCATATTGAGTTGCCATCGGAGGATGTCTTTGTTATTTCAGCAGCCACTCGCGAAGGAATCGATACGTTGATACAACGTGTTGCTGCCCAATTGGCGGAAATGCCTGTACCTGAACGGGCTCCTCGTGAAGAAACCTTTGATTGGCCAGTACCTGAAGTTGACCCAAACATGTTCACAGTTGAAGCGGAAGGCGATGGCTGGCGGGTACGTGGCAAGCGTATTCAGACGCTTATCTCCAAGACTAACTTTGGTCAGGCAGAGTCACTTATGCGTATTCAACGAGTTTTGGATGCCAGCGGTATCAGTAAAGCACTGCAAAAGGCCGGTGTGGAAGAGGGTGATACCATCTACATTGGTGATGCAGAACTGGTGTGGTCAGATGAAGAATTCCTCGAGTAGACATAAGGATTAATGTGTTGATGGATGATAAAGCTGCTGTCTCCCTGCTGGAGCGCATGGTGCGTATTCCTAGTGTTTCTACCCAGGAAGCACCACTCGCACAATTTCTTGTCGATCAGATGGCACAGCTTGGGTTTCAGAGCTATGTCGATAAAGCAGGTAATACCGTAGGTGATGCCGGAACTGGCCCAACTGTTGTTTTGTTGGGGCATATTGACACGGTTCCTGGTGACATTCCAGTACGCGTGGAGGATGGTCGTTTGTACGGTCGTGGCACCGTAGATGCGAAAGGACCATTTGCGACCTTTATTGCTGCGGCTGCGCGTGTACTGGCACGTGGCACACTCCCGGTACATCTAGTTGTAATTGGTGCGGTTGAGGAAGAGGTGGCCTCCTCGAAGGGCGCTCACTATGTGGTCAATCGTTATGCTCCTACGGCCTGTGTCATTGGTGAGCCAAGTGGCTGGGAGCGCCTCACACTGGGCTACAAAGGTCGTTTGCTGATCAACGGGCGCTGGGAGCAACACACCTCACATAGTGCAGGCCGTGAAATCGCTGTAGCGGAACGTGCGGTTGGGTTCTGGAATATGGTCAAGGCGTATTGTGACACACACAATGCAGACAAGCGACGACTCTTTGATCAGCTTCAACCTTCGCTCCAGGCCATTCGTTCCGATACTGATAACTTGTCTGACTGGGCTGAGGTAACGATTGGTTTGCGTTTGCCACAAGGTGTAAGTCCTGATGAGCTTATGACCACATTTACTGAACAGGCAGATGGTGGAGTGTTCCAGTTTTCCGGTGGATGTCAGGCATATCTTGGTGATAAAAGCAACGCGCTGGTACGCGCCTTTCTCAAGGGAGTGCGTACTGCTGGTGGCAATCCCGGCTTTCTAGTCAAAACAGGAACATCAGATATGAATGTGGTCGGGCCTGTCTGGCAGTGTCCTATCCTCGCGTATGGTCCAGGTGACTCACATCTTGACCACACGCCGGACGAGCATATCGAACTGGCTGAATATCTCCAGGCCATTCGTGTGATGGAAGTAGCTCTGGAGCGACTCTAAATTGTAGATTTTACTGTAACAGCATTTTTTTGACTGTTTGTTTTATCCTTTTGTAATGAGCTAGACAGTTTCTGTTGTTTATTATATACAAAAGAAACAGCTTTGCTTTGTATGAAATAACCGTAGCGGAGAGCCCTCTTTTTACTTATCCTCGAATCTTGTAATCACTATTGCGTTTTACCTTCATAGAATGATGCAAAGATGCTCCGCCGGATACAATTTTAGTTCTATTGTTCCGGCGTTGTTTGTATAGCACGTAGCACATTCTTATTGGATCGACTCAACGTGGGTCGATGGTAGTGGTCGCTATTGAGCGACGTTTAGGAGGATGCTTGCATGGCTACGAAGTCAACTCCAGATGCCAAAGCAGTGCTTGACATGATTAGGGAGAACGACATCCAGATGGTGGATGTGCGCTTCACAGATATGCCAGGTACATGGCAACATTTTTCCGTACCTGCCAGCATGTTTAGTGAGAGTGACTTCACTGATGGTATGGGTTTTGATGGATCATCGATTCGTGGGTTTCAGGCGATCAACGAAAGCGACATGTTGATTTTCCCTGATCCTGGGACAGCTTTTATTGATCCAGCGCTCCGAATTCCTACGCTTGTTCTCACCTGTGATATCAAGGACCCTATCACTGGTCAACCTTATTCACGTGATCCACGCTATATTGCGCGGAAAGCCGAGGCCTACTTGAAAGAGACAGGTATTGCGGATACGGCCTACTTTGGTCCTGAGGCAGAATTCTTCCTGTTCAATGATGTGCGCTTTGATCAAACCCCCAATGCTGGTTACTACTATATTGATAGTGAAGAGGCCATCTGGAACAGTGGTGCTGATCAGGAAGGGATGAATCAGGGGTATCGCCCACGCCATAAGGAAGGTTATTTCCCCTGTCCGCCGATGGATAAACTCCAGGATGTTCGATCACAGATTGTGTTGAACATGATGTCTGTGGGTATTGATGTCGAGGTTCATCATCACGAAGTGGCAACTGCGGGTCAGTGTGAAATCGATATGCGTTTCCAGCCATTGCTGAAGATGGCTGATCATCTGATGTTGTACAAGTACATTGTGAAGACAACTGCATATGATCTGGGCTACAGTGCGACATTTATGCCCAAACCCATTTTTGGTGATAATGGAAGCGGTATGCACTGCCACCAGAGTCTCTGGAAGTCTGGTGAACCACTCTTCTTTGATGAGACAGGGTATGCATTACTCTCAGAAACTGCACGACACTATGTTGGCGGTATTCTTGCACACGCACCGGCACTATTGGCCTTCTGTGCTCCAACGGCTAACAGCTACCGTCGGCTTGTGCCTGGTTTTGAAGCACCTATCAACCTGGTGTACTCGATGCGAAACCGTTCGGCAGCGGTGCGTATTCCGACGTACTCAAGCTCACCCAAGGCTCGCCGTATCGAGTTCCGTGCGCCTGATCCGATGGCCAACCCCTATCTTGCCTTCTCTGCCATGTTGATGGCTGGCTTGGATGGTGTGAAGAACAAGATCGAGCCGCCAGCCCCTCTCGATGTTGATATCTATGATCTGACACCAGCAGAGAAAGCCGGCATTCGTGCAACACCGGGTTCCTTGGCCGAGTCGCTTGATGCTCTAGAAGAGGACAATGCGTTCTTGATGCAGGGGAATGTCTTCACCGAGGATGTTATTAGTACCTATCTTGACTACAAGCGCACGACCGAAGTGTTGCCACTGGCGTTGCGACCACACCCATATGAGTTCTATCTCTACTATGATGCTTAAAATCTAACACTTGCCATAGAAGTATGGAATGTGTACCAGCTACTTGTCGTTGTATAGCGATGAGTAGCTGGTTTTTTGTCCTTTCAGTATGTTGCCACTAAAACTGCAGCGAATACGAATACTATTTGTGTAAAATATACATGAGTACAGAGTGATGATGTAACCTAAAGTTTGCCATGGTAATGGGGAATTATGAATAGTTAATTAGGGCTTTTGTGTACTTTGCACAAATTTGAGTTAGAACTTTCAGATTGTCTATCCCTAGCGTGGTTAAAAGCCACGTGTATCATGAATGGAAATCTCTACACTCTCCAAAGTTCATCTGCGCTGAGTCGCAACCTTACATAAGAGGTCATAGTCGATCTCAATCCAATTTTTTGTAGTGTATGAACAACGGTGTACATCAACCGTTTATAACGATCGCAGAACAAAGAAGACCTAGTTTCAGGCGTCGCTGTAGAGCCTTCTGACTATTTTGAGTCTGTACAAAACTCTCTATGTTGAAGCTCACCATTGTTGTTTGGTCGCCCTTGTAGTGCTACACAGTGACTTGTGTCATTGCTGCCATGTTTCTGCCCACATGGATAGCTACTATTCTGAGTCTTTTACACGTATATTGTGTAGTGCGCAAGTGGTGAATAAACATATAGAACGCTCATTCATTGGAAATGGTCCAAACATTTCGCTACCTTGCATTAAGGAGGGGCATAAGATGCTCAAACGAAGACACAAATTGATGCTTGTTCTCGGTGCCATCATTGGTTTGTTGATGGTTACAACTGGAGGCGCGTTCGCGCAGGATGAGAGGCCTGATGTCGCCGAATTAGCTACGGCCATGAATACGTTGTGGCTATTACTTGCGGCATTTCTGGTCTTTTTTATGCAAGCTGGCTTCGCTATGGTCGAGTCTGGTTTCACGCGTTCAAAGAGTACTGTCAACATTTTGATGAAAAACCTGATGGATTTTTCCGTAGCTGCGCTTGTTTTCTGGGCGATTGGCTGGGGCATCGCGTATGGAAATAGTATTGGTGGGTTCTTTGGGGGCAGTGATTTCTTCGTTGGTTTTAACCCCAATGAGACGGGCGATCCGAAATTGGCGAGTTGGTTGTTTCAGGTCGTATTCGCTGGAACAGCGGCGACCATTGTTTCTGGAGCGATGGCAGAACGCACCAAGTTTACTTCCTACCTCATTTACACCTTCTTTATCTCATTGTTCATCTATCCAGTTGTCGTTCATTGGGTATGGAGTGGCGCTGGCTGGTTGAATGATTACGATGTTGCTACAACAGGTGATTGGGGCTTTACGGATTTCGCCGGTAGTACTGTGGTACATAGCGTCGGTGGTTGGGCTGCCCTGATGGGTGCTATCTTCCTTGGCCCACGACTGGGAAGGTTTGGTCCTAATGGTGAGCCCCGTACGATCCCTGGTCATAATATGTCACTCGGTGCTCTGGGTGTCTTCATTCTGTGGTTTGGCTGGTATGGCTTTAACCCTGGGAGCCAGTTGGCACTCTCCTCACAGGCTGATGCAAATGCGGTGGCTCTCGTCGCAACAACAACAACACTGGCCGCAGCGGCAGGCGCGGTCGGTGCGATGTTTACCACGTGGTTCAAGAGTGGCAAACCAGAGATGAGCATGTCTTTTAATGGTGCACTTGGTGGCTTGGTTGCCATTACCGCTCCATGTGCATATGTTTCACCGCTGGCCGCAGTCATTATTGGTCTGGTCGCTGGCCCTCTGATTGTTTTCTCATCAGGCTGGCTTGAGTCGTTCAAGATTGATGATCCGGTTGGTGCAGTTCCGGTTCACCTCGTCAATGGTGTATGGGGAACTCTCGCCGTGGGGCTTTTTGCTTCAGTCGAAGGGAATACAGGTACGCTTGGTCTCTTCTATGGCGGTGGTGCTACTCTCCTGATTGCACAGGTTGTTGGTGTGGTATCAATTGGGGCATGGACCGCCGCGACTGCTGCGTTGATGTTCTTCTTGATCAAGACTGTGACAGGTTTGCGTATCAGTCCTGAGCAGGAAGCTGTTGGATTGGATGTTGATGTGCATGGTACGTCGGCCTATCCAGATGTTATTCCAATGCCAGAAGCAACGGATGCTCCTAAGCCGGTATCGGGTGGGGCAAAAGTTCCTGCCAACTAGACCTTTATTTGAATGGCATGCCAAAGCGCGTAGTCATAAACTACGCGCTTTTTTGTGGGAGGAGCATGATGTTAAATGTAGTACATCAACTCATCTTCGCGTTGGCGTTTCCGCTGGCAGAGATCCTCGATGGTGAGGCTTGCTAGATGCTGTTGGAGCATATCCCGTGTTTCACACCACACCTCGCGAATAAGCTCTCGATCAGTTGGATCGCCGGGGGTGAGATTATCATGTAGGGTGTCGGTAGGGAGAAGTGGTCCCTCTAAAGCAGTCAAAGCATCAAGAATGCTAATTTTCTCAGGAGGACGCGCAAGCCGATGTCCCCCCTGTGGCCCGCGTAGACTTTCAATCAAGCCTGCTTTTCGTAATAGAATGAGAATCTGATTGAGATAATTCTCATCGATACCCTGTCGCGAGTGAATATCACGACTCTGGATTGGCCCTTCTCCATAGCGTTGTGCTAAATCGAAGAGGGCCCGCAGGCCATATTCACCTTTACTTGAGATACGCATAATAGTGTAAACCTATATTATTGTGGAGTGCTTCTATTGAGTCTAACCATATCCTGTGACAACACCAAAACTACATAATGAGCTTAATCTCTTGTGATTGTGGTTGTGGTGCTTCATTCATACTACCGCTCCGAAATCCCTGCAGATCCAGCGTGACGTAAGTGTATCCGAGTTCTTTCAAGTAGTGCACAATTCTTTCATGCTCATCAACAACTTGCTGGAGCCTATCAACTGGCACTTCAATTCGGGCTATCGTGTCGTGATGGCGGACCCGAAATTGGGAGAAGCCGAGGCTTCGGAGAAAGCGCTCTGCTGAGTCTAATCTGTGGAGCTTATCTGCTGTGACACGTTCACCATAAGCGATGCGCGAGGACAGACACGCATATGATGGCTTGTTCCAGTTGGGAATGTCAAGCCGACGGGCTAACTCGCGAATTTCGGTCTTCCCAATGTCTGCATCAATCAGGGGACTCCGTATCTGGAACTCTGTAGCAGCGCGATGCCCTGGTCGGTGTGTGCCAACATCATCGGCCATGGCACCATACACAATCGCGTTTATTTGCAATTTTTGGGCAAGTGGCTCTAGCTCAGTAAAGAGTGTTTTTTTGCAATGGTAGCAGCGGTCTGGCTGATTGATCGCATAGGCCTCGTCTTGCAACTCATCAGTTTGCACAATGATATGTTGGCATCCAATCGAGCTTGCAAGCTCTTGGGCTTGTGCCAACTCTTCACGTGGATATGTCTCCGAGTCTGCCGTTGCTGCGATAGCCCGATCTCCAAGAACATCGTAGGCGACTTTGAGCAGTAGCGTACTATCGACGCCACCGGAGAAAGCCACCAGAACTGATTTGAGCGAACGTAGGTTTTCTTGCAGATGGAGGTATTTCTCTTCTAATGTAACCATCGTCTTTATTCCTATTGTTGAGTC
>JBCDFA010000106.1:0-20844 GCA_039178835.1 Chloroflexota bacterium
CTGCGCTCAACTCGAATACCCGCATACCACGTGTGTACCCCGGGGATAACTTTACGCTGACGGTGACTGTCGATAACTTTGGACGTAATGACGATCTAGAGAGTGCGGAACCAGCAATGGCCTATGTTGCGGTACCAATTCCAGAGGACACTACGTTTGTTGATGAGTCGTTTGAGTCTGATGTTGAGCCTGAAAACTTCCAGAGTGTCACTGATCTTCAGGCCACGTTTGGTGGCGATTTACCTGCTTCGCCCGGTGTGTACTGGACAGGCACAGTTTCAGAGACTGCCGATCTGTCATTGGAGTTGGCGGTAGCAGAACCGTTAGCGATGGACACCCAGATTACACCGACGGTGTATATTGCCAATGCTCCCTTCGATGAGAGCCCGTCGCAGCTTTTCACCGACATAGAAAGCCCAGTGACCCTTGTTTCACCGCTGGCCCTTTCTGGTGCCGAAATCGATAGTGAAGAGGTCCCTGCTGGAGGTGAGGCAACCTTTGTCTACACACTACTCAACACTGATGGTGAGACTCGTGAAGCTGATCTCTCATATACCCTGCCAGAAGGTACTGAACTGGTGTCACTCGATGTGGAAAATAAAAGCCTAGGAAGTGATGAAGGTGGCGCAGCGACACTACAACAAGCCTCACGTGTCCAGGTACCATCGTTTATCGAGACGGAACAGGTAACCGAAGTGACGATTGTGCTACAAACCTCAACGCAAAACGAAGGTGATGTTCTTGATCCACAGGTTGTCTTAAGCCAGCCGGACAGTGATCTTCTTTATAACGAGGTCCCGTTGCCAGGAGGTGGGTTGACGGTTGGACCACCATCCGATGAACCGCCAGTGGACCCACCGGTAGATCCACCAGTGGACCCAACCGTACAGTTGTTCCTCCCGTTTATCGCTCGCTAAAGTCTTAGGAAAAACGCGACAAGAGTGTGTCATATAGGCACACTCTTTTTTTGTCTATACGGATTGGCTGTGCTATGATTGCCATTCGCAGAAAGTGCAATGATGCCGTTTGTGGTGTCTTATAATGAGGAGTATTGTTTCGTGGAGCAAGTGCGCCCAGTTCGACGTCAACACGTGACGATTGCCGGTAACATTGGGGTTGGCAAAAGCACATTGGTGAGTATTCTAGCCGAGGATTTTGGGTGGCAGCCATACTATGAGTTGGTTGCTGAACACCCCTATCTCGATGATTATTATGCTGATCGTGAGCGATGGGGATTTCATTCACAGATCTGGTTTCTCTCACAACGGTATGAACAACATCAGGAAATTGCCGATACGCCTGTGTCGGTATGCCAGGACCGCAGTATTTATGAGGATTACGAGGTCTTTGTGAAGGGCCTGTTAGAGCAAGGTATCTTCTCACATCGTGATTTTCGCACCTACCGTCGCCTGTTTCAGGCCCTGGTCCGTGGTATTCATCCCCCGACACTACTCGTCTATCTCCAGGCCAGCGTTCCAACATTGTTACAGCGGATCAATGGACGTTCACGGGCCTATGAACGTACCATTCCCGCCGCCTATCTTGAGCATCTCAATCGCCGTTATGATGAGTGGTTGCGTCGCTTTGAGTTGTGTCCTGTCTTGACGATAGAAACCGATGCGCTCGATTTTGCCCACGATGTCCAGGCACGACGTGAGATTGTTGAACTGATTGGCCAGCACACAGGCATGCGTGGTGTGGTGCAAGAACGGTTTATCTAAAGGGTTGCCAGCACAACCAGTCAGTCTTATAATGGTCATACTCCAATAATGCTACGGTAATGATCGTGTAGCCATAGTTTGTAGATAGGAACACATTGTGACAACCTTCCGCGATATAGTGGCGTTCGCTGAGAACGTGCGCGCTAATGTCGCGCAGGTCATCGTAGGGAAGGAGCAGGCCATCGATCTGTTATTGGTCACGCTGCTATGTGGTGGCCATGCACTCCTTGAAGATGTCCCTGGTGTGGGGAAGACCATGCTTGCGCGGGCACTCTCGCTTTCGTTGGGCTTAGACTTTCGTCGTCTCCAATGTACACCGGACCTGCTGCCGAATGATGTGCTGGGAGTGTCGATCTATCGTCAAGGGAGTGATGCGTTTGTGTTGCAACCTGGTCCAATCTTCACCAATATCTTGTTAGCAGATGAAATTAATCGTGCGACCCCACGGACCCAGAGCGCACTGCTTGAAGCTATGGGTGAAGGCCAGGTCACAGTCGATGGCGAAACGCGACAACTCCATCAACCATTTCTTGTTCTAGCGACACAGAATCCGGTTGAATTTGAAGGGACCTTTCCGCTTCCCGAAGCACAACTGGATCGCTTTTTTATGCAGATTGTTCTGGGATACCCGACCCCGGAAGAAGAAGCGCGTATGCTACAGGTACTGGAAGGTGTCCATCCTATTGAGCGTGTGAGTCAGGTTGTGGATGGTACGGCGTTACCGCTTTTACAACAACTCATCTGGAAGGTACACGTCGAAACGAGTCTGCGTGAGTACCTGATCCAACTGGCTAATGCGACTCGTCAGCATCCCGAGTTGACACTGGGGGTAAGCCCCCGTGCGACATTCGCCTTGTTTCGTGCAGCACAGGCCTATGCAGCACTCTCTGATCGGGAGTATGTTATCCCTGATGATATTAAGCTGTTAGCTGGACCTGTATGGCGCCATCGGTTGTTTGTGCGGCCCGAGAGTATGCTACGCGGTCATACCGCCGATGCGATATTGCAGAATATTCTGTCCGAAACGTTGCTCGACTTAGGTGATTAACATAGATGTGTGTTTCAAAGTATATCGGTTAGGATAGTTATGGCAAGCTCAGGAGACCACAAAGACGCAAAGTCTGCTCATACTACCTCTGTACTTCGTCGAGGACTCCAATGGGTGCGTCGCATCATCCCTGGATGGAATAATTTTGAAGGTCAACGTTATCTGCGTAAATGGTTGCCGATCAGCCTTGCCATTGGGATTGTGGCAGGCTTAGGTGCCATTGTGTTTTCCTTTGCCATTGACTTTGTGACAGAGTTTGCTCTCGGTGAAATTGTTGGTTACTTACCACCATCGCCAGTCGGTGAGGGGAATACCGGAATTATGATGATGGAGCGTCCGTGGTTGTTGCCAATTGTGACAGGGCTAGGAGGCCTCATTTCTGGTATTATCGTCTATTCGCTGGCCCCCGAAGCAGAAGGACATGGTACTGATGCAGCTATTGATGCGATTCACCATAAACGTGGTCGGGTGCGTTTGCTGGTCGTGCCAGTCAAACTAATTTCGTCCGCTATCACCATTGGTACCGGCGGCTCGGCTGGTCGCGAAGGTCCCGCTGCCCAGATTTCGGCGGGCTTTGGCTCGTTTCTGGGCCAGCGGCTCGGATTAAGCCCCCAGGAGCGACGTATCGCGGTCGCAGTTGGTATGGGGGCCGGGATTGGGGCGATCTTCCGTGCGCCGCTCGGTGGGGCGCTGATGGCTGCGGAAATTCTTTATATCAACGACATGGAAGTGGAAGCATTAACTCCTACGCTCATCGCCTCGATCATCGGATACACGATTTATGGTTTGGTGTTTGGCTATGATCCGATTTTTGGTGAGCAGGTCCAGTTTGGCCTGACCCATCCAACACAACTTCTGTATTATGCGTTGTTGGGTGTTATCTGCGGTTTGGTCGGGCTCCTGTACAACAAATCATTCTATGGCGTAACAGATGTGTTTCACAAGCTGCACACGCCACGCTGGATCAAACCGGCCATTGGTGGGGTGCTAGTCGGGTGTATGGGGTTGGTGATCCCAGGTGCGCTGCACACTGGATATGGTTGGGTACAGATTAGTATGGGAGAAGGCCTGTTTGGCATTCCATTGTGGATGGTGCTCCTCCTGCCCTTTGCCAAGATACTTTCTACATCGCTGTCTATCGGTTCTGGTGGATCAGGAGGTATTTTTGGTCCTGGCATGGTGATTGGTGGGTTGTTGGGTGCCTCATTCTGGCGGCTTGGCTACGACGTTTTGCCCCAGATGCCGACCGTTCCGGCACCGTTTGTCATTATTGGGATGATGGCGCTCTTTGGAAGCATTGCCCATGCGCCACTGGCGATGATGTTGATGGTCGCCGAGATGACAGGAAACCTGTCGTTGCTGGCCCCGGCGATGGTGGCCGTCGCGATTGCCACCGCACTGGTTGGCAACAGCACAATCTATCGTAGCCAGCTTGGCACACGGGCCGATTCACCAACACATCGGGTACTGTATAGCTTTCCGTTGCTCTCGTCGCTGCTAGTACGTGATGCGATGCAGGATGGTGGGCCAGTTATCGCTGCTGATGCACCGTTGAGTGTCGCCGAGGAACAGATCGATACTGATAAGACGACGGATCTGGTGGTTCAAAACAAACGCAATGAAGTCGTCGGTTTTTTGAGCTTTAGTCACCTCCAGCAGATCCCGCCATCAAAACGAACGTCGACGTTGGCACAGGATGTGATGGTCAGCGATATTCCCCAGATTGAGCCAGATGAAGCGATGGATGTGGCTCTGGAGCGCATCGCCAGCCGCGGGATGAGTTGGGGGCCAGTGTTGGAGTCACGCCAGCTAGTGGGACGTTTGCATGTGAGCGATGTGATGCAGATCTATAAATCGACCCTTGAGCAAAGTGTGCGACGGGCAACAGCGCTCACGAATAATTCAACGCTCTTTGAAGTGCGAGTCCATCATGCTTCGCCGCTTGCGGGGCATATGCTTAAAGAGGTGTCGTTCCCGGCAGACACGCTTGTGGTTTCGATCAATCGTGATGGGGAAACGCTTTTCCCCCGTGCGACCACGCGTCTAGAGGCAGGGGATATTGTGATGGTCATGGCTGATCAAACCAGTGAGTCACAGCTCCGCACCTTTCTTGAGGGTGCGCCAAAAACCACGTTATAACGATGAATGAGCTTTTCTGGCTAACCATTTTATTGTTTGTCATTGCGGCTGTCTTACGTAGTGAATTATTTTTTTACTTACTCTACGTGGTGGTCGGATTGCAACTGGTGGTACGTTTCTGGATACGACAGAGTGCACGCAATCTTACGTGGCGTCGTCGGATGCCAAAGGCTGCTTTTCCCGGCGAACCGCTGGAGGTTGAACTGGAGTTGACCAACACGAGTTTGCTCCCGCTGCCATGGCTCTCGTTTTCTGAGAGTCTCCCAACAGCTCTCCACAATCCACCATCAATTCAAAAAGTTGTTTCGCTGGGCGCACAAGAACAACGCATTATTCGCTACACGCTTGCGGGCCAGCAACGGGGCTTCTACCAGATTGGGCCGCTTACTCTGCGAACCGGCGATGTGCTTGGCTTGACTGAGCGAACACTTCAGGGTCCTGATAACGATTATCTGACGATCTATCCTACAGTGCTGTCACTTGATGAATTGGGGCTTCCAGCATCGCTTCCCTATGGCACGCTTGCCGCACAGCAACGACTCTTTTACGATCCGGCGCGACCTGTTGGCGTGCGACCATACCGCGCCACTGATGGTGTGCGACGGATTGACTGGAAAGCTTCTGCGCGGTTAGGTGCGCCCCATGTCCGACGCTATCAGCCTGCGATTGCGCTTGAGTCACTGATTGCACTAGCCTTTTCACGTGATGAGTATCAGGGCCGCTACATCTATGATACGATGGAACGAGCGCTTGTTGCGGCGGCATCGGTGGCGTCGCATCTCGTTGGTTTGGGGCAACCGGTTGGGTTCTGTACTAATGGTCGCGATCCTGCGAGTGGTGCGATAGCAAGCCCAATCTCAGTTGCCGCAGGGCGTAGTCATCTTCTGGCGATGTTGGAGATGTTAGGGCGTCTGGAGGCAGGTGATGATGAACCGTTATCGGAAGTGTTGTTTCGCACAAGTGCTCATCTTGGGTGGGGGAGTACGGTTGTGGTTATCACTGGTCAGCGCGGTGTTGATCTGGTGGCGGCGTTGTTGCCGTTGAAGCAGCGTGGACTCAATGTTGCACTCATTATGACTGATCCTTTGCCTGATGATCTGGGCCTACCGCGTCGTCACGGTATTATGACCATGGGTTTATGGCGCGATGGTCGGCCATCTTTTGTTTAGATATTGAAGGAGTTGTGTATGCCAACCTTGAACGAACGTATTGGTGATATCGTGAAGCGGAAACGTCAGCGGGACCGTTTGACCCAGAGTGATGTCGGTTCGCGTATTGGTGTGAGTGGTTCGTATATCAGCAGTATCGAATCTGCTCAGACTAGTCCCCGAGTTGCGGAGATTGAGGGGCTGGCCAATGTCTTTCGCACGACAGCGATAGAGCTTATCAATGAGGCTGCCCAACTCGATAGCTATCGGGTTACTTCAACGAATCGTGAGCGCGAGGCCTTTCTGGCTCTGTACGATGGGCTTGCACCAGAAAACCAACAACAGGCACGCACTTTTCTGCTCTTTTTGCGCGATCAACAGAATCGTGGAGAGGAGTAAGCGTCATTAGCAGAGCGGTTATTGCTATGACAGGCAGGTGCGACGGCTTTGTGTCATCGCACCTGCCTGCATCATACAGTTTTTTGCCTACTCATCACTCATTGTTTTGTTCGTCGAGTTCTTCATCAAGCTCATCAACGGCTTGGTCGATGCCTTCATCAAGCTCATCAACGGCTTGGTCAATGCCTTCACTGAGTTCGTCAACCGCCTGATCTACTCCTGTGGTGAGTTCGTCAGTAGCCTGTTCTATTCTGGTAGACAATTCATCGTTGGCTTGATCTATGAGTGCATCATGTAGCTCGGTGTCATAGAGTCCGTCTGTATAGCTCTGCCTGATTGCATTTTGCATATTCTCATACTCACGTCGTGCTTTCTCGTCGATACAATCGTAGGTTGCCCTCTGGGCGTCATATACCTCATCATACTGTTCTCGCTCTTGCAAGACAACACAGTCATAATAATCACGAATATTACGGGAGGTCTCATCAAACGCTTGGCGTATCTCACTCTCAGTGCGTGCTTCGATGTATGCACCACCACCGGCATCAGCCACTGCCTGGAGTTGGGCGGCAGCTTCGGTATCCACATCAAAGCCAATGACATTAATGACAGCTTGGATATCGGACTCGTGGAGAGTACGAGCAGCGGTTACTGGATCGCCATCGCAGGTCTCGATACCGTCGGAAACCAGATAGATAAAGTTGGCACCACCCATACGATCAATGTCGTTAAAGTCGGTTTGGGCGGCTTCCAGGGAGCGTGCAATGGGAGTCCAGCCGGTTGGCTCGAACGATTCCAAAGCTGTTTCAAGTGTGGCGACATCGAGGGGTTGAAAGGGATAGAGTAGTTCCGTGCCTTGACACGACTCAGCGCGATCAATTTCTTCGTTGGACCCGGTATGGCCATAGACGCGAAAGGCCACCTGTGACGATGCGGGTATCTGTTCCATGAACTCCACCAAAGCATTTTTGGCCAGGACCATTTTGGGTTGTCCATTGATTTCACCTGCCATACTCCCAGATGAGTCTAGAATAATCTGGAGAGCTGGACCCTGTGAAGGATCGCTTTCTGCGAGTATGTCAGGAACCTCACACGTGGCTTGTTGAGAGACATCAACCCGACAACTCTCATAGTCCTCGCTGAAACGAGCCTGCAACTCAGCATAGATTTCGTCCAGGTCATCGATGGTTGCAGGCTGAGGGGTTGGTGTTTCCTGTGGAATATCTGTGACAGGGGCGATAGTTGGTTCAATGGTCGGTGTTTCGTCTGAAGTGGCAGGTATCTCTGCAACAGATGGCTCTGCTGTGGCGTTGACTTGTGTGGTGGGTGCAGGACCACACTGACTGGTCAATACTAAAATAGTAAGAAGTAGTATGCCCTGGATGATAATCCGCATCGACAGATCTCCTTGTTTTTGTCTGACGTGGTGTAGATGTCGTGTCTGAGGCATGCTGATCGGTTTGTTTTGGGTCTTGCTTCGTTGCCGAAAATACACTACTCAGCACGCTCCTACACCTCTGAGACAGTATATGATGCTTTATGTACAAAATGAACTTGATTTTAACACATAATTATGTGATGTGTTATGTTTGTAGAATATTGTGACAAAATCCCTACATTCAGGGTATTCACAAAGTAGCCATATCTGCTATAATATGTAGTACTTTCTATAATCAAGTTTTATAGTAATTGTCTCACTCCAGGCTATACGTGCTTATATATCAATGAGGAGGGGATATGCCTACTCTGTTAGTGATCGGTGACAATCCTGGGACATTGTTTTGTGTTCGTACTGCTGTACCTCAATGGCAAGTGGTTTCAGCAAGTAGTGGAGTAATAGGGTTGGATATACTTCAACAACGTCAGTTCCTTCCTGATCTGATTGTTGTTGATACCCATTTGCCGGATCTTGATGGCCTTTCCTTGTGTACGCAAATTCGCGCTCTCCATAATACAATACCAATCCTGTTCTATACAGATCACCATGTACCATTTGCCATTCTGGATGAACTAGGGTGTATGACTTCTTTATTGAAACCAGCAATGATCGAAGAGATTATTGCGGCTTTACACGACACGATTGGGCAAACAGCAACATCGCCTACAACCGTACTTGCCCAGACAGCGTGCCGACAGGTTGCGTAGACATCTTATTTCTCAAATGACAGGGCCTATGAAGCCTAGGTGTCTTTTTGCTCTGATGTGGTCTTTTTCTAAACTCATTTTTGAGTGGTATGTTGATGCGAGTTACCTTTATGCTGGGTGCTGAGGATATTGTCGCACTGCAGCAGTATTCCAGACATCAGTCGCCATACATTCATACTTCGATACGTGGGTGGGTTCTTATCTTTTTGCTGCTTTTAAATAGCGTGCTGGGTTTTATACCTGCCACCATGCATGAAGAGCAGATGTTAACCACTAGCCCATCCATACCGTAGTTCTCCTCATCTACATTCTTGGCTTTCCCGATAGAGCTATAAAAGCTAGTTGAGCCCACACGAGAGGCCTACCCATTATCTAACGTAGCGAACTGAGCTGGTTGGCTTTACATCCATGTTGCAGATTATGGCAGCCTGCTACACCTTGTTTACACCTGTGTTACATTTGTCTGGAGTTTGTAACTTGAATATCTCATCAGAAAAGCCTATGATGTTTACAAACAGTTTACACAAAACGCTTTACTCACCTATAGGTGCCGTGATATATTAGCAGTGTCAAAACAAACGGCGGCCACACCGCCAGAGTAAACAAAGGCTGACGAAAGTCGTCGGCTCGGTACCTAAGCAAAGCATACAGGAAGGAAACAATCATGTTCAACTTCAGTCGCGAACTCATCATCGACGAGACCGGCAACACCTACGTAAACGAAGCTTTGATGGCAGGAGCTATGGGTCTGTTAGGAACCGGTGCTGCATATGGTGTCTCTCAAGCTTCAGGCGCAGTCGGCAATAGTGTTACAGCAGGCATCAACGCTGCTACCGGTGCAGTAACCTACGGTACATTTGATGCAGGTCGTAGCCAACAGGGCCGAATTGACGAGGGAAGCACCACTCCTGGTAACCAGACCGGTGCCGGTGGTATGGAAAAACCAGGTAGCTAGTTCCTACGATAGGTTTGCAGGAAAAAGGGTGCTACATCGTGTTGCGACACACGTAGCACCCTCGATTTGTCAAAAGGATGTGTGTTATGCAGCGGAGCCACTTTCTCTTTACAACACTAGACTGGGTACGACGCGACGAGTCGGGTATCCAATCGATTGAGGTCTTGGGCTTTTTCCCGATTGTGCTGTTATCGATGATGATATTCTGGCAGATTGCTGCCGTTGGTTATACCGGCGTTGTAGCTGCTGGTGCTGCTCGAGAGGGTGCCGTGACAGCTGCACGAGGTGGGAATGTTGATGCAGCCGTGCGTAATGCCAGTCCTGGTTTTGATGGGCGTCGTTGGTGGCGCTTGTTGACACCACCTTGTTCGACGTTTAGTGGTGCGCCTGTGACAGTTGAGGTTGAGCTTGAAGTGCCACATGTTGAGTTTGCGTTCTTTGGTGCGCTTGATAGTTATCCACATGTGAAAGCACAATCAACGGCTCGTTGTGAAATAGGCTTCTCTTTTCCATAACACACTATAGTAAAGCAAATATGTAAAAAGTAAACAAATTTCTTTTTTTGAATTCATCCCTGGCTTGGAAGTATTGATCTATCGTGTGAAGAGGAGGCGCATGTGAATCGCCTACGTTTGTTATATCAACTCCTACGTGAAGAGGATGGCGGCACTAGCCTGACGTTGATCATGATGACATTTATTGTTGCCATCATGACACCCTTCTTCTGGGATATTGCCAGTGTCCACTATACGCGCCGTCTGTCTGGTACAGGTGCTGACGCAGCTGTACTTGCTGCTGCTCAAGCATACGCACGACAACTCCACTACACGCCCGGTCACAATGGTATCTTTTGGGGTCGGTGTGATCTCTACGAAAATACGCCGGTCAAAGTGTTATTGCGTTATCTTCTGAAATCAGCGTTTAATGGCCCACCAAGTATTGGCAACCCTTTGGCTGTGTCATTTGCCAACAAGAATTTGAATGATCTGGTATCGTTTAAGGTTTGGGTAGATGTTGACAATGCGCCAGGGCTCTTTGGATTACCGATCCCCATGCTGAAAATGACGGTTGGGACCAAACGTCAGGTAAATACAGCATATGGTGGTCTATATCAGCGTGAGTTTGATGTACCAAACACAGCAACTGCAGCCGCCTATCTTAGCCGATTTACGGTGACACCGCGCTGGTGTGGTAGTTTCTGGACGTATGATTTTACTTTTTCCTGGAAGGTAACACTTTACACTGAGGATGGTGGTGGTGGTGGTGTTTCTAATGCGTCAGTTGGTATGGACCTCAATAGTAATATTTTCGATAATCTTGACGTAGATGGACAGACATTTAACGATGTGGGGGCTCAGGTTGCCCCAGCACAGGAATGTCCTACCAATAAAGAGGCACAGGCGGCGGAGCCCGCTAATCCCGATGCATCAGCCGGAGCTATTGTACTCCAGTCCGATCCTTTAACTCCACCTGGTTGTCAGTAGCCACGCTTCATCGCTGAGATAGGCACGATATATTCATGGTGAATAGCTAAAGAACTCGCCTGGTCTGGTTTGCGAAGAATGGATGCACTATGAGAAACCAATGCTCTACATTATTTTGGGATGAACATGGCTCAACCTATGTGAATCATGCACTCCTCTGTGCATCAGTGGTCCTGATGATTGGTGCCATCTATGGTGTGATGAATGGGAGTGGCAGTGGCGTCATGCGCGAAGGTGTTACTCGCACCGTGACCCATCTGGCGGTTCACTTCGGTGAGGATATGCGTGGTCAGGGTGCGCCCATACGTGGCGATCCGCAGGTACGAGATGCGGCCATACGAGACATACGGGTGAAGAGTAGTGAACTTAGGTCGATTGCCCAAAAGGATGTTGAGACCAAAGAGACTAATCGTAAAGTTATCACGACATTTAATGCACGCAGACACACCTATACGCTTATTGATGTAGCAACAGGTGAACGTATGGTGGTACAGCCTGCAACGGGTGTTCGCACAACACTTGAGTCGCATACGAAAGTCATTATGGTTGACGAGGGCGGCTATCGTCAGATTGTGCTTGATTTGTTGCGTCAAAATGCATATTTTCGCAATCGTGTGACCAACGAGCGCATCCCGGTCGATCTGATTACGCTCCAGAACATGGGGTTGGTTGATATTATCTATGAACCGACTTCACTTGAACAGCGGCTTAGCCGATCTGTCTTAGGTGTTTCATCAGTCGTTGCACCATCGATAGGAGTACGATAATGTGGAGATGGGTCAAGAGACTTGCCGATGATGACTCTGGCAATGCATATGTTCAATATACACTGCTTGCGCCAATGCTTGCTATTGTGGTGATGGGAGTCTACCAGGCACTCTATGGGGGGGCCGGAGAGGACTTCAAAGCCACGATCCAGAGTATGGCCTTTGTCTATGCAGATGGCTTCGAGAATGGCGTGAATGCACCTGGACCAAACTGGAGTGAGGTCCCGCCGGACCGTCGTGATCCTTCAAAACAACCTATTAGTGTCCATGAGCAAACAACTCACGAAGTCAATACACAAGACATCGAACGTCAGGATGTTGAAGTCGACAGCATTGAAACTAACAGCATAAAGGTTCAGGCAGGTTCTCTGGCACCGTCTGTTGTGGGCATTCCGGCACTGGTAAATCCAAGTGTCAGATAGCACATAAAACATACTCGTTTATCTGATTGACAGTAAGGAGTCACGCTATGTTTATGCATACCAGTTACCGTTCATGGGCTTTTCCCCTTGTTCTGGGAATTTTGAGTATTTTGCTGTCTTTGACGGTTTTGTTGGGCGCAATTGGGATGGCACATGGCTACACTGCCTTTGAATACAGGTCTTCTCCTGTCTACGATGTGCCAATGCCAACGAATCTCATATAATCTTGACACCGGAGAGCGCTATGATGCGGTGGATACAGAAAATACAAACTGTGATTGCAGATGAAAGTGGCTCCGTCCTGGTTGATTACGTGGTTATCTTTGCCTCTATGGCCTGGATGGTTTCCATTATCATGACTGTGGTGACTGATAATCGCTTTGAGATTGGCGACACCATGGGTGATACGCTTGAGGTGTTGATCGACTCCTTCTCGGATGGGCAGAGTGGACAGGCCAATTTTGGGCATGCTATTTACCCCTCCACAGGAGAAGTGCGCTGGTCAGATGTTCAGTTTCGTGGTATCGAGGTGCGTGAAAGCTCCCTCAAAACGACCAATGAACGACCTGTTTCCTTCAGGAGCCTGTTGCGTTCACCAATCGATCAGACGGTTATGCAACCAGCCCGTGATATTCAAGTTCATGTAGATCAGCAGGGACGCACGCACCTGCAACGTAGTGATCAGGAGTTTGTCGCGGTCTATAATCCACATAACCATCGCTGGTATCTGGTCCACCCGGTCACCAAAGCTATTATGCTAACAGATCTGGCAACTCTGCAACGACTCGGTTTTCTCCAATCGCAACACTCGCTCATTGGTGTGACAGATGCCACTTTAGGATTGCCAAATACAGCACTTGGTAACTCTGGCGCAACCATAGTTACTGTGGCTGGCGCTGGTGGGATCGTTGCTGGTATCTGGCAGGCAATACGAGCTTTGTTTGGTCGATTGAGTCGTGGACGACGAACTCCACCTCCTCCTCCAGCTACACGTCAAGCCCTCATTGATGAGTTACGCCGACGAGGCATAAGGCATACTCCTGAAGCGATTGTTCGGATTGAGCGAATGCCGAATGGAGGCATTGCATTTCTTGAGAGAGGGAACGCTCGTGCTGGACTCCAGCATATTCTAGAACGACATGGTTCTCAGTTTGCTCAGTGGGGTGTTGGCCCAAATCAGATACCATCTGTTATCTTTAGGGCTTTACGAGAAGGGGTTGTTGTTGGAACACGAGGTGCTGGGACAATTTATCGTGTTACTATTAATGGCACAACCCGGAATATTCTTGTTGTTAGAGGTAATAACGGCTTTATTGTAACGGCTCATCCAATCAGAATGTAATGGAGTTTTTGATGCCTCGACAGATAAAATTGATGCCAGATTATGCGTCATTTCCCTTATGGTCGATCTCTGGTGAAACTGGTGATATTGATCCTGAGCAGCTACCGCTTACCAAAACAACACAGGAACGGCTCTTGGCTTGGGCTGACACTTATGCTGCAACACTTAATCTTGATGATCCTCTAGCATCAGGGTTTGCCAGCGATGCGGAGGCCGAAGCCTTTGAACACGAAGGGATTGCTCTATGGCACGAGCTACGGAATGAGCTCGGGCCTGATTACGAAGTATCCTACTTTAGTGATGCACAACAACAAGTGTTTACACATCCTGATGACTTACCACCGTCTTATATCGATTCATAATCAGTTCTATTTTTAAGGTTGTGTTTGGCATATCTTGTCATATCTTACATACATTGATTGTATGTGATTATTGTTAGTACGTGGATAAGTAGACCACTTAATACGACAATGGCACTGCTCGCCGGACACGCGCTTGTCCGAAGGTGGGTAGTTCAGCATCCCCCAGTCCCTCCGCTCCCACCATTGGTTCCCAGAATGGTTGACAAAGCCGTTTCGTTGCTCTACACAGGCCGTGATGGCATCCAGACGCTCTGGGCGATGAGGTCCACTAGGAAAGATATGGAACATCTTACCTACGGCAGGCGGTAGCTGTGCAGTCTTCGCCCCGTTCATCGCGGCAGTCGTGGTAGTGTATACCGGTCCATCTGCTGAAATCGAAGTGTATGCCTTGCCCGAAGTATAGTGAGTACACAAGATGGTTGTAAGCCTCTCAATCATTATGGATGAAATACGGTAGCACAAACGGTGGTTCAGCTTGAGGACTTGTTAGAGTTGCCTCTGGACGACCAGATACTGAGGCAGGAATAGCTACTCAATCAGTCCATCAATAAGCTCCACAACCACCCGTTTGCCCTCGATATCAAGCTCCTTCACCACATCGTGGATCATCGGTATCAGCGCTTCCTTTTGCCCAGGCCGTGTGACAATCAATACGTCGTTGGCACCTGTCTCAAGTACATCAGACACCTGCCCAATTACCTCTCCTGACTCAGTCACAACCTGTAACTTGTTGAGTTCGTGGATGAAATACTCTCCTTCTTCGAGCGGCGCAGCGTCCTTCTCAAGAATAGATATATCAGTGTTGCGGAGTGCCTCGGCATCTTCACGCGAAGTAACTCCTTCAAGTGAGATAATTAAGAGCCCTGGCTTGTGTTCAAATATATGTTTTAATCGCCATTCACGATACTTTGCTCCAAGATAGAGTACCCGAATGTTACGGCACAAATGATCAACGCGGTCTGTGTAAGCACGTACCCGCATCTGGCCACGGACACCAAATGCAGACACGATTTTGCCTACAAGGAGAAAGTCTTCTGGATTTGGATGATTCATAGTGGTTGTTCAGAGTTACAGGTGACACATTGTATGTCATTCTCACCTACAATGCGCAGTTTTACCTTTTATTCGATGTCAACATGCACACGCTTATTCTGACGCGCGGCTGCTACACTCATCAAATCTCGGATGGCCTTGGCAACCCGTCCGCTGCGACCAATAACTTTCCCCGTTTCATCAGGTGCTACCTTGAGTTCATAAGTGACAGTGTAGCGTCCGACACGCTCTTTCACATCAACTGATTCGGGATTGTCGACTAGGTTGCGTGCAATATATTCGAGCAAATCTTTCATAAACTCTCCTGAAGCGGCATCGCTTGTAGTAGTGTAGAGTGTGTATCAAGACCAGGAATCATATCTGTGTATTGGGCTTTCTATGATATTGGGAACCAAAAAATATGCAATGAATATGGTCTTGAATACCTTCAAATGTATAAAGAAGAAGTGCGATTACCTAGCATCGCACTTCCAAACAGATGAGTATATCGCCGTTTTAGCTGGCAGCTGGTTGCTCACTCACGACAGCTTCTGCATCTTCTTCGGTAGTAGCTGATGTTTCAGGTACAACTGCTGGTTCAACACTTTCTGTAGCTACTTCTGCCGATGCCTCGGTAACTTTCCCATTGGCATCCAAAACATTGATTTGTTTCAAAAGACGTACAACCGTATCAGAAGGCTGGGCTCCAACACTCAACCAATACCGTGCACGATCTTCTTTTACCACGAGCTCTTTGGGCTGACGAATGGGGTTGTAATGCCCAATAATTTCAATAAATTTTCCATCACGTGGGGCGCGCGAATCAGCTATTACCAAACGATAGCTCGGCTGCTTCGTTTTGCCGGTACGTCGCAGACGAATCCTAACCATATGTGTTACTTGCCTCCAAAAATAATGTGATAATACTTAATCGAATATGTGACCTGAGTAGTGATCGTACCAGACAGAAAACGCATCTATTGCAGCATTCGCATAAGCTCACGTGGGTCCATTTGCCCACCTTTGCCCTTGCCAATCTTCTTCATCATACGTTGCATCTGCTTGAACTGATTGATGAGCGCAGACACTTCTTGAACCTGTGTGCCACTTCCCTTGGCAATGCGCTCTTTCCGACTCCCTTTTATAATTTGCGGATTGCGGCGTTCTTCATGGGTCATAGAAAGAATAATCGCCTCAATCCGTTTCATATCCTTGTCGCTGATGAGTTCCTCATCACCTTTTGTAAGCTGACCCAAACCAGGGATCATGCCCAGAATTTGTTGGAATGGACCTAACTTTCGCATTTGCTCCATAGCTGTGAGAAAGTCGTGAAAATCAAAAGAACCCTTCCGCAGCTTCTTCTCCATCTTGCGTGCTTCTTCTTCATCATATACTTGTTCAGCACGCTCGATAAGTGAGAGCACATCACCCATTCCGAGAATACGGGAAACAAGACGGTCAGGGTGAAATGGTTCGAGCGTATGTGCGTCAACCTTTTCGCCAGTTCCCAGGAATTTGATCGGCACACCGGTGACTGACCGGATCGAAAGGGCTGCACCGCCACGCGCATCACCATCGACCTTGGTCATAACCACACCTGTGAGTTCGACACGTTGGTTGAATTCATCGGCAACCCGCACAGCTTCCTGACCGATCATCGCATCAACGACCAGCAATCGCTCAACCGGTTCAACCGTTCCGACAACCTGCTCCAGTTCATTCATCAAGCGATCATCGATCTGAAGACGGCCGGCTGTGTCGATAAGCACATAGTTGAGACTATCGCGCCGTGCTTGCTGGACGCCGTTGCGTGCGATATCTGGTGGATTTGCTTCCGTGCCTTCTGAATACACAGGAATATTGAGTTGCTTGCCAAGCGATTCAAGCTGTGTGATCGCCGCAGGCCGATACACGTCGGCTGCAACCAGGAGTGGGCGCTTGCCTTTTTTACGTAGATGGAGCGCCATTTTTGCCGCGAGTGTTGTTTTACCTGCACCTTGCAAACCCACAAGCATAATGACCGTCGGACCTGGTGTTGATTCGCGGAGCGGGACATTGGCCTGACCCAGCAGTTCGATCAGTTCATCACGAACAATCTTCACGACCTGTTGATCAGGTGTCAGGCTTGTCATCACTTCTTCGCCAATAGCCTGTTCGGTGACCTTGGCAACGAATTCTTTGACAACTTTGAGATTGACATCCGCCTCAAGCAGGGCTAATCGCACCTGCTTCATGGCATCACGAACATCATCTTCGGTCAGTTTGCCCTTAGCTCCGAGCTTTTGAAATGTTGCTTGCAGACGATCAGAAAGGCTTTCAAACATGAAATAGACCTTATATTCTACATAAAAAAACAGCGGCAGGCGCTTCGTTATCTTGTATTGTAACGCTCAATCGAATGTGCGTCAAATAAGAAGTCGCTAGCCAACAAATTTATACCCGGTTCCGTGAACTGTAAGAATATAGCGTGGATGACGAGGATGTGTTTCCAATTTCTGGCGTAACCATGCAATATGGACATCTACAGTGCGAGTAGACACAATGGCATTATATCCCCATACCTCATTGAGGAGTTCATCACGGGGAACGGTTAAACCACGATTGTGGATGAAGTACTCAAGTAAACGAAATTCTAGTGTTGACAAATCAATGAGTTGCCCATCACGTTCGACTACTGCCTGTTGGAAGTCGACCCGCACCGTACCGAATTGGTAGATGTTGGTAGGGAGGGTTACCACAGTGGCGCGTCGCAGTAGTGCTTCAATCCGTGCTAACAGTTCGGGCATTTCAAATGGTTTTGTGACATAATCGTCTGCCCCGAGTTTCAGGCCTACGACTTTGTCTGTCGTTTGACCACGCGCAGTGAGAATCAATACCGGGGTGAGGATACCACGTTGGCGGAGATCGCGGCAGAGATCAAGACCACTCTTTCGTGGGAGCATCAAGTCCAAAATGAGGAGATCAAACGTTTCGCGAGTAGCCCGTTCAAAGCCCTCAATACCATCAGTGGTACTTTCTAATGTGTATCCTTCACTACGTAGTCGATCTGTCAGCGTTAAAACTAATCCAGGTTCATCTTCAACCAGCAGAATACGTTTGTTTATTAGTTCAGTCATAGACAATTTCTACCGTGTACATGATTAGGATTTCAGTTGACGGCGTTCAGGTGAGATCGCCTGTTTGTAAGGATGATGCTTGAGTTTCTTGTGCTGTTGATTGGTTTTGTGATGCGATGATAGGGAGTTGTATGGTGAATGCACTCCCTGACCCAATGTTACTCTTCACTTTGAGTTGTCCACCCACCGCATCAACAAAATGTTTAACCAAGCTTAGCCCAAGACCACTCCCTTTTATCTGGGTTTGGATCGCATTTTGACCACGATAAAATGGATCGAAAATATAGGGTAAATCGGTTGCATCAATACCTTGCCCATTATCCTCTACTGTGAGATGTATTTCCTGACCGTGAGATGTATCCGTCAATTGTGTGAATATCCGAATGTGATGATGTTCAGAACTGTACTTTGTTGCATTGTTGAGAAGATTATGAATAGCCCGCTGAAGCGCAGCATCGTCCGCCAAGATATAGGGCAGGTTTGGTTGAATATGTGTTTCAATAGATACTTGTGGATAGAGAAGCCGATAGTCTGCGATAGTCTTCTCAAGCAAATTGGAAGTATCTACCCGGCGATGATAGTACTTGTGTCGTTCAGATTGTGTGCCGGTAAATGCCAGTGCCTGTTCGACCATTTCTGACAGTCGCCGTCCTTCTTTGACGATAATTGTTCCATATTGCTGAGACTTTTGGGGGTTGTCGATCACACCATCTGCGAGATTCTCACCTGCTGCACGTATAACTGCTAGAGGCGTGCGTAGTTCATGGGAGACTGAAGCAGCAAATTCCATTTGTTGACGTGCCGCGTGTTGGGCATGTCTGGTTGAAATGATGATCATCGCAATGCTGGTGGCAAGCAGCAACAAGGTCCCAAAGCTTATGAGCAAGTTTCGGGTCTGTAAATTGACTTTTGCTTCTTCTAATGAGCCATAACGATGTTGCAGAATTAGTTGCCAACGACCACCACTCTCACTTACCCCCACATCATGAGCATATTCCGAGTCCAACGACTCGCGTGTGACTACCTGTAGGAAGAAGCGATCCTCTAATGATTGATTGGGGGCTTGTGTTTTTCCTGGTATCATATCTACCAGGAGGCGGTTCAGTTCATTCACCCGCACGCTAAGGAGCGAGGCTGTTTGGTCAGCTTGTGCACTATCAGCTATCGGGACATCTGCATGTGATTGATAGATAACTTGATCAGGATTATTGCCATTAACAATCGCAACATGATAATCGAGTTGTTTTTCGCTGGTAAAATGTTGTTGGATGAGTTCTGGGATAAAGGTGTTCGTAAGATAATCGTCATTGATAGTTACCATTGTGTAGGCCACACTCGGCACTGAGTTTGATGTGGATTGACAACGCCAACACTCACCAAATTCACTGAGCATTAGTGCATCGCCATACACCTGGTTGGCCGCAAGATCTCCTTCCTGATTGTCTGTCAGCAGCCAACTTCGTGATGGAGGGATAATGAGTGCAGGGATATCCTCAATTACTGGTTCAATGACATTCCCTAACTCATTAATATTGCCAGTTTCATGCTCAATGAGTGTGATTGTGCCAAGTTCGGTAAGCTCCTGTCTTACAGGACGTAGTTTTTCTGGCCAGTAGACCGAGAAAAAGCGTCCCTCATCAGGATTAAATTGGAGTAAACGGATACGACCACTCCGAAAAATCTCGATCAAGTATACATTGTCAACAAGATCGGGATGCGGGGCAGTAGCGTTCCAGTACTGATATCTTTGGTTATAATCAGGCCAGTCTCTGGTGCGAAGCGTTTCTGAGTCGATCTGAAAACTGAGGTACATCCGCGCCAATTCGCGGTCAAAGTCTTCACTAAACCGTTGCATGCCAGTGGTTAGGTTTGCCTGTGCTCGGGTGAGCTCTCCTTCACTAATTTGACCAACCCAGTAATATTGCAACCCGGCCAGCACGATGAGGGCAATCAGAGCTGCAGATAAAACAAAACTAAAAAGTAACTTTTGTTTTGATAGCTTCTCCATGTTCAGATTATAGCATGCTTAGGGAGAGGTGCCTAGAGATTGCTAAAAGTTTTACATCCTTTACAGCTTTCATTACCACACTATCTCATTAATGTACCAAATATCTATTCTTAGGAGGTGCTTATGTCAGACCAAAATCCGTCGTCATTGCCTATCAGTCGTTTGCCAATACCAGATGAAGAGACGCTGCCCGAGGACATTAAAGCGTTATATGAACAGATGCGCGAGAAACCTGGCTTTGTACCAAATGTATATCATGCATACAGCCTACGCCCACAACAGCTACGTGGATTTTTGGCACTGTACGAGTCGATCATGGAGGTTGAGTCGGGGTTGAGTAAAGCCGAACGCGAAATGATTGCGGTGACAGTTTCATCACAGAACCATTGCTTCTATTGTCTCACATCGCACGGGGCGGTGTTGCGCGTTCGCAGCCGTGATGAGGTGCTGGCTGACACAATTGTGGCGAACTACCGGGCGGCTGATCTGCCACCGCGTCAGCGGGCCATGCTTGATTTCGCAGTCAAAATCACGCTGGCCTCCGATACATGTAGCGACGAGGATATCGAGCATCTACGTGGTGTGGGATTTAGCGATGAAGATATTATGGATATTATTCAGGTGGCCGGTTTTTTCAACTACAGCAATCGAGTAGCCAATGCACTTGAAATGCGACCCAATCGTGAGTTCCACAGCATGGCCCGTGAGTCCAGCACGGCAAGTTGAGCAGGCATTGTAAGGCGCCCACCATGTGAA
>JBCDFA010000107.1:0-20816 GCA_039178835.1 Chloroflexota bacterium
ATGAATTTTGCGAAGAACGAGATGGCTGTGATTGTTGCTCGTCTGTTTCAGCAATTTGATGTGGAGTTACTGACACCAACACCACACGTCGTGATGGGGAAAGGGGCGAGTCATCCCTCAGATACATGGATTCGTTATCATCGAAAGGTAGAGAAACCACAATATGACCAAACATCCGCGCTCAAAGAACAAGCTGTTGGTTGTCCAGTTCAACATGTGTAACCCCTCGTCATTATAAAATCTTCCACATCGATCAATGATAGGTTTGCTAAATGATTGTGGCTTTTCGTAAGTTGTAATCATTTAGTGATCTGTATCAATACACCGATATTGTTGTACTGGCAGACAATACTATGATCGCTGATCACTCATTCCATGAGCACTGATTGATATTCCGCCGTTGAGATAGTCATGCTATGGTTGAAGCACCTCCTATTCGTGGTTTGAAACAAAGAAAGTGAAGTAGTTATGGTACAACGACTGTGGGTGCGGCTCTCTTTCGTAGTGGGTGTCCTACTGGTTGGTTTTGCTATTGGAAGTGTAGGGCTTATTCCTAACACTACATATGCATCAGTCTCCGACTCATCAGTAGTAACACAGGCTACTGGCACACGATCATTTTTTTGGTTCTGGACCAACGTATGATGAAGCTTTGTGGTCAGCCAACATTAGTCGAATCAACTATGCGAGAGCGAACAATGTCTCTTGCTCCATCGTTTCTATCAGCGAGCAGCGTTTGACACTAGGATGGCGTGTAACTATGGTTGCAAATTGCCGCTAAGCCTGATTCTCAATCATCTCGGCGTAGATCTTTATCTGCGCCTTTATCTGCACTTTGTCTCAAATAGCTTCATTCGATATACCCCTGACCTCATACTACAATTGAGATGATCGCCATGAATTGTTGTCATTCGCTTTTTTCGAGTGGTCGAATACTATCCCTTTGTGTGTCTAAACAATGATATCCTAACTTTATCTATTGCTTTATATCCTCAGAATGTATCGGGATATCTTTTTTAGTATGCATGTTGGTTGTTACGATGCTGTAGTAACCAGTGGCAAAGGAGGCAGCTATGCACGATCTTATTGTTATCGGCGGAGGTCCCGCTGGTTTGGCTGCGGCTGTCTATGCCTTAGATAAACAGCTCGATGTCTTGTTGATTTGCAGCAATCTGGGCGGTAAAACCGGATATGTACAGCAACTGCACAACCAAGAACATCCTCCAGCAATTCTAGGGGTAGAGCAAGCTAGCGCTTTACGGCAACGAATAGAAGCCACTCCTGATCGCCTTGCTTCTGATGTAGTGGTAGGTGTGTTCTCTCACGAATCGGCGTTTCACATTCTAGGAGAGCATCGAACGTGGCATGCTCGCGCAGTGATTATTGCAACCGGTGCCCAACCCACTATGCTTGGTGTCCCAAATGAACGACAGCTTGTCGGCCACGGAATCGGCTACTCTATACTCACGCATGCACAAGCAATGAAGGAACGCCATGTCGCAGTTGTTGGAGCAAACGCACGGGCACTCCGTGGTGCTGCCGAACTCACCCAGTACGCTGAACGGATAGTCCTTATTGCACCGCATACCGGTTACCTCAATAGTTTACTTGGACAACGGTTGCGAACCCATCCCAAGATTGATCTTTTTGACGGTTATAGAGTACGGAATGTGGATGCGGTTGACGGGCAAGTTCAAAGTATTGTCGTCACCCAGCGTGATATGGTGCAGCGCATCCCTGTTTCGGCAGTGTTTGTCGATATGGGGTTGATACCAAATACCCAGATGGTGCGCCAGACGGTGCAGGTTGATCGTGATGGCTTTGTGGTTATAGACTACCGTAACCAGACTTCTGTTCCCGGCTTGTTTGCGGCTGGTGATGTGACCAATGTTCCAGTTGAACAGATTTTGATGGCCATTGGTGAGGGGAGTCGTGCGGCGATGTATGCCTACGATTACATTCTGGCGCAGCGATTAGAGATGCGTGCATCGGCATTTATCTATCAATAAACGACTCGTTCAACTTAAGAAGCAGTACTGTTGTTAGAACGGAGAGGCATATTGTCCAGAAGATACTCTTGGACACCAGACAATTGCCTCTCGAATGGACCTACGCGTCTGCAAAGGCGCCGACCTGTTCAATATACTCCAACGATTGATGTCGGAAATAGGTATTATACAATTCAGCATAGTGGCCGTTCTGTGCCAGAAGCTGATCGTGCGTTCCTTCCTCGATGATAGTGCCCGCACGCATCACAATGATTCGGTCGGCTTCTTGCACGGTTGAGAGGCGATGCGCGATGCTGATACTGGTGCGCCCTTTCATCACCACATCTAACCCCTCCTGAATCTGTGCCTCAGTAAATGGATCGACACTTGCAGTGGCCTCATCAAGAATAAAGATGGCTGGGTTCTGTAGCAGCACCCGCGCAAGTGCCACAAGTTGTCGTTGACCTAACGACAGCCGTGAGCCACGTTCACCAACTTCGGTTTGTAACCCATCGGGGAGATCCTCAACCCATTCGCTACCAAGCCGTAACGCGGCCTGCATCACGGTATCATCATGTGCGTCAGGCTGGCCATAACGAATGTTGTCTGCCACGCTTCCGGTGAAGAGGAACGGCACTTGTGGCACCAACCCCAGGCAGCGTCGATACTGTGACAGATCCAGGGTGCGAATGTCACATCCATCGATACAAAGCTGTCCGCCCTGAAATTCGTAGAAGCGGTTGATAAGTCGTATGAGACTGGATTTCCCTGCGCCCGTATGACCAACAATAGCTAACCGCTGTCCCGCCGGTATGTCTAGCGAAAACTGATTGAGGATCGGTTCTTCAGGACGATAACTAAAATCGATACGATCAAACGTAATGTGTCCATGCACCTGCTCGACAGGTTCCTCGGCTTTTTGTACAACCTTTGGTTCAGCGTCGATTAGCGCAAAGACACGCTCGCTGGCGGCCAGACCTTGTTGGAATTGACTCCAGAACGAAGCAATGCTGGTCAGTGGGAAGTAGAAAATGTTCAAACTCTGAATGAACAGATACCAGTCTCCTGCTGAAATACTGCCATCTAATGCACGCACCCCACCAAAATAGACAACAATAGCAACGCCCAGACCGGCGAGAATGTCGAGCACCGGAAAGATGGTGTTGAAGGTGAGCCCCTGTCGTAAGCGCACCTGGTACGCTAGTTTGTTGGTTTCGATGAAGTCGGCGTACACCGCCGACTCCTGACGAAAGCTCTTTGCCACCGAGATACCACTTACCGTCTCCTGAATGGTCGAATTGACTTTGGCGATAGCGCGTTGAGCGCGACGCGATGTCCACCGCGCGATCCAGCGAAAACTGAGTGCTGCGACGAAAATCAGCGGTGTCGTGGCAATTGTTAGCAGTGCCAGCGTGACATTGATAGAGAACAGCACACCAATGATGACAACCACCAGGAGCAATTGGCTCATAAGATTGATGGTGAGAGTTACCACATTGGAAAACTCTTGTGTATCCGAGGTTACCCGACTCACGATCTTACCAGAAGCGTACTGGTCATAAAAAGACAGATCGCGCTGCATCACCGACGCGAAGGCATCTCGACGCAAGGCCAGCACCACATCACCAACCGCACGCGCAGAGAAGAGTTGGCGAATGTAGTTGAAGAACCAGCCAAGTGAACCAAGCACAGCAATGCCGCCTGCAAGGGCCAACACCAACTGCACTGTTGGATTCCCATCCAGCAGATCGATGCCACGTGAGACAGCAATCGGAACAATTGTCTGTGCGAGAGAAAACAACACGACCATCGCTACGACCAAAAACACGGTTTTAAGGTGTGGTCGAAAATAGCCGGCAATGCGACGAACCAACTCACCATCGCTATAATTTCTATCGTATTCTTCGGCTTCTAAACCATCGAATATAAAACCCATGATTCCTCCCAAGGGATGCACGCAAACTATGCTGAAATAGGAAGATCCCCATCTGTTTCTGAAACATTGTCGCTTCGTTTGTAACGAGCAAAAATGCGGCGGTAGGCGGCACTTGTTTTCATAAGCTCATCGTGTGTGCCATGGGCCACCAATTCGCCCTGTCGCAACACCAGAATACGATCAGCCCAACGAATCTGTGAGATGCGATGTGTGATGAGCAAGGTCGTACGATCCTTCAGAATACGACGCATCGCTCGCTGGATCTGATCTTCTGTAGCACTATCAATTGCACTGGTCGAGTCGTCGAGTACGAGAATGCTCGGATTGGTAAGAAAGGCTCGAGCGATAGCAAGGCGCTGTCGTTGCCCACCCGAAAGGGTTACGCCACGCTCACCAACGACGGTGTCATAGCCATCGGGAAACTGCATAATGAAGTCGTGTGCCTGGGCTTCTTGTGCAGCCTGTTCGATCTGTTCACGGGTAGCCGTACTTGATGCACCAAAGGCAATATTCTCGGCGATGGTGCGTGAAAAGAGAAAGATGTCCTGCTCAATTGTAGAAATCTGTGATCGTAGCGAGTCGAGACTCCACTCACGCACATCGATGCCATCGATCAAGACACGACCACTCGTGACGTCATATGTTCGATTCACCAGCCGTGTCATGGTCGTTTTGCCTGCGCCGGTTTGTCCGACAATAGCAATGGTCTCACCGGGTTTGGCGTGGAAATCGATCTGCTTCAAAATGGGTGCTCCATCATAGCCAAATGTCACGCTCTCAAAGCAGAGTTCTCCCGTCATTGTGCGTGTCACGCCCCCAGCATTTTCATCGAGTTCTGTCTCGGTTTTGATCAACGAGAGGATGCGTTCTGCACCAGCAATGCCAAGCTGAATGAGTGAAAAACTGAAGAGCGAGATAAAGGTGGGGAAGCTCAAGAGGCCCCATAATCCCATATAGGCCACAATATCACCAATCGAGAGGGCTCCATTGAGATAGAGTGCCAAGGCATGTCCAAACGCCAAACCAAGCGCAATTCCGTACAAGAGCAACGGAAGATAGCGTGCCTGGATGCGGCCTTCTTGGAGATACAAGTCACGATAACGTTGGGCCTGGTCAACGAAGCGTCGTTTTTCTTTGAGCTCCTGAGCGTAGGCCTTTACAACCTCAATGCCGCTGATCGACTCGGCCAGACCCGAGTTCATCGTGCCAAATTGCATACGTAGTGCGCCAGCTACCGGGTTGAGGGCATTGTTATAGCCACGCAGCGCGATCCCGAATGCAACGAGAAAGATAAGAGGAACAATCAGCAGATCGACACGAATAAAGGCCATTGCGACCAGTGGAATGATGACGCCCATGAATGCTTCTGCGATCAAACTCGCACCTGGATTCAACATAAAGTTGAGCTGTTGCACATCGTTAGTGACGCGTGCCATCACGTCGCCAACCTGCTGGCGATTGTGAAAGGTCTGGCTCTTCCCCAGCAAGCTGACGTATAGCTCTTCACGCGCATCGCGCTCGACGCGCTGGGCTAGAATCTCGGCGGCATAGGCACTCACAAGGCTGAGTAGTCCCTGTCCACTACGCACAGCCAGCACAGCCAGAGCGATGTTGAGGAGTGCCGGAGCGGTGCCGCCCGGTTCTGCGACGATGTCGAATGCGATGCCAGTCAGGATGGCGGCTACACTAAACAGTGCACTTACGCCGATATACCCTAACAATGCGAGGGTCGGCAAAGTAGGGTAGCGCCAGATATGCGCCATGATCCAGCGCGCAGGTGTGCGTCGGTCGTAGATGTATTCGTTTGAGACAGTAAACTCACGTGAGGTCACAACAGCTCTCCGTGTCAACTATAGTAGGGTTTTGGATGGTATGATGCGGTTCGCTTTCAATCTCACGACACGCCATGTGAGTCTACGCATCTATCACCGCGACGTGTTGGTTTTGACGTGTGAAATTGAAAAATTTGTTCGATAAACCGATGCAATAAGCACGATAGCACAGGTTTATCTGCGCTACATCGTCCAAAAGGACGGTTTTGTCTACATTATTGTGCGAGATGTTGCTGCATCCATGTGGCAGTTTCATCACGAAGCGGGGGTTCTGGTGGTTGCTGATAGTCGACAGCTAGATCGTACCCGGCACGATCATAGAGATCATGGACGATTTGATTGAGCGGCAATTGAGGCTCTGTTTCACCTTTTTGTAGTGGGACAGGAATGTTGGGGACGGGTTCGGGGATATCGAAAAGATACGCATCGGCACGTGGACGATGGTGTGAGCGGCTCACAATGATTCGATAATCACTCTGTCGACTACGCTGCTGAATACGCATCGGTAACGGTTGTCCAGCACGCAACAGATCGATCTCTACAAAATGAGTGTCACTGGCTAACACGCGTAATCGTTTTCGTTCGTATTGAGTCCGGCCTTCTCCTTTGAGCTTATTGCTCAATGAAAGCAACTCAATGACGGTGATTACCATCCCTGTCGAAACATCACGAATCTCCAGATATCGTTCGGTTACTTCTTCGGGTATTACTGAGCCGAGCTTGTCCACACAAGCTGTTGCTTCTTGCAGCATTACATAGACTCGTTGCTCTACCGTTATACGATGTGGTCGAATCTGTTGACCTAATGCATCAGCAATAGCAACAATTAAGCGTGTGTGAACATCTTCCCACAAACCGCTTCGTTCCAGGTATGGGTTCATCCCAGGGAATGGTGTAGGCATACAGGATTCCTTGTTGTGTACAGGAAGCAGATTTTATGTTTCATCTGCATTCATCGGAAAGGTCTTCCGGGCCATCTCCATCACATACTCGAGCAGAAAGGCCAGATCGCGTTCACCATAGCCTGCGGCGGTCGCGGCGGCAAAGAGCGAGAGGGCTGCGGCACCTGTCGAATTTGGCACTCCTACATCCTGACCTGTGGCAACCATCGCCAGCAGATCTTTGCGAACCCCCGTGACATCGAACGCGACTTCGTCTACCTCGCCGAGAATGGTTGGCACTTTGCCGCGTAGCGCCGGAAGTGCGACTGGCGAGTCGAGATACACATCAAGCATTTGCTTTTTATCGATGCCAAACTGCTGACCAATCGCCATCGCCTCGCCCAAGCCAGCCCAAAAGATCGCCATCGGCATATTGAGCACGAGCTTCATTGTGGTGCCGGTGCCATTTCCACCCATATGGAAGATGCGCCGGCCAACGACTTCCAGGGCTGGACGCGCTCGTTCGAGATCATCTGCTTCGCCACCAGTGAGGATGAGCAACTGGCCCTGGCGAGCTGGCTCAAGCGTTCCCGAGACCGGTGCATCGAGCAGGCGTGCGCCTCGTTGCTCAACGTGTGGACATAATGTATGGATGGTTTTGGTACGGATAGTGCTCATTTCTACAAACAGTTTGCCCTTGACAGACGCACTCAACAAGCCCTGATCGCCTACAAATACCTGCTCAACAGCGTGATCATCAGTTAGGATGGTAAACACGATGTCTGTTTGTTTTGCCAGGCTGGCTGGTGAGTCTGCTCGCATCGCACCTCGCGCCACGAGATCATCAGCTTTAGCAGCAGTGCGGTTGTAAACGACCAGCGGAAAACCGGCATCAAGCAGACGACCGGCCATGACCTGACCCATGCGCCCCAAACCAACAAAACCAATACGTTCCATAGAGTCCTCCAGAGGGGTTATTGACGCAGTTTTTGGGCTGCTGCTTGTATATCTGCTAGGTGTTCTTCATCGTGATGCGGCAAGATGTTGAGATAAAAGGCGATACTCCGATCTTTGCCTGCCCACGGCTGCGGAGTGTTGAGAGTTGCCTCGTCAAGATGACCAACGATCTCGAGGAGGGCGACACGCACACGTTGTAGTTCGGTTAGTTGCTCATCAGGCGTAAGTTCTTCACGTTCGGCGACTTGTTCAGCATTAAATGCATTGAAATCCTGTAATACTGAGCGCAAATGTTCGGGGATGTGTCCATTGGCAAAGCCAGCTTGCAAGACTTGGGCGATCCAATCCTCCCAGCCAGCGAGGTGAGCAAGACAATTCTTGATCGACCAATCACCAATAAGACCCTTGCGGTCCAGGGCTGACTCATCAAGTCCTTCAATTGCGTTAAGGAGTGTAGAACGAGTCCGTTGCATTTCTTCAAGCACGCTCATGGTTATAACCTTTATCTGTTTGATGGGGTTCCTCAAGAGTATCATACCAAATCGAGGCAAGCTCCGTAGGGGACGATCTAAAGACTTGATAGGACCGTAATGGCTCCGGCAACAAATGCGATGACCAATACCATACGTCGAAAAACGGTTGTAGAGAGACGTGTACTCAGTACGATACCGAGGATACTCCCTAATAAGACACTGGGTAGCCAGAGCATAAAGATGGGGAGAATGGTAAAAAAGTCGATTTGTTGCTGGGTCGTCAGGAAGAAGAGTGTTATCGCATTTGACATAACGAAGAAGAGTGCAAGATTAGCCTGAAATTGACGGGGTGAAGTTTGGTCACGTACAAGCAGTAGCGCCGGTGGAATGCCATTAAGCGATGTCGTTGCACCCAGAAATCCACCGAGAAGACCGGCGATGTATACTGCGCCTGCAAGTGGTTTCGTCGTTTCTTGTTGTGGTGTGCGTGCCATGAGGAGAACGGCCAGCATAATCACTACTCCCGTTGCAGCTTGAAGGATTGATGAGGAGATCAGAGTAAGTACCCAGATACCAATGTACATGCCAGGGAAACTACTTACAACAAGGAGAAATACGCGCCGTGTATTGAGGTGGTTGCGGAAGCGGTATGCAACAGAGATACGACTCACGAGGGCCAACGATAGATTGACAGGCACAATGAGCGAGAGTGGAAAGCCAACGATCAGGAGTAATGGCGTGCAAAGGAGGGCGAACCCAAAGCCTGCTATACCGCCCAACACAGCAGCCACAAAAACGATGATACCGCCGATCAGGTGTGCAATCGTTATGCTCTCAAAGACCACGGTATGCTCTAGCTTTCCGGGACGACTGTTTCCGACTCTTCAATCACACTGGTGTCAGTGATGGTAAATGTGATGAGAACCGAATCACCAGCCTCGCCCTGCGCGCCTTGTTCGCTATACGCGACAGCCTCCAGCGCATACCTTCCGGTCAGAGTGTCCCATGGTAAGTAGTCGCCCTCATCATCACCAGCCAGTGAGTAGGGCGCAGTATCCTCGATGCGGGTCACTGTCTCGCGGCTTGGCCCAAAGCTTACGCTCCCAACCGTTTCTGGTTGTGTGTTCGCACGAATGTTGATATTGCGCGTAGGGAGTGTTGCAAGGTCGATCATTGCTCCATCGATGAGAGGGTCGAATTCCTCAATAGGTTCATCGGTGTCTGCATTAATAAGGGTAAAACTAATGACGGCCAATTCCTGTGCGTCGTCTGTTGGTGTTACCACTGCTGTAGCAGTTATTTCCTCGGCTATGGTCGTTTCCTCAACGGCCGGCGGTAACGCGGTGGTGGGGTCCTCTTGTGGAGATGGTGCCAGAGTCGCAGTTGGGGCAGGTTCGTTTATGACAGTAGCCGGTACGTCCACAGGTGCTACTGTCGGAAGTTCAGCCGAAGCTCCTGACGGATCGACAGGTGCTGGATATCCTTCGGATACCTGAGTTGGCATGGTGGTGCCAATGGGATACGGCTCTGTCGCTTGTGTGGCATCGATGCTAAAACCATTCTCTGTCTCCACAGGGACAACAGAGACAATAGCTCCTTCAGTTGCACGTACCTCCTGTTCTCGTGATGCTATATTGTTTGAGGGTTGGGTGGGTTCATTGCGTGCTTGCAGAACCGCGCTTAACGTGAGCACAGCAGATACCGCAGCGAGAAACATACTAATGATAAGCAGGTATGAACGTGACTTTTGCATGGTGCAGTGGCAACAGTTTCCAGTCAGATAGATAGACTCAGGTATGTGTGTACAAGGGTTCTGACTCTACTCTTTTGATCTCTTTTATACCCGCAATAGTAACATATCTTTGCCTGATGTTGTATCGGCATATGCTTACATTTTGCTCAAATAATCAGGTTAGTGCAGATCGTGATTGTTACTGCTATGCTCTTTCTTCTCATCTGCTTGCATCAATAAGATACGCATCTGCCCACCAGTACTGATGCAAATGGTTGGTGGTGATTGTGGTAAACCCAGCGGCTTTGAGATCGTCTACCCATTGCTGCGTCGGTTGTTCATAATTCATACGCCCGGCACTGCGATCAAAATAGCTAAACATAATGGGCAACATGAATTCCTGGGCAACCAGATCGCTCTCTTGATACTCTGCAAGCCCGGTCTCGAATGTTCGCGCTACATACTCCACTCGATCTGGCGCAAATGAGTCCGAAAAGACGGGAACATCAAATTCTGCGATCAGCAATCGATCTGTGTGTGCATGCAACCAAATGAGCCAATGTGGACGTTCCTCATAGGATAGCGACTGAAGGCTAAAGGTTGCCTGTATCAATGGCCAATGCTGATGTTGGTCTTTTGCGAAATCCTGAAGTGTTTGGTTATATGCTTGATAGGTAATGTTCCGCACCTGTAATTCTTGCTCTAACTTGGTGAGCATAGCAGTTGACGGCTCAACAACATCAAGATGTCCGACGGCATCAGGTAATGCTGGCAGTAGTGCTTCGCCATCTCCTACACCAATATCGAGTAGGCGCAGATCTGTATAGGCAGTATAGATGTGTCGTAGTGCAGTACGGAGGTTTTCGTACAACACTACGTTGCTCCCGCCGCGAATAAAGGCCTCAAACCCTGCGGGAGATGTATAAGCCTGGTGTGTTCCGTGTTGGAGAACACATGAGAGGTACTTGGTTGCTTCTTGGTAGAGGAGCGATGTGCTATCTTTGTGTACTGCTTGTTGGATGTAGGCATATGCCTCAGCAAGATTCTCGTTGCTATATGCCAAGATACAAAGGTAAAAGGCATCAAGTGCTGTGCGTGGTGTAATTGCCTGGATAGTTTTGCGTTTATCTGCTTGGTAGTGTTTCCAGATCGCCTCGTCGATGTGTTGCTGCATGCCTGGACTCCATACTATAGTGGCATTGTGTCTCTGTTCTCAACTGCCGCTATAGTAACATCAAACACATCCTCACATTGTTGTTTTGTTCAGAAGGCAAATCATTTGTGTCGTTTATGATACCAGCCATCTTCGAGCATCTTGAATATTGCGAAAGACCTGGAAGGCTATAGAAGTATCTAACATTGAAGAAGCATAGAGCGTGTACATCCGGCAAATACCATACATAACTGAGCTGTTCGCAACAAAGGCACATCGTGTATCCCCCCAGCGATGGATACAACGACGATGTCGATCTACAAGAGCAGGGATCGCGTGGTTGGGGAAGTCGGGTTCACCTGCTCGTAAGTCGCAACAGATGGCTAAACCAGACATCCACGCCGGGTCACACATGGGCAACGCAGTGAGATTATACAGATCGGTAATAGTCAATCCTCCCTCACCTATTAATGTAAGCGTTCTATTGCTTGAGTCAATGTCATACCACACAGACATAATATTCTCCCACTAAATGTTGGCAGCTCGGTGCAGCGATAGTCATTTTAATGCACACCATCGAGATCAAATACTACAGAGGCGCTCTTTATTTTTGTGATACTTATTACGATTAATTTGGTTGTCTCTACTATAGCAAGGACTCACTTGATTGTCTGTTAAATAGTTTACATGAAAGCACTTTCATCCTGGATTATGCCTTCCTGTTGCGACAAAATTCCTCTTGCGAATATGACAGAACACTATTTTGCTGCGTATCAAGGGCGTGTTTTTCTTTCCTAAAATGGGAAGTTTTTTTCTCTTTATGGGAACTTTTCCTCTTGTCATCATGCTAGGATTGTTGCTACGGCCTACCCGATTCTGTTTGTACTCTGGGTTATGTTCAACAGGAAAGGAGGCCAAGACACGACTCGTCATATAGGTGTAATCGCATTTATGGTTTTCTGAAAAGGAGCACGTTCATGGAAGTTGAATTTTTAATTGGAAAGCACGAAATTACTGGTGGACCGGTTGTAAAAGCAGTTGTTCCTGAAAAAGTCTCTTTTGAGCAAATGGTAGAAGTACAACAGTATGTTTTTACTGATATTTTTGAGCAGATCGGTCTTGATGCTCATCCTGCTTGTCTTTCAGGACTAGAAATGTTTGCTTTTGAAGAACGTTTTGAACAAGTTATTCGGGCCCAATTCTAATTCATTGCTGAAGACAACAGGCAAGTGCCAAAAGCCTCCCATGAAACTTTGCATTTATGGGAGGTTACCACCTCAATAAGGAACTATGTCAATGTTACATGCAACCGAATCAAGTACCGACATCATTGATGGTATAGCAACACTCCCCAAATTAGGTGTGGGCTTATCGTTTCAGGGAACATTACGTGATTATGTTCGCACACATTCATATACCTTTGATTTTGTCGAAATTATCCCAGATGCGTTTTGGAACGATGTTGGTACTGGTGAAAAATCTCGCTATCAGGTTTCTGAAGATGCCTACCATTTTCTCGCAGAACTTTGCACTACTAAGCCCATTATTGCCCATAGCATTGGCCTTTCAATTGGCAGCGCTGAGCAGTTTGACACAGAACATGTGGCTCAAATAGCAGCTTGGCAGCAACGATACCAATTTCCGTGGCATAGCGATCATCTCTCCTTTAACAAACTTGATGATGAGTCTGGTCATGCAATGGATGTTGGTTTTACGATGCCTATCCCGTATGACGAAGAAGCACTTGCCATGCTGATCGAGCGTGTCAACTATGTGCAACAAACGATTCCCGTTCCCTTTGTCCTTGAGAATAATGTCTACTATTTTTCTATTCCTGAGCAGGATATGAGTGAGGCGGAGTTCTTAAATCGACTATCAGCAGCTACAAAGTGTGGTCTGCTTCTCGATCTGCACAATGTGTATACCAATGCACAGAATCATAAGTTTGACCCCTGGGAATTTCTGGGTGATATCGATTTGACGCGTGTGGTGGAGATTCATATTGGCGGTGGTATGATCGTCGATGAGTTCTACATGGATGCACATTCTGGCCCTGGGCCTGATGAGGTCTGGGCGCTCCTTGAGGCGATTCTATCAGCTGCGCCAAATGTAGCGGGTATTGTCTTTGAAGTTTTTGGAACTCATTACCCATTGATGGGGCCAGAGTCTTTAAAAGGTGAACTGGATCGTGCACGTGCTATCTGGGAACGCTATCGCTAAAACAAGAAGGTACCCTCATGTCGCTTCAGGTTTTTCAACATGTACTTGCCGAGATGGTCATGTCACCAGGTTTTCGCGTGGCTGTGCAGGATAATGCTGAGCAGGCCCTGGTAACATTCCAATTGACCTCTCAAGAACGGCAGCGGCTTGCCACTATTGCCCACGACCCAGGGGTGAAAATTGGCACGATGATTCATCGTTCCTTTCGTATTGGGATGTTTGCCAATCGCTTACCACGAACCTGTACAGCCCTCGGCACACAGGAACTACAGCGTATGTTGCTGGAATATTGGGAGACTCATCCTCCACAAACGCTTTTTTATGCCCAGGAAGCAGCCCGTTTTGCTTCATTTGTCTCTGCTCAGATTGCTCAGGGAAAGCTATACAATCCGTATGTCGAGGCTGTGTTGAAACTAGAGTTAGGGCTTATTGAACTTGCCAGCAGTTCAGGTATCCCTGAGCAAGGTGCTCCAGATATTGAGCATATAAGCCTGGACATGTCTGTTGCGACCCATCCGGCCTGTCGAGTGATACAGTTTGACCATGACCCGAATATACTGCTACCGTCTCTCAATGCGGGAGAAATACCTGAAACAGTACCGCGTGGTGAGTATTACATCCTGCTCAAACGATCGACCGATGGGCAGATGCACACACATCAAATTTCATCTACTCTGGGGGTGGTGCTGTTGATCTGCAATGAGCCACGGACGCTTGCCTGGTTGCAAGATTACAATGTCTTGACTACTGATAATGCTGCTACGTTAATTCATTCTGGATATTTGTGTGTATGGCAACATACAACTGAATATATGACTTCTTCTGTAGAAGAACAACTTGTTGTATAAACTGGAGGTCTCAAATCATGAAAACACAATCCACACCACACGTGACGCGCCGTCGCTTTCTCAAGGGCACATTTGCCATGGGTGGTTGTGCAGCAGTTGCTTACGTGAGCCATTCGTTGGGTTTGCAAACAGTACAAGCTGTATCTCAACCACAACGTTATGAGGTCTCAACGAGATCGTCACAGGTAAGCAAAGTAATCCGTTGCACATACAATATGGATACTCGCCATCTGACTGCTACCAAATGTTTGTTGAACAGCTCATAGTCGCGCTACACGGCAGTAGGCTGTTGTGAACTGAGTGTCGTCAACAACAGCCTGTGTATGGCACAGAATAATCAGATGGTTGTTATAAATCTTTGTTGGAGGCTTGTAGTCATGGCAATAGCCGTTCTGGTGTATCTCTTTTTTCCGATCAAGCAGTTTGATGAACTTCTCTTGCCTCTATCACATTGCTTGATGTTCTTCTCTCACCTCTGAAATTCTCCATTTCTCTCTTGCTCTCGATACACCTGTTATACCGATTGCCACGACTACCAGTCCCATGTGAATACTCCTTTTGCTCTCCTCTCATTACTCAAGTTGTCCTGATAACCACACTATACTAAAGGGTAGTTTCAGATCGATCCCAGATGCATCCCAGCATAGTATATATTTTAATACTTGTGCTAGTAGTACGGTGGATTTTCTGTTTTGTACCATGGTATACTACGCACTGCTAACCAGTCGTTCAGTAGAAGGTTGTTGACGGTGGAAATCTACTTTCGCCATCGGATACAGGTCCCAGATCGGCCACCCTACCTGGTGAGTCGTCCTCATATTACCGCGACTCTACGCGAGGTTGCGGACCGGCGCCTACTCACGCTGACGGCATCGGCAGGCTATGGCAAGACCTCCGCCCTGATTGATTTTGCCCATACGGCTCCACCTTACCCGGTGTGCTGGTATACATTGAGTGACTTCGACCGTGACCCCTGGACTTTTCTGTCATATATGAGTGCCGCTTTAGCCCAACAACTTCCCGCCATGCAGGTATCTATGCGCCCTGACATGCAGCGAGAGTGGACCAATGCCAAACTCAATCTCTTGCAGGTGTTGGATCTTCAGGGACAATCGATCATTTTAATCCTTGACGATTGGCATCTGGTTGATGCCGTACCCGAAATTCAACAACTCATTACAGAGGTATTGATTCATTGTCCAAGGTGTCACCTCATTTTGTCTTCACGTGTGTACCCAAGCCTGCCAAATTTGATGTTACTGGCCGGACGGCGACAGGTGGTGGGGATCGATGAGCTTGTGTTACGCGCAGCAACCACCGAGATGGTAGATATTCTCGAGGCTGATGGACACATCGAGGTGCAGGCTGCGTTGGTTGAGCAACTTACTACACAGATGGATGGATGGATTACCGGTATCCTTCTGGGCTATGTCAAAGAAGTAGCGGCAACTTTGTCAGCTACTGAACTACAGCCTAGTGTGACACTTGCGCCGGTCTACCAGTTTTTCGCCGAGCAAATTTTCGGTCAGCAGGCACCTGAAACTCAAGCGTTTTTACTCGAGACGGCGCTCCTGGATGATTTAACCGTATCGCATTGTGAGACCATACTGGCTCAACATCAGGCATGGCAGATACTCACCAACCTGCGAATGCAGCGGGTCTTCATTACGGAAGTGGAGCGAGGAGTATGGCGTTATCATCCGCTGTTTCGGGAATTTTTGCAGGAACGTTATCGGATGACCCAGCCTAAGGGATACCGTGACACGGCTCTGCGCATTGCCGCGTGGTATCGGGAGCAGCAGTACTGGGCACGCGCATTTGAGATGTATGTCCTCGCTGATGATGTACAGAGTGCCAGTGCTGTTATCTCAGCAGGTGGTGAGCAGATGTTAATGCAGGGACGTTTTGAAACGCTCGACTATTGGTTCAAATCATTGTCCACAGATTTGCTTGATATCGTCGCACTTTGTCTGTACATCCGTCTTTTAATAGAATACAGAAATGGACACCAAGAAGCTCAACGATTGATACATGTAGTTCGTGATAGGGCAAAAGCCTCAGAAAGAGTCTGGGTTCTGTTAGCTGAGTGTTCCTTTGCTCGTCACCAAGGCCAATACCGTGATGCAGTTGTCTTTGGTGAACAAGCCCTCACCTACCCACTTGAACCAACGTATCAGGTTATGGTATTGCGTCTTATGGCAACAAGTCGTTGTTTTATTGGTGAAGTACAACAGGCCGTCGCTGAACTACAATACGCCCTTGAACAGGCGGCTAATAATGAATACGATACAGCAATTGTTCTGCAAGACTTAGGATTTTGTGCGGCATATGAGAGTCAGTTTGCAGTAGCTGAAGAGTATTTTCAGCAAGCTGACATCTATTGGGCGCAAATAAAGAATAGTAGCCGTCGAGCTATGACCCTCAATAACTTGAGTCATGTACAACATCATCTAGGTCAATATCAAGCAGCTTACACGAATCTTATCCTTGCTCGTGAGTGTGCTCGGGAAGTTAATGCCCGATTCCCTTTAGCTCTGACATACATTGGACAGGGGAACTTGTTTCGTGACCTCCAGCAGTGGGAAGCAGCAGAGAAGATATACAAAGTAGCCATTCAATCTGATAACTCTGTTCATATTAATTCTGCGTTACATCTGGACAAATTGCACCTATTAATTCGGCAAGAGCAGTATGCTGAGGCTCGTGGCTTATTAGATCAAATAGATGTCGAACAACATCCCCAAAAAGCCCTGATTCAATCAGTAGAGGCACGTATTTTTATCGGGGAAGGTTTGCCTGACTATGCACACACTTTGTTGAAACAGGTCGGACAAACGACAGGTTTGGATATTAACACACAGTGTTATATGACCTTAGTGCAAGCCACACTTGAGGCAGCACGTATCCCTGCGGACAATCAGCTGTTTTTGCAGGCACTCACACAGATTGATCAGGTAGCCGACATGTTTGACAGTGATACGGTGCTCGCGCTCGATCTCACCCTGAGTGACGTAGTGCTCCAGCGGGCTGCTGCCGCGGGCTGGCCACGGGCACCGCGCTGGCTGGCCGCCCGTGCCGAGGCGATTGAAGCCGGACGACAGATCGTGGCGTCCGAGTCCTTTGGAGTCGTGGACCAACCGGAACCCGTGCCGGAGCCAACTTGGGAGCTTCGCGCATTAGGGCCCTTTCAGTGTCTGCACGCTGGTGAAGCGTGTCCGTTGACACCACCCCAACAAGCCTTGCTGACCTGTATTGTCGATGCAGGGCCAGCTGGAGTCACTGAAGATGTGTTGCTCGAGCAGGTCTATGGTGATAACGCACCCGGTAGCATCCGTTCGCAGATGTCACGTATTCGCAAGGCCACTGGTCTGGCCCTCGCACGGGTAGATCGACGCTATACCGCGACTGAAACGATTTGGTATGATGTGGCGGTGTTTGAACATGCCAGTCAAGTTGGTACCACTGACGCCTTGCACCAAGCTATCGAACTCTATCAAGGTGAGTTCTTGCCGGCACTGACAGAGCCGTCGCACTGGCTAGTGACACGCCAACTGGAGGTACAGATCCGCTATCTTGATGCACTGGAGCGCCTAGCCGATTTTTACGAAGCAACGCAGCCCGACCAGGCGCTGACGTACTACCAGCAGGTGTGGCGACTGGACCCATATCGTGAGCGGGCGGCGCACCGCTTGATCGCCCTGGCCCAGCAACAACACAATCACGCGCTGGCCCAGCAAGTCATCACTCAGTTAGCCCAGCATTTAGCTACGATTGCGCCTCCTGTATCAGACAAATAGTCCAGATAATCCCTGGATGATGGTTTGGATGAACTGCCTTTCGTTACTCTTGCATTGATCCTGTTAAACGTTCTTGCCAGATGTCAATTGAGACCACTTCTAGACTGTCGGCGATGGCCAGGGTGTCCTCAAGCCCTAAAAAACCACCGATATCATATTGGTAATCCCCTTCGTACCAATAAAGCCCATAGCCAGCCCCGGTAGTACTAGCCTGGCCTTCGTAGCCACGAACGGTTTGGAGTTCGCTCATGGCGGTAGTAGGTTCTGATGTGGACGCAATCTGGTTCTCCGCGATGATCTCTGGAGAGTTTAATGATAGAACATATAGCCCTCCTTAATCTACACATACCTTACGTGACATCTGCTCTTATATGAAAGTAACTCTTTTCAATATAAAGTATTATTTCGCCGCTAACATACATATGAGAAAAAAGGATTTCCCATTGCGAAAAACAAATCTACACCCGTGGAAGCGTATCGAAACACGTCTCCTGCTAGACCATCCATACTGTCGAATTGTTGAGGATGATGTTTTACTTCCTTCCAATCAACAGAGAACATGGTGGCGTTTTGATGAACAACCTGATGTAGTCTGCATCATTTGCCAGGATCAACAACAGCGCATCCTCGTTGCATACCAGTACAATAATGCACCACAGCGAGTTGTTGATGAGTTCCCCGGTGGCGGAGTTGAAATCAATGAGTCACCCTCTGAAGCTGCACAGCGAGAATTGCTGGAAGAAACTGGCATCTACGCGCATACTATCCAAGCCATAGGATCATTCTTCATCCACAATCGACGTTCGGCGCAACAGATGCATGTCTTTCTGGCAACCGAATTGGAGCACCATGATGCCCGACCAGATACAAGTGAGTTTATTGCATATGAATGGGTAACGATCAAAGAACTAAATAAGCGTATTCGGTCTGGCACACTGGAAAATGGTCTGTTACTTGCGGCATGGAGTTTGTTCTGTGTATCACAATGAAGCTAATCCATATCAAAGTCAGTAGGCCATTCTCTATTTTTCTTTGTGATTATTACTTTTATTTGACTTTTGTGGTGTTTTTTATCTATAATTTGTATATAGTATTAAGTAAACAGATATGGAGCGAACACTATGCTTAGTCGTTGGAGTATGCTGTTTGGCCTTTTCGGAATTACCCTGCTCGTAACATTTGTTACACCTGTGTCTGTCTCTGCAGCAACAACATCAGCAACTACACCATTTTGTTTTGATACATTTGGCGTGATTGGATCTGGTATTGGGACAGAAGATAACTGCACCACCAAAAAAGCGACGCTCGACAATTGTTTTGAAGCTGCGGTTGCCTGTAGCTTAGCGTTACGCCAAGATGGATACAATCGCAACTATAAAACATTGAGTTGTTCAAATAGTAAATTAAACCTTGTCACCGTAACCTGTAGAGGTTGTAAGTAATTGCTCTGCGATGAGGCGCCTGCATCTTGACGAAAACGTAGCGGCGGTTTGCGACCGCCGTCTCGCCCCAAACACGAAACGTAGTTGCTCGCCAAGATACCACATCACTGGGGGCTGCGTTTCACATACTCGATTTTAAGGAGAATGGTCATGCTTACCCTTGCGGAACAACTCCTGCTCTTGAGTCTACACGATGAGAAGGGTTCGGTATTTGCTTCAGCTTCAAGGGCTTTACCATATGGATTAGCTGGGGCAACGATCCTGGATCTCTATTTTCAAGAACGTATCACCTTCGAAGATACCCATATCCATGTGGTAGATCAGACGCCTGTCGGAAATGCGCTTTTGGACGAGGTGCTAGCTCTCCTCGATAACACCACTACTATACATAATGTGAAATATTGGATCAAGCACATGCAGCGCAAGATCAAAGGTATCACTGATCGCATTGCCGAGGGCCTGGTGGCAAAGCATATTCTGGCAAAAGAAGAGTATGAGTTTTTATGGGTGATAAACTATCAGCGGTATCCGACCCGAGATGGTCGACCAGCAGAAGAGCTTTGTCATACGCTGCGAGCGATCATTGTGGATGATCAACCGCCAACGGAAGCGGAAATGTCGCTACTGAGTCTGATGAAAGCATGTGGTGTACTCTATGAGATCATCTCTCGCGATGAACGGAAGATGACCAAACAGAAGGTCACCATGATAATCGAAGGAGAAGGAGAAGTGGTTGGGACAGCCGTTTCAGCGATTGTACGAGAGGTAAACGCTGCTATTGCGGCAGCTATTATGGCGTCGACTACTGCGGCGGTCACATCCTCACAGTAGGTATGGTAGGAGGTGCCTGCACATGCTGACCGCAGAAACGCTTACGCCACCACAACACTGGTTTTGACCCCCTCATACAGTACCGCACCTCCATCCACGGTAGGGCGTTCAATAAAAGCACCTACGAAGCGGGAGCATGGATCTGCGGTTTCAGCCAACTCAACGTATACGGGAATGTGGGGGTGCTGGAAGTACCCGGTAGAGAGCCCTACGGAACTGGATTGTGGGGCTACGGTTTCAACAGGTTCAACCTACGCAGTGTACTGCTATGCCTTGCATGCAGTACAGACAATGAACAAAGCTCGTGCTAAACCATAGCTGGGGCCTTATTGATTCTTCAAGTCTTTATCTGCTCAAGAAGGGGTGTTCTCTGGTAACGTGTGGTTACGGTTGGCCATGTTGTATCTCGAAACAAACCCCTCACATATCCCATTCTTACGGTGTAAATTCATTACTCAATAACATCAAAAGTTGTGGTACGTTGATCGGTCTGGCAACTCATATGGCAACCTCATCAAAAGGTTGTGTACGAGGTGCCTAAATGACTGCACTAGCACCATATGCAATAGGGGAGACACACACCACTACGCGTGTCGTATACCAGACGATAGCACGCTTTCTTGACACCATCTATGGCTCACAATCTGGTTATTGTTGCCTCGGCGCTATTGATGGTGACCCCAGCCGTGAGAAGCTGCGTGAGGAGTGGTATGTCTGGCCACGTGA
>JBCDFA010000108.1:0-20786 GCA_039178835.1 Chloroflexota bacterium
CCTGGTGCTAAGTCGCGGGGCAAGGTAATAGAACGCTCATCGTGCAGTGGATCGCCCACAATCCAGGTTGTGGTGAGACCAGCATCGCCATGGCCGCTGAACGGCGGTCCATCGGTTTGAGCCAACGGTGGGATCGAACAGTCCTGACACAGATGGAGAAACATCGCGTAGTTCTGTGATGGTGGAGCAGCCGCCTCCCAGTACAAGGTCACCGGCAACGACCCACCAGCCCGCGCTGCATCGCCGAGCAGCGGAAGGCTATAACCACGCAACTTGATTTCATCGCCAAAGGTGGCTTCGAGCGGAATATCTGGCTCTGGAATGGTGCCAGCCCCGTCCGAATTGAACGTCTCGGGAAAACTCTGACACATCACTTCAACACCGATCAGACTGTCACTAGTACCGCCACAGGGCCAGGTAAACTGCGGATACTGGAAACGCAGACCAAGTAGTCCATAGCGATCTGCTTCCGGTATGTCCTGATTGGGAAATTGCTCGGCCAGTTGTTGCAGCGACAGCGGCGGATCGATGGAGCGTGCGTGATCCGGTGCGATGAGCAACAGCATGCGTTTCTTCCCCAAAGCCTGGGGGTTAAATTCTTTCTGATAGATGCGATCAAAACGCCGTCGTATATCCTCAACACTGTCAAGTTCCTCAAAAGGATCGCCAGAAGCAAATACACCAAAGACAACTGGTTGTGGCAACGGATCGGGCGTGACACGCGGCGCATAGTAATCCCACACGGGCTGGGCATAGTAGGGATGCAGGATGAGCAAGTCATCAGGATGCACACGCCGTGCCACATCGGTGATGGCCTCACGCCACTGCTCTTTCACCGGCGCTCCCGAGAACAGCCCGTGCTGTGGTTGGAAGAGCACCAAGCCATTGACCAGCAACACCCCACCGAATAGACTCCACAGACTGGCTGCAATCCAACGAGGTTGATGTGCTCCAACCGGCTTTCTGAACGGATAGGCAATCAGCAAAACCCAGGCGGGAAACGCGACCATAGCATAGCGAGCTTCGTAGACTGGCACAAATACTAATGCCACTGCAAACAACAGCAATGGAATGACAAACATACACAATACTAGGATTGCAACCGGATCACGCTGCTGTGCCCCACGCCCAAGCGCAACCAAACCCCATACGGTCAATATGAGCGAGGGCAACACCCATACAAACAACGGAATACCCAACCAGCCGCCGACATTCCCCTGATCGACACCAAAATGCATCAGGGTGGTCCAGGTGCCAAGCAGCGGCCCGGCAGTGATAAAATCGCCCAACCGCTGGCTTTCGTGCCAAACGGCCTGAATGGTGCCCCAAACACCAGCGACAGACAGCACGAGAACTGCCACGGCAAATGACCAGCGACTGAACAGCCACGACCACCAACGCGAGCTACCTGCCAAGGGCTGCTGTGGCCAGATGATCAGGTAGGCGACGATACCACCAGCGACAGCCAACAAAGCGAGGCGATGGACAAAAAGAGATACCAGTGCAATACCGACCACCAATACCCACGACGCAGGCGTTCCCTGATTGAGCGCACGCACAAAAGCCCAAAGCAACAGGGCCATGATTAGAGCGACCATGCTATAGACCTTGGTGTCCTGGGCATACCAGATCACAAACGGTGAAGTCGCCATCAGTGTGGTGGCAACCACAGACCATTGCATGTTGTGCTGTGGAGTATTGTAGGCCCCAATGGCGGCAAGATAGGTGGCAACGACCGCGCCTGCCCCAGCGATGGCTGAAGGAAACCGTAACATCCATTCACTGTCGCCGGCGAGAGGAATCCATCCTTTCAGCACAAGATGGTAGAGTGGATAGGCGGCATTGGGGCTGATCAAATCGGCTAGCAGGACACCCCAACCTTTGGTAGTCACTTCAGACCAAGTGCTTCCCTCATCAAGCCAGAGGCTCTGTGCACCCAGGTTGTATAACCGAATCGCCAGCGCGATGATAAAACAGATGAGACCAATGATCAGAACCTGATGCTGGTGTAGCACGGCCAGCATATGTGAGGATTGCACACGTGGAGTTGCGCCTGGTTGCCCTTGTGTAACTGCCATAGAAGAGATTGTAACTGAGGCATCAGAAGCAGTCAAATACGGTGTGCACAGACCTAGTGACGCACAGCATTAAATCTGGTATTATATCGCTGTAGCACAAAAATGATTGGGAGTCATAGATGTCGATTTCGTATAGCGAACACTCAACGCTTACGTGTCCGTCGTGTCACAAGCCTTTTGAGGCTGAGTTGTGGGTACTTATTGATGCGGCTGAACGACCCGAGCTTGCACAACAGGTGCAAGATGGGTCACTCAATGCTGTCGCATGCCCTCACTGCACGTATCAGAGAACGGCTGATGTGCCGCTCCTGCTGCATGACCCGGCAGATCGACGTGTGTATTTTGCTGCACCATCTGGCGTCGAAGAGCACATTTGGCGAGACCAGGCCCACGAGTTGTTGTATCGCCTCATCGAGAGTCTACCAGAGGAAGCACGAGCGCCCTATGTTAGTGATGTGCAGGTCGAAAACGATATCGAGGGTGTCCAACGGGCGATGCTACGCACACAGCGGCGGAAAGCAACGACCAAGCAACAAACAACTACGACAGTAGCACCTCCGACAGCCACCCCACCAACACCAATCGATGCTACACCAACATCACTGGAAACGGTGTCGCCTATCTTAGAGGCTGTACGGGAACTTATGGCTGTCGACGATCCAGAGATCTTCCAGACTATTGTTGAACAACACAGCGTGTTATTGAGTGATAGAGCGGATGCGACCCTTGTTCAACTTGCAGAGATAGCATATAACGAAGGAGAACGCGATGTAGCGGAGGCGCTGCACGATGCGCGCAAGACTCTCGCAAATTTGCGAACTACAACGATTGAACCACCATCTTCCATACCTGAAACATCCAGCGACAACGGGGGTAACCCACCACCCTCAGATCAACTCGCTGATGAGGCCTATCAAAGCCTTATGAATGTTATGTCAAGCAAAACACTTATGGAAGTCGTGCGTAACTACCCGGTATTACTGGAACCCTGGACCGACGACGCACTGGTGTCGCGAGTGGAGATGGCGCTTGAAGCAGGCAACGAGCGTCTCGCAGGCGATATTGAGGAACGTCGCGAGTTACTTTCCGAACTACGGATCGAACTCTCGACAGAGGACGCAGTGCTCCAGGCTATCCAGGTGCTACTCAAAGCAGAGAATGACGATACGCTTATCCAGGTTTTAACCGATTATCCCATATTATTAACTGACAAAGCCCAGGACATGCTCTTACGTTTGTCGGGCGAGGCACGAGCGCAGGGTGATGACACATTAGCGACACACGCGGTAGAATGTCGCGCAATGTTGCGTAAGGTTCGTACCGGATTAGAACAATGAGGTCCTATCGCTGTTCCTACCTTTCAATCCTCAACAACGCACATGCCTAAGGTAGCACAAGAGACTTTACTATATCTTTCATAGCAGGAATAAATTTAAACAGATTTCGTATTTCAGGAGCAATGTCATGATTGATTTTTTTGAATTTCAGTTGCGTCCTCGTGTGTTATTTAAGAATGGTCTGGTTGATGAGCTGGCAAACGAGATAGCGCGTTTGGAATGTACACGTGCCGTCATTGTGGCCGATGATGGTGTCATCAAGACAGGCATGCTGGATCGTGTGCACGCTGGTCTCAAAGATGGCGTTGAGATAGCTGGCGATTTTTGCGACATTCCCGCAAACTCATCAGTTGAGTGTGTCGAACGTGGTGCTGCTTTTGCCAGAGAGGTAAACGCCGATCTGATCGTGGCAGTCGGTGGCGGATCGCCCATCGATACCGCTAAATGTATGCGAATTCTGATTACCGAAGGGGGTAAACTCCACGACTATGAGGGGTACAACCTGCTAGATCGTCCCCTTGTTCCGATGATTACGATCCCGACAACTGCCGGCACGGGCAGCGAAGTTACGCCGTTTGCCGTGATTCGCGATGAAGCCGCCGAGGTAAAACTCACTTTCTCGAGTCCGTTTCTAGCACCTGAGTTGGCGATCCTCGATCCAAGCATGACCAAAACCCTGCCACCGCATCTGACAGCAGCGACCGGCATGGACGCATTGACTCATTCTATCGAGTCGTTTGTCTCGACTGAGGCTAATCCGATTAGCGATAGCCTGGGTCTTCAGGCTATTGATCTTATTTCGAACAATCTACGTGCGGCGACACACTCCGGCGATGACCTGGAAGCACGGGGGCAGATGCTGGTTGCAGCGTGTATCGCAGGGATGGCTTTTTCCAGTGGCTTCCTGGGAATCGTTCACGCTATGGCACACGCTATTGGTGGGAGCTATCCTGTGCACCATGGAACGGCGAACTCCATTCTTTTGCCCCACGCCATGCGCTTTAACAGTGAAGTCACGCCCAATCGTTTCGTCCGTATTGCGCGAGCAATGGGTGTGAACGCCGGAGGACGCGCCGAAGAGTATGTTATCGAAGATGGGATCGCAGCAGTTACGGCGCTTGCCGATGATTGCAATATGCCAATGCGTCTGCGTGATGTGCATGTTCCTCGTGAGGCTTTACCAGCCCTCGCGGAGGTTGCGCTCATTGATGCAGCCATCTTCACCAACCCACGTACCGCAACCGTCGAAGATATTGTGGCCTTACTTGAGGCGGCCTGGTAGCGTTGACACAAACAGATACCTGTACAAGGCCACAGTCATACGTGCTCTCAAGTACAAAGGAGTCCTGTATCTGTGGCTTTGCCATTTGAACCCAGATCAAATCCTATGCCAACTATTACCACAACACACGGTTCCATGTTTTATACCAAACGTGGCAATCGAGGCCCCACAGTCGTGTGCATTCACGGCGCAGGCGGTTCACATCTGCACTGGGGCTGTCAACTGCGTGAGCTTGCGACAACGGCCCAGATCATCGCAGTGGATCTACCAGGTCATGGTCGCTCAGATCAACCCGGACGGAGCAGCATTCACGATTACAGTCAAGCAATCATCGCCTTTATGAATGCGATTGGATGTGAGCAGGCCATCTTGGTGGGACATTCGATGGGTGGCGCTATTAGCATGTGGACAGCATTCGAAGCGCCTAAACGCATATCTGGGCTTGGGTTGATCGGGACAGGCGGACGGTTACGTGTTTTGCCACAGATTCTGGAGGGGTTAGCTGATGAAGATAAAGTTGTAGAAACAATCCAGTTTATCGTGAAATATGCCTACACAGATACTACTTCAGAACAGATCATCCAGCAAGGTGTTGAGAGTTATACAGCCTGCCCACCGGCTGTATTCCGTGGAGATTTTATCGCATGCAATAACTTTGATATTCTTCCAAAACTCTCTGCTATTCGTCAACCGACTGCTGTTATCGTTGGTTCTGAAGATCAGCTGACTCCACCGAAATATGGCCAAACACTCTGTGAAGGAATGCCCAACGCAACCCTCACACTGATACCTGATGCTGGTCATATGGTGATGATTGAGCAGTATGCGGCAGTGAACAGTACTTTACAGACCTTTATCGCATCTAAACAATCCGCCTGAGCGATAGCAAAACAGACTTGATAAAACTTCTCAATCACTCTCCATCATCGTATAATTAGAGGCGAAGAAATACGACATGTCTATCGTCTTTTGTTTTATAACTATCGATTGTTGATACTATGCTGGTTTCACAGATTCTCGTACTGATTGTTGTCACATTTGTATTATTTCTCGTCATTGCGATGCTGGCCCCGCTAGAAGCGCTGGGCTGGTGGGCTGGATGGGATCAGGATCAGCCAAGCCCGCAAGCCCCCCTTGAACTACCTGCGCTGAGTGACTCACAGATAAGTGCCTCACAACAGGCTGATTGTTATGTGGTCTACTTAAGCGGTGTGGGTATGCTGAGAGGCGATATGCATACCGCAAAAGAACGGGCTTTTCTCGATGGTTTGGCGGCACGTCTCCCTCGTGCTATGATCGTTCGTGATATCTTCCCCTTTTCGGTGACAAACAGACCTCTGACGAATGAACGGATCATGGCTTGGTTCTGGCGCTGGATCGCAGGATTGAAGCGACGAGGCTTCAATATGTTGCTGCTCCGCTTTGTACAGATACGAAACATTCTCCAAGTCGGTGTATCAGCAGATCGACGGTATGGTCCCATCTATAATTTTGGCGTTGCCAAAGAAATTATCGAAGGGCTATTGCGTTGTGGGTATCATCTTGGGCAACCCAAACCGGTTATTCTAGTATGCATCAGCGGAGGTGGACAGGTTTCAGTTGGCACCGCACCTTTCCTGAGTCACAGTTTGCGTGTGCCGATCAAGGTCATTTCGATTGGCGGAGTGCTGACAGATGATCCGGGAATTGAAGCTGTCGATCATCTGTATCATATTTCGGGCAGCAAAGACTATATTCAACACATTGGCGACGTCCTGTATCTTGGGCGATGGCGCATCTTTCCGCAATCATCCTGGAACCGCACCCGTGCCAAAAACAAAATCACCGTGATCCATATTGGTGCGATGAAACACATGGGGTATGGCGACTATTTTAGTCGCTCAGCAATATTACCCGATGGTCAGGCACATCTTGATAAAACGCTTGATACTATCGTTGAGATCGTTGAAACACATTATCGCCCGAAAGAAACACAACAAGCTGAACGAGAGAAGGTATCAGTACCTTGAGACACGTATATGTTTGAATTTCTCCATAGTGTGCTTCAGTTTTTTGCCGATGTTTGGTGGACTGCTCGCAACGCGCTTCAACTCAACCCAGAAATGCGACAGATCATCGGGACAGATCTACGCTCGACTTCTGTTGTTGCGACGGTAGCGATGTTGGCTGGTGCATCGCTCTTGCTTGGGCAAAGTGTTATTCTGTTTTTGAACCATGTTTCTCCCCGACGATTTGCCATCAGTCTTGTGGTCAATGGCATTATTTTTGCCATTGAGTTTGTCATATGGGCAGCGAGTATCTGGCTCGTCGGGTTATTCCTGTTTGAGGTAACACCATCCCTTGGCACAGTTTTACGATTGGTTGCGCTTGGGAGTGCACCATTTGTCTTTGGTTTTCTTATCCTAATACCTTACTTTGGAACCTTTTTTGCCCGCGCACTCTATGTATGGAGCTTCTTGATCATTTTAATCATTGTACAATCAACCTTTGAGGTCAGACTTATATCTGCATTGATCTGTGTTGGGTTGGGCTGGTTACTGATGTTACTTATGAGTAGCACCGTTGGGAAACCGATTGTTGCATTACGTCGCTGGCTCTGGCGACGTGTCGTGGGACCTACACGCTACGACAATGCACAGGACATGCTAGCTGTTCTAGTGCAGGATGCTCAGGAAAAAGTGGCACTTGAAAACGCACCACGACCCTCAGAGCACACCATCACACATACATAATTTCATGCCAATCTTGCTTGTCGATAATGCTTCCTCTTAGCCCTAACAATGAATTGCATCGTTGCATTATCTCCATATACCACTTCCATTCATATTTCATGCCTTTAGTAAGCATATAAAAGGAGCACTGGATTATGAATCCTACATCAATTCAACCACTCGACGATATTCTGCTCTCCTCTAGCTCTATGTACTGATAATCTTGTCCAACTATGCACAACAGAGGTACTACTCACCAGACACGATGATATCGGCATACGTATGTGGCCGATGGTGCTCCATATAATAGCGTTCCGCAGCATCCCAGCGGGCAACCCATGCAGCTTCATCGGCCCGTTGGAGTTGACGCTGAGATCGTTCTTCTTCTGATGTTGTGACCAGCACGATGATGTGGTAATACGCACGGAGTTCAGGGCGGGCGGCGTAACAACCTTCGACCACCACCACGCCCGCTGGTTGGACCTCACACCACACGCCAGGTGCGTTTGTGGCCCAATCATAGCGCTGATAGCGTGCAGTCATACCACTGTGCATTGGGCGTAGCACCTGTGTTTCCAGACGTTGCCAGTCATAATACTGATCATAGCCACCAGAAGCGTCTAGCTGTGCACGTATGTCTTCAGCCATCGGTCGGTAAAAGTCATCGGTGTGGATGATAGTGATGTCTGAACGGGATTGCTGCAACGCATGTGCAAACGATGATTTCCCAGCAGCGCTGTGGCCATCTATCGCCAATAGCGTGACGGGGAAACGCCTACGCTCATCAAGCAACGCCAATACTGATGATAGTCGTTCGGGATTTAGCATGTCGTCCTCACTTCACGAATAAACCGTCCTGTTCTCGCATTATAACCACATGGTTATTTATTATCAAAAAAGAAATGTGGTACGGAGTGATGGCAACTGCGGCATGCAATAAAGTGGGGAGGAGGGATGCAGCTATGCCACATCCCTCGTATGTATTAGCGTACTATCAATGGCAGGTAGATCGTCCCATCACCACCGGGGGAGGTCGTACTAGGAATACCACCCTCGAACAAAATACCTCCAACGAACTCCGAGCCAATGTAGCCTTCAACCGCGACCTGCGGCTCAACACCTTCCGTGAGAGTGCCATCGGGAATGAGTGTAATGGTCGCATTGGTCGTCGCACCTGCATCTAACTCGACACTGGTGGTATCGAGCTCATAGCTCCAGCCGAGTGGCAGACTGACCGGACGTACCTGTAGATTCACCGTTGCGCGACTCTCGGTGGGGTTGCCCACCTCAAACTCCATCGTTACTGGCTCAGCATCGATGCTCAACTCGGCCTGTGCCAGCGATACGCCACCAGCAGTTGTGCTCACAACTGGAGATCGGGCCTCTTCACGCGCCTCCTCGCGCAACGCACGCAGTATTTCGTAGAAGCTGGTGTTCGCAAAAGAACCCTCTTCGAGTGCGGCAATCTCCTGTTGACGGACAGTTTCGACCTCCATATCGTTCAAACCTGAACCTTTGAGGAAGGCGATGGTGTCAGCATCATAGCCATTGGCACGTAGCTCCGCCAGATGGGCTTCATAATCAGCGATGGTGAAAATGGTGTTGGGAACACCAGCGCCCTCGGTCACTTGCAACAAGGTATCAATCTGCCCAACCATCTGCGATTGAGCCTCACGATACTGTTGCTTGAAGCCACGGTAGGCGGCGAGTTGGCGCTGCACAGCTGCTGTATCATCCGCCTGACCGGCCCACTGGATACGTTGCGAGGTAAGGCTCAATACCGTTTTGAGTTCGGCAATATCCGCAGCCGTCGCCGCCAGTGCGTTGGAGGCATCGGCCTGCGCCTGTGTCACATCACCACCGACTGGCAGCGTCTGAGGTGTGAAGTCTGGGCGGGTTGCGACCGTCTGATAGTCACGAGACTGGGCAGGAGTCATGCTGTTTGTCAGCAAGAAACCAATACTGAAAATACATCGGTCGACCAAGTTTGCCTGTTTGTTCAGATTCTTCGTATGTTTGTTGACGCCTTTGAGACCACCACTGCGTGGGATAAGCTTGTTGGCATCTGGTTTCTTACAAGGGTCGTCAGGTGGTGAGAAGTCCAGATTACGCTGACGAGAGAAGCTGCCCCCCGACTGATTGAGACTGAGTCCGGCAAATTGATATTCGACCTCCACCTGCACACACTGATGACCTGTGAGTGATGGCGTCCAGTTCGCTGCCGCATCCCAGGACTCGCCGGGTTGGAGTGTCTTCGATACGGTGGCCACAGGAGTAAAGCGACTACCAATGTTCAATCTGGTCGCAGCATAGGTGACGGTCACATCCACTGGTTGCGGGTTTGTGTTCCGCATCGGGAAATTGAACACGAGTGGCACGCCCTGTTGATATGGCGGTGAATCGACTCGTAGCTCTGGGGTCACATATGGTGCATTGGACGTAGCAACCAGCCCACCGGTATCCGCACCGCCTTGCCAGAAGAAGACCGAAGAGATGGTCGCCAGCGGTTGGTTGTCGGTTACGTTACGGCCTGTGATGATGGCATCGCCTGTCTGGTCAGAACTGATCGAAGCACGAGTCACACCATTGGCGTTGGTCGGTCGACTGGGCTGAACCAGTGTTCCCAGCGTGGTTTCCAATGCAACCTGTTTCCCTGAGAGTGGATTGCCCTGTGCATCACGAACGGTCACAATAAGCTCCGTGCGATCAACGCCATCAGCAACGACCCAGAACTCGTCAGGTACAATCGAACTGGCATTCTCAAGGCCACTGCCATCAGGGGTGGTGCGCCACGGACGATAGAGGACGTTGTCGCTCACAGCATTGCCACTACCGTTGTTTGTGGCCGCACGATCACAGCCATTCTCGTTCGTGGTATCAGCCGGGCCATTGGCTGCACCCCAGTAGTTTCCTACTGCGTTCGTACAATAGCGTGGCTCACGATTCGAGTAGTTAATCAAACCACCTTCGGCATTGTTCTGAATACGGCTACTGCTGACAATACCCTGCGTAGAGCTCAATTCGATGCCAATGCGATTATTCTCGATCAGGCTATTGCTGATACGCACATTCCCATCGCCGCTACTGAGTGCACCGTTGGCGCTCCCCGAGATTTCGACATGATCGAGGGTGAGCTGGCCACTACCTGATTTGGAGATGACAGCACTCCGATCATCAACATTCCCACCACCATTCTGGAGTTTCACATGGCGCAGGACACTGTCGACAACGGAAAAGGGATCAAAGTTGATACCACCCCATGGATCGCCGCCAGCTTGTAACGGCTTAATGGTGATCGGTTCTTCGGCGGTGCCTTCTGCAATGAGCTGTGCATCACCAAAGAGCGAACCGATTGTGATACTCTTGAACGGGTTTACCAGAATGGTCACGCCCGGTTCAATAGTCCAGGTCGAGAATTCTCTGGCATCATAATTTTCACGAATGTAGACGCTCCCTAACAATTCGTATGGAATATCGTGTTTGCGCCAGTACTGGTCGAAGAACATACCTCCATCAAGGTTATCCCCTTGAACCTGGATGCGTTGAATTGCGTTGCCAGTAAAGGTGGTGTCGGAGCTAAGACCACTCACCCCAGCGGCATCCGTGGTGATCGGTGCACGAGCACTGTCCTTGACAGTCAGGTTAGAAAAGATCGGGGCAGAGGGGTCACCTTCTTCGCGGACACCAATATTGACCCCGTTCGATCCGCTGTCCTCAACCGTCACATGCTCAAAAATGGGTCCATCAATGGCACGCACATCGGAGATAAACAAGGCGGCAGCATTGGCATCATTTGGATCGTTGCCACCACCATCGGTCAGGATGACATGACGCAACATCGATGCTTCGGTCTCACCCCAGGCAAAGAATAGGCTGTTCCATTTGGTGTTGGGGTTCGCAGCCTCAATCCGGATCGGCTGGTCGGGAGTCCCGACAGCTACCAACCTCCCAGGATTGAAGAGCGCACCAATCGCCAGTGTGTATGCGCCACACATGATGACTCGTGTGCCTGGTTCAATCGTGAGTGTGGCATTTCCTCGTACAGTAACATTGCCAGTAATGTACGCATCATTTGATAAGGTCGTATCCTGTTCAAGAAAGCCACTTAAACCGGCATTACAGCTTTGTGCGTATGCTACTGAGGTGAGGGAGTATTCTGCACCAGGAAGCATGGTGAACAACAACGACAATAGGAGAAATCCGACAACGACGGGAAACGAACGATGTCTGTGCTGGACACGCAACATAGTAACCTCTTTCTTACAACTAAAACGTAAAACTTGAACGCCCCAACTGTCCAAACAAACACTGGGATGTTAACGAACTATCAGCGGTAAATAGACTGATGTATTTGGACCACCTGGCGATGGAGTTGGTATCGTTGGATCATCTGGTGCTGCAACGCCGACTACAAAACCACCCTCAAGGGTTGTGTTTGCATTCGTCGAAACGGTGCCTGCTGCATAACCAAATGAATCCTGTAAGGCAAAGCTGGCTGATTGCCGCTGCCCACCGCTGGTGAATGCAGCCCAACGTCCATCGATATTGAGTGTGGTCTGAGCAAAGGCAGTACCCAGCAGACCGAGCAAGCTCGCCATCAGAAGGCAAACCACCAGAGTGCGTCGTAGGAATATCACAATCAAGCCCCCTTCCTACGGTTGGTACACCACAAACTGGAAGCTGTCGCGCACAGGGGTGCCAGAGCTATTGTGTATCTGGACGAGAAGCTTATTGCCAACACTGCCCTCTCTCACGGTTACATTCGCATCAGTGGCAGTGATAAGCGTTATGTACTGGCGAAAGAAATACAACTCATCAGCAATCTCGATTTCATACCGTCCCAGGGCTGCATTGTATTCAACCGTAAAATTGCCGGTGCCTCTTTCGATATCTGGGGCATCTTTGCCCGAAAAATCGAGCACAAATCCCATGGCGATGGGCAGGAGATTAAACTCATCGTGGGTGTGATCAGCCGCTGCAAAATCGCTACTCTCCTGTCCGTCGAGCGTGTCAGCATCTAATGCGTGCATTGCATACGCTGCATACCCAATGCGTTGGCGTGGAGTCATCTCAGGATCGCTCCCGACCTGTATGCCCAGCCATAATCCCTGGCTGTTGAAATCGGCAGCATTAAGCGGCGTTGTGTCGCCAAGGAGTGTGCCGAACAAACCATTGCTAACATTCACATCTTTGCTTTCGGTCCAAATCGGAGTGCCACCGGTCTCTGCTGTATAGAGTGCAAAGGCCATGGTGTAGCTCCCATCTGATATTGGCGCATTCGTCGCCGGGTCAACCAAACGGCCCTGATAATTGATCACCGGAGCAGCGATGGGTGCAGCGGCGACCGCTGCGGGCGGATTCTGTTCGGGCGATGCACGAACACTGGTAATGACAAAGACAATCATACCGAGGGCTGCTATCGTAGCAGCAACCATCTTCACGAACGAGGTGTGCATATTTGGTTCCTTTCTCGCGAAACCAGGTCAAGAGGTTACTATGTAATCATCAGTGTACTATATGGGTGCTGATTGCGAATACCTCATATCTGACAATCACGACAGTAAACCGTTGAGACTCAGGATTGGTTATCATCAAAGCTACCGCACCAGCAAGGGAAGATATACTCTTTGAGCGCCATCTGGTCCAGATGGTGGTACAGGATCAGGCGTAGGAGTCGGCATTACCGTTGGAGGTGTCATCGTTGGAAGCGGCCCCAAAGAAGGCGTCGACGTTGGCATTGGTGTTGGTGGTGTGGGATCAGCAATCTCGACCGCACCAATATCGCATCCCACCATACCGTCGTCATCACCATCCTGCGGTCGTTCCACACCACGTTGATCAGTAGCGGGATAATTCGTGGAATCACCTGCATCGATGGCCGGGCTACCATCAAGCAGCAGGTGTGTCAGGGTTGGACCACCATTGTCGGCCAAAGATGCCACACGCGGGTCCTCATTGCTGATGAGTGTACTTGTGTCGCCAGAAAGTGTGCAGCCTGTCTGCGTTTCCAGGAGATTCACGCCGCTGACGACTAATTCACCACTACAATCCGAAAATTGCCCATCGGCATTGCTGTTATTGGCCATCAAGGTGTTGTTCGCCGCTATGGACGTATTGGGACCAGCAAAAACACCGCCGCCATCACCACCAAACGTACTGACATTCGCGGTGTTGCTCACAATAGTTGTGTTGGTGAGTGTGAGTGTATTCTCAAAAATGTTGCTTGCAAAATGAGCAATACCACCACCACTTCGGCTTGCAGTGTTGCCGCTAAGTGTCGCATTAATGATGGTAAAATCTCCCTGATTGAAAACACCACCACCATTGTTCCCAGAGTCGTTGTTGCTAATCGTACTATTGGTAATCGTCATCACATCGCCATTGCTGATACCACCAGCACTAGCTCTCGCCTCATTATCAGCAATCGTGCTGTTATCAATATCAACACGGTATGAGGTATTGATCGATGTAACATTCGTAATACCACCACCGATATCAGCACGGTTAGCAGTAATCTGCGTATTTGTAACCGTAAGTGTGCCGGCGTTATAGATACCCCCACCTGAATCAGATCGGTTATTATCAACCAGCGCTGTGTTTTCCGTAACAGTTGAGTTGTCGATAGTAAGGGTTCCAGCATTGGCAATACCGCCACCAAGACGACCGCTGCTAAGAGCTACCGTAACATTAGTGAGGGTGAGCGTAGCCTGATTGCGAATACCACCACCATCCTGGTCAAGCGCATTGGTATTCGGAAGGCTATTACCATGTCGGATGGTGAGATCACGCACAGTGACGTTGCCGCTTACGACCTCCAACACACGATCAATACCAGCATCAGTCGTGAGTCCGGCCTGAATGATCGTGGTTGCTTCCCCAGCGCCATTGATCGTCAAGTCTCCTGCAACATCTAGATCACCGCCCACGACATCGTTGCTACCAGGGTTTACCGTCCTCGTCAGTGTGTAGGTATCCGCAGGCAGGACAATGGTATCTGGACCAGCGCTCAAATTGGCTTCTTGAATAGCAGCACGCAGGGTACAGTTCGCTAGGCTTGTCGCACACACGCCGTCACCAGGCTGCGTGTCAACCATATCAAGGTTACTTGTCACCGTAAATGTGGCGGCCTGTACCGGTGTCACCGCCAGCAATGCACCAAACACAAGCGCTAACAAGATCAGAAAAGAAACAATATGAGAATACATCGGAACTCCTTAGTCGTCGTTGAACGAGGGCAAGTTGCATGCTTGCCCTCGTCGTCTGGTCAGGTGTCTGTCACCGACCAGCCAATCTATCGAATAATCAGTGGCATATACACCGTTTCATCGAGAACTGGTGCCGGGGTTGGTGTTAATGTCGGAGTGGGTGTTGGTTCAACAAGTGCTTCATTGATATCGGTGATGTTAAAAATAACGAGATCCTCGCCGCCATCTGCATTACGAGCATCGCCACCCGGTAAAGGATTCTGCACTGGGAAGTCATCAGAGAGCGAAGTAGCCAGTACATAGGCATCCACCTGACCATCCTGCTCATAGAGGGCCATATTCATGGCTTCTTCGGTACTGCTTCCCCCCACTTCTCTGGTGTAGAGTTGTCGGCCCGAGGGGTTAAGTCCAAATATGACCAGTTCTTTGTCACGCCCCTCAGCGTCGCGTTGGCCCAAGAAATAGGCATTGCCAAAACTATCGACAGCGATTCCGCCATATCCCTCGTTCACTAGAGGATCGGACTCAACTTCTGTACTGTACACAACGTTCGTTGCATCAGTATTGAGTTTGGTAATCCCGGTAAATCCCAAACCGGTCTGGAGGGCATACACATTGCCTGCATCATCAACAGCCAGATTAGCAACCGAATCGATACTCTCGCCACCAAGATACGTGCTGTAGACAAGCGTGCCTGTAGGAGTGATCTTTGTCACAAATCCGTCAGTTGCTTCAAGGGTTGATTTGACAACACCCGCTGTAATTGGAAAGCCTGTACTGCCAGTGGTTACAGTTCCACCAACATAGGCATTGTCGGCTGTATCAACATCAATCGTCCACGCACGATCACGCTCAGTACCGCCAAGATAGGTGCTATACACCAAACTATCGCCGCTGGCAGCGAGCTTAAAGACCACACCGTCCTCATCATCCGTATCCTGATAGGTCTGGATAGGATTTACGGTTGGAAAGTCATTAGAAGCTGAACTTCCCGAGACGAGCATGTTTTGTGCACTATCCAACGCAATGTCGTAACCAGTCTCAAAATTGCTCCCGCCTATGCATGTGCTATAGAGCAATTGCTGACCATCAGCACTGAGTTTGATTACTACAATATCTGGGTTGTTTACCTCACATGCCTTAAACGCATCTGGTGTCACCGGAAAGCTCGGCTCAGCTGTATCACCCACCACGTATGCATTGCCTTCTGCATCAGTTGCGATACCACGGGCAACACCATTCGCAATGTAGGTACTATAGATAACACTACTACCACCAGGGGCAAGTTTGACCACAAAGATATCTGCACCACTACCATCATCCGGTTGGTCATTCGCAAATGGTTCTTCCAACGGAAAATCTGGTGAACTCGTGCCTCCTGTGACGTAGATATTCCCGTCATTGTCAACGGCAAGGGCACACCGATTACCAAAGGTACATTCGCCCAGTGTGCCACCATAGTAGGTACTGAAGGTAATCGTCGGGTCAATGGTGAGAGGGTGGGCAGCATTGTACGAGCCTACCGCAAAGCCAATCTGGTTGTTCGCATCGACACTGTAACGAACATCAATCGGAACCTGCTTCCCATCAATGTACTGCCAGGCAATCGGCGCAGACTCGGTCAGCGAAACAGGTGTGCACGACGATCCGGCCCCCTGTGGACAGCTTGTCACAGTCACCAGCAATGCGCCAGTCGCCCGATCGATCTGGACCCGCTCGGCGCCCTGATAGCTCCAGCGAATCTGGTTCGGGTTCGCACCGGGCGCAACATCATACGTGGTTTTGAGCGAACCCGACGGGCTGTCGAAGCGTGCATCGATGCCGTTGTACAGATCGTGATATGTGACGCCCGCATAGGTTGGGATGCCGGTGTACTGTGCTGATGCCTGAATATAGTTGGTCGTTCCAGCGAGTCGTTCAATCCCTTGAATAGCTGGTCTGGCCTGGGCATCGACAAACTGCATCTGAACATTGGTTGCCTGCCCCTGGTCGGTTGGCAAGGTCATCACAACGCCATCATCGGTAAAAAACAGCGTACCACCGTTAACATGTGCCTGAAAACGCACTGCTGGATCAAGCTGGCCTTCGTTTGGTATAAATTGCGCTGGAATGTTCTGAGCAACATCAGGTGACAAAGTTGACACAGGCAACGAGGTCTGCGGCAACATACTCCAGGTCACAACAATCAACGACATAGCGATAAAAGCAGCTAATGCGGAAGTCAGAAAGCGAACGGGTGATCGATACGGTTGGGTGTAGGTATACAATGTCACATCCTTTCCTACAATACACTCGATAACTTCTTACTCGTCTTCGCCGATCCAGAGAACTGTTCCATGTGCACCACAAAGCAGAGCCTCAACGATACACTCTCATAGAGCAAACTCATCTCATCGGACACTCCAGCCTTGGGCAGATTCAACTTTCCAGTGCGGGGGAGGTGGCCTTGGTCGGGCTGGAGCTTGTCATTGCACTTACCTCAGCCGCAGCACGTTCACGCAGCACCTTGAACTTGTCGCTCACCTGCTCCAGCCGCGCCATCATGGCCGGATCGGGCTCCATGCCTTCGATCTCACGCTGATACGTGGTGATGATAGCGGCCATTGCAAAGCTGTCGCCAATTGCAACTTTGACTAAGAAGGCTAATAGAAGAATGAGGAGCACACTCCAGCCTGCAAGCGTAGGAGAAATAAGCGCAACGAGAAAGCCGATGGGGGCTGCAAGCAGAATAACGGCGGCCACAAAAGGGACGTAGCTCAGCAGCATCAGTATAATGGCATTCTTAATCATTGGCTTCCAACACATCGCATAGAGTACTACGCCGTCCTGGGCAACACTCCAAACAGAGCCACGGGTCCAGAATGCCCGCGCCATGATCGCCTCATCGACATAGGTTGTGGCCAGCCGCACCACACGATTCGCAATCGCCACGATCTGTCGGAGCGAGTCGCCAGGCAGCAATGAGGCCAACCGATACACGGTTCGGGTGAAACGGCGCACGACTGCATGGACGATTTCATCCACCACGAGCATGGCATTTACTTCTCCAAAACGCTGCTGCACCTGATCCTTGCCCCAGGAGAGCTGATTCACACCATCTGGGAGTTTGCCTGCGACCAACAACTCACTAATCACTGCAAGATGAGCCGCTTTGAGCAGATAAAACACATAGTGATAGGCAAACTTATAGAGTGGTACAACACCACCGAAAGCAACAATAAAGAGGATAAATCCGACTAATGGAATGGCCTGTCCAACTAAATACGCGATCCCACCAACAATGAGAAAATAGACGAGTGCGATAAACCAGAATACGAGATATGCACCAAGACGAACCAGCAAAATAGGGGTGGTACGCATAATGATGCGAGCGGCCTGACCGAGATGGAGTCCTTGGAGATTCATAGATGTACCCTTTCGTATGCTGGAAACTGAATAGTCGTAAGAATGTATGAACGCAACACATCAGGACATTTCGTTTGTCCGTTATTTGATGTATTCAGACTAGCATGGTGGAAGTGGTTAAAATTCCCAGGAATAGAAAAAAGGTCCCAGAATCGACCATTGGGGAAGATACAATGTTCCCAAAGCAGCGTCATTCTTCCCATATAATCAAAAACGCCGCCAGAATTGGCAGCGTTCTGTGATTGAACGACAGGAAAAAACGATGTAGTTACGGCTTGTAGCCGCAACCGTTCTGGTAGTTACGTGGAAGGGGGAAGTGGCCTTCAACCAGCGTTGAGTCGACCATCCTGCGACATACCATGTAGCTTGCGCTGATCAACATCAGCAATGACCTGCTCGGTTTCGCGGATCTCGCCATCGATGCCCATCTCTTGGAAGAGCTTGAGGGCCGCATGAAGTTGCACCTGAGCATCGGGTACATTCTCCATCTGGGCAGCAACTACCCCCAAAGCACGCAGCGCATACGCCGTGAGGTAGACATCTTCATTCTGGTGGGCGGCACGTCTTGATTCGTCGAAATGTGTGTGTGCCTCCTGCCAGAGGCGTCGGGCTTGTTTGACTTGCCCCAGCGTAAAGTGGGCATAAGGGTACGTCTGAGGTTCCTGCAAACTGAGCACTTCGTTGGCATAGTGTTCCGCTTTGGTGAGGTCGTTGAGCCCATAAGCGGCTTCAGCAATATTGGCGGCAGTGACAGAGGCAGGGTACGGTTCGCGGATCAACCGAAAGAAGGTGTAGGCTTCGACCCCAACATCAACGGCTTCCCGAAATTTACCCGCCTGTACATAGCTAAACGATAGATTACTGCGGACTTTTTCCAGGTTGACCCGATCCCCGATGCGCTCATAAATCACCATCGCCTGTTCAGCATGAGCGATGGCTGATTCAAGGTGCTGTTGGCGACCGGCCAAAGCCGCCAGATTGTGTTCAACCTCAGCAATCAGGGTATTGTCTTGTAGTTTTTCGGCCAGTGTTTGGGCTTGTTCAAAAGCTTGTTTTGCCGCTTCGTATTGGCCTTCTTCTTCGAGGAGATGACCACGCAGCATGTGCGTATCGTACTCGGCACGATAGACACCTTGCCAACTCTGTGCGATTTGACGTTGATGGAGATGCAGCATCCCCTGACGATTGCGGAAACGCACCAACTGATTCTGGAGCCGCGCAATCACCTGAATACCCTCGGTATAACTCTTGATAGCTGCATCGGGATAGCCTAGCGCTGCTTGAAACTCACCACGGAGCATTAACAAGCGGGTACTGGTCTCACTCTCGTCCTGCCAGTCCAACGTTTCTAATTCATTCAATCCCTGCCGAAGTTGTCCCACCAATTGGCGCAACTCGCCCCGTATCAAATCGAGGGCTTTGCGCTCTGGTTTACCCAGATCGTGGCGCGAGATGCCTTCAAATACTGCCAATGCGGCATTCGCATGTCCACGGGTAATCTCCAGGGTGCGTTGTGGAAACCACACCTGGATTGCCTGTTTGGGCTGGCCACCTTGCCATAAGTGATAGGTAGCAGCTGTGTATTCCCCTCCATCGAGCCGAATCGCCACGGCTTCCTGATGGAGCTTCTGGCGCAACTCCACCGACATATCCTGATAGATCGCCTGACGCAGCACCGGCAGCAGCCGCACCCCACCCTCCATGTCGTGTTCAATGACACGCAGTGCGGTCAGGGCCTCAAGCGTGGTGCTTTGCCAGAAACTCTGGGGCGTTGCGCTGCGAAAGACCGCTAGCCGCTGCATCAACTGGCGTTCCTCCGTTTTGAGCCGCCGCCAGAGACGATCAAAAATGGGTAGCAAGCCCGGCGCTGTGTCGAGAGTAGCTAAAATCTGGGCGACAGTTTCACCACCACGGCATAAGGCCATACACAGGGTGAGCAGGCGGGGATTCCCACTAGTGAAAGTACATAGGTGATGAGCATCATCTATGGTAAGCTGAAGGTCTGCGTTGTGCCAGAGTTGTTGGATCTGTGCCGCACCCAGTCCAGTCAGTTCGATAAACTGATGCACATCAAACACCACGCGCTGACCCATCAACAACATGGGGGCTATAGCATTGATACTCTCCAACAATTCACGAATTTGTGCCCGCTGTGGTGGGAGGAGTTCGGCCTTAGCGGCGTGTAGGTATTCTAGTTCATCAAAACAGAGCAACGGACGCGTCGTGAGCGAGGTAAGGTCCTGGTGGAGAAGTCCCAGCGCAATATTCAGATCGCTGACTTTACCATCCACCGCGATAAGATACTGCCATAATGCGACGGCCTCCAGATCGCGTAAAAAGGACCCCAAAGCGACTAATAGGCTGTTGATATTGTCATTCAGATCGGGGCGCAGGGTGTACCAGAAAATCGGCACCGTAGCGAACCGTTGGACCAGCGCCGCTCCAACACTCGTTTTACCTACACCACCAGCACCGACCAGCGCTACTGCCTCACCACGTGACAGTGACTGTTCCGCCTGCTCAAACTCACTATCATAGCCAATCAGCACATCAGGTTTGGTTGGTTGCTCAAGATGGACAGCTGGCCGTACTCGTTCCAAGAACACCGTAGCCAGATATTTGATGGCCAGATCAAACTCCCGATAATGTTGTGACTTTGAGCTAGGCAGCAGATGGCTCTGCTCCCAGATATCGGATGTGCGATGCAGGTGAAAATAGCGATTAAAACACCGGAGTTCTAAGACCAGGTAGGCATAGCGGGGGCTTTC
>JBCDFA010000109.1:0-20614 GCA_039178835.1 Chloroflexota bacterium
AGGAAGCCGAGGACGATGAGCACAGGCACCAGCAGCAGCGGTGCATGCGGCGCCAGCCGCTCGATGAACGAAGTCTCCTGGATCGTCGGGGCGTGTTCGGGTGCGACGCTCATGCTGCCTCCATGCTCAGGCCCATCAGCCGTTCCTGCAGGTCCGCGTTTCCGGCCAGTTCGGCCATGGCTCCGGACCAGACGATGCGGCCATCATCCATGACGGCGCAGCTGTCGCCGTTGCCAAGGCGCTCGGCGACAGCTGCGCCGTCATGGATGATGGCCGCTATTTAATAATACCAATATATTCAGCATGCATACGTAGAACTACCAATAAATATACTTCTAAATTGGATAGAAAGTCTTGAAAGCGCTCATCAACATACTCAAATCATCTTTAAAATCATACGTTTGTTATACTATATAAACACGCGTTGCACATCGGCATTTCCGCCACATGATGCATGGTTGTTCAGCCAGTAAGACACTGGCCGATTTACCTATATTACTTTGTTAAACTATTCCTAAACAAACAATTGATGTACGTTTTGATTGGTAATCCATCAACACAGGGTATAGTTGTACTAGATAAGCAGGTATCTGCAAGTGTTGTGTTATATGCTTCGAGGGCAGGACAACATATCTCACTTGAAAACTAAATAGCTCAATAAGTGTAGCTTAGAGCTATTCGCTTTCTTCTTACTAAATATCATGGATGGCTTTACGCCCACCACCATTTGCAGTATACTCAACCCTGCATAAACATAAACAAGCCCTTCATGATGAAGGGCTTGTGGTATCTTTGGTGTTAGTTATCGAAACAACAATGTATGATACACAAAACGAGCAAACCACAAACGAACCTGCCTGCCATCACTGCCCACCACAACCGCTTGGCCGAAGAGGTCATTTATCGGCTGCTGGTCCAACTCCCAGCCCGTTTCACCTTCAGCCGAGTCTGGCTCAAAATCGAAGGCCCCCTGCCCCATCCCGCCGATGGTCCACTCATCGGCTATCTGAACCATCCTTCGTGGTGGGACGGATACGCGACTTTCTTTCTCCATCGCGAGATCTTTCGCCGCCGGTTTATCCCCTACCTGATGATGGATGAGCGACAACTCCGCGCCTATCGTTTCTTTTCGTGGATCGGTGTGTTCTCGGTCAATCTGCGGGATCGCGCAAAAACAGATCAGTCTACACAGTACATTGCACGCTTGCTGCGTGAGCGTCGCGACCGCTGCTTCTGGATTTTCCCTCAGGGCAAACTCACGCCCAATGAACGACGACCTCTCACTATTTATCCTGGTACTTCGCGTATCGCCATCCAGGCTGGTGGAGCGACCCTCTGGCCTGTCGCAGTACGCTATGAGTTCCGCTATGAACAACATGCCGAAATGTTCATTCGGGCCGGGCCACCTCACTACGCACCAGCAGGCAGCGACGAAGCAATCCTCACCACCGACATTGCCCAGCGACTCACGACTGTAGTCGATACACTACGCGACGAGGTGGCTGCAGAACAACTGGACGACTACCGTGTCCTGCTACAGGGTCGACCGGGCATCAATCAAGCCGCCGATGTGGTACGAGCACTTTGGGCACGTCTGGTCGGTACCGGATAAACAGCAACCCTGCACCAATCAAAATCGCCACTCCGATCAAACCAGCCAATACATAGCCATGCGACAGATTGATGGCCGTAAACATAATCACATTCAAAACATACAACATCTGCGGAATGAACGACCACAAACGCTGTTCTCGTATCGTGGCACCAGGCGCAACTGAGATAGTGGCACCACGCATACATAGAGCTAACACCCCGGCCATACTCAAACCGACTAACCACCAGGCGACAAAATTGGCAGTTGGCACATTGTAGTAGGGGCCTGCATCAAACCAAGTCCAATAGTTATTCACATAGACTGCAACCGTCTCAATTTGCAAGTCGAGTAGCAATACCAGCGTCGCTGCTATCACTAATGGGTAACGTGATAAGGGGTTTGGCGTCAGGCTTTTGGCCACTTCATACGAAGCAGCAACAACAAACAACCAAGCACAACAAATCGCGATAGGCGTCGACCCGAAAAGCTGTGGCTGTAATACATCAGTATACCCATATGAGCCAAAAGGAAATCCGGTTTTCTCACCGACAAATTCGATCCCAAAACCCATAAGCACGATCACGGCACTCGCGATCAACCCACGTACACCATAACGACTCACCAGCCAGGCAAACATCATCAACCCTTGTACAATCAACAAGGCACTCCCCATCCACACCCCCCACTCTGGGACACGATCCAGCGAAACGGTGATTAACGAACCGGGAAATACAGCAACATATAAAGCAAACAAAGCAATAGCACATTTTTGAAACGTCAAACGCATACGTTGCTCCTCAACAAACGCAAATGGGTGCTTCATATCATCGATTTTCCAAAACCAGGGATAAAACAGCAAAAGGAGAAATATAAAAACATAAGTGTGGCAAACACGTTAACACTAGATGCTTTCTAGCAGTAGAATATCATCCCGATTGATCACTCATCAACATTCGATGAGCGACTGCCCCAACCACCACCACCGGGCGTCTCAAGACGGAGGAGGGTTCCTCTATCTACAGATACGGTTGTTTTACTGGGGAGGATCTGTGTATTGCCATCAGATGTAGTTAGGGTATTGAATCCTTGAGTCCCTGACTCTCCCCCGTTTAGACCATAGGGGGCAGTTACACGTCGCTCGGTCAGGAGGCTCAGAGTCGCCGGAACCAAAAACAGGATCGCACGGACAAGGCCATCACCACCTCGCTGCGCTCCAACTCCACCAGAGCCAGTTCGCAACGCATATTGCTGGATCTGCACTGGTAAGAGTCGTTCGAGTGCTTCAACTGGAGTGTTAAGCGTGTTGGTCATATGCACCTGTACGCCATCGAGCCCAGGCGCCGTTGGGCGTGCGCCCATTCCCCCACCAAGGGTCTCATAATAGGCAAATGACGCCCCACTTGTCGGATCAACACCGCCAAAAGTCAGATTATTCATTGTCCCTGCAGATGCCGCCGGAATACACTCTGGTACAGCCTGTGCCAGTGCGCCAAAGACCACATCGACGACACGTTGTGATGTCTCGACATTTCCTCCTGCAACAGGTGCAGGGGGATGTGGGTTGAGTATGGTGCCTTCGGGAATGACTATGGTGAGCGGCGTAAATGCTCCTGCTGATGCTGGCATATCTGCCGGGGCTAGACAACGAAAACAGTAAAGTACCGCTGCTTCAGCCACTGCACGAGGCGCGTTGAGTGGCCCACGACACTGTAGAGCAGTCCCACCAAAGTCGATAATCGCTGCATCATGTTCCACCGTAATGGATACGTGCAAAACCAATGGCGTATGCGCTAATCCATCATCATCTAAACAATCTTCAAACACATATACACCATCGGGTATCGACTCTAGCAATGTACGCATATGACGCTCACCATAACGCAACAGTGCCTCCATATGTTGGGAGAGCCACTGTTTCCCGTGTTGTTCTGCTAATTCGATCAGCCGTGCTCCACCAACCCGATGACAGGCCAACTGTGCCACCAGATCACCACGCCGTTCATCACCAGTACGTGAATTGCGGCAAATCACCTCGATCAACGCTTCGTTGACCACGCCAGCAGAGACCAACTTAACTGGTGGAATAATCAAGCCTTCCTGAAACAGCTCACGGCTCATCGGCATTGAGCCAGGCGTGATGCCGCCAATATCGGCATGGTGTGCGCGAGTTGCGGTGTACCCGATACATTCGTTTTCGTGAAATACTGGGGCAACTGTCGTGATATCAGGTAGGTGGGTGCCACCCTGATACGGATCATTCAGTACAACCACATCACCAGGATGCAAGGTATAACATGAAAGGGCTGCTTCTACAGAACGAGGCATTGCGCCCAGATGGACCGGGATGTGGGCCGCTTGGGCTACCATCCGACCTGTAGTATCAAATACAGCACACGAAAAATCACGACGTTCCTTGATGTTTGGTGAAAAGGCACTTCGTCCAAGTGCCACACCCATTTCTTCTGCAACAGCCGTACAGCGATGCCGAAATACTTCAATACTAATGGAATCAACTTGTTGATGGGTCATAAGATATGTCTCGTTGTTATAGGCAACAATACAACTAATTCTCGCATTGTTACAAAAAAGGAGCAGTATCGCAATATGCTCGTAACATTATTGTATTTCGTATCGTATATTCATGTGATAGAAAGGTATATCTACACGTTTACTGATCAAACAGTACTTATTCAATGTTGATGAAAGAGTTTATTATGACTATTGTAGAACCACGCATATTATTGGTAGAAGATGATGACAGTATTGCTAGGATTATCACAATTGGGCTGAGCGAATTACAAACTTCCTTCCATCTCGATCACGCCATTTCTGCGGAAGAGGCGCTTCGTCTCGCAAATCAACAGCCATATGATTTATTACTCACTGACTACAATCTCCGTGGTAAAACAGGTCTTGATCTGATTAATCAACTTAAGGATGCCGGATCGCAAATACCCATGGTGTTGTTTACTGCCTATGATACCCCCAAACTCAGGCGCGATGCACACGATGCGGGGGTAACGAAATTTATCACGAAGCCATTCTTTGTTGACCAATTTGTTGCACTGGCCCGCAAACTACTGGTTGTCGCCTAATAAGATCAGTCGAATCAGCACTCTTTCAGCACCATCATACTGTAAACATCCCACTCCACAACCAAGTTCATACATACCTCTCGATAGTGCTTGCATAGCATCTCACAAAACGCGATTGTGAGACATACGATTGTACCATCACTTCTAGATGGGCGCTGCAAAATGGGCATGGGAAGAGCGTTACCTTCTAGCCTCGGATCAATAGTGCTTGGGGGCATTCTTTATCGCTCTTTTGGCCTTGTGTAACCTAGCTTACAGTGTGCCCTACGCTGCTGTGGTATCGTCTCGGCGGATCTTTTACCCAATCGTACACAAATACTGGCCGTTTTCTTGCTATATCCATGTACGTTTCACTCACCTTATCAGGAGGATTATATGAATCTGTGGAGAATAGGAGCCGTATTATTGGCTCTGTTTCTTTTCGTTGTTGGCTCTGTCAATGCTCAAGAGGCAGGTACTAATGGACTGGTGACTGTGCAAAGTGCATACACCGCCGATGAGACCGTCAGCCGACTTCAGACAGCTCTCGCAGATCGCGGTCTGACCGTTGTCACAACAGTCAATCACACTGCAAATGCACAAAACGTTGAACAAGAACTCGCACCTACACAAGTCATTCTTTTCGGTAACCCAAACCTTGGCACACCACTGATGCAGAATCAGCAAACAAATGGAATTGATCTCCCACAGAAGTTTTTGGTATGGGAAGATGCGAATGGTGTAAATGTCACCTACAATGATCCACAGTATCTTGCGGATCGCCATGGGTTGACAGAGCAGGACGAGGTGCTATCCACTATCAGCACAGCACTGGCCAACTTTGCTGATGGTGTCACAACAGCAGAGACCCCTGCTGAGTCAGATGAGGCAACCGATACGCCAGCTGAATCGGAAACAGATGCTTCCACAGAAACCGATCAAGCAGACGATGCCCCGGCAAGCCTCCCCAACACTAGTGGCACAAACACCATCCTGCCATGGTTGCTTGGTGCTGCGCTCTTGTTGCTCGCAAGTGGTAGTACCCTGTGGCGCATAGCACGTAGATACACCAACACCACTCGGTTCCTGCTCATCGCTTTACTGGCTGGCTCCGTTGTCACCCAACTTGCACCAGTTGCTACACAAGCCCAATCAACCAATGGACTAGTGACTGTAGATAGTCCCTACACCGTTGAAGAAACGGTCACACGGCTTGAGGCAGGCATTAGTGAGCGAGAGCTTACGCTGGTAACCAAACTTGACCACACAGCAAATGCCCAGAGCGTTGATCTGGAGTTGCGCCCAACCCAACTGTTGGTCTTTGGGAATCCTAACGTTGGCACACCGCTGATGCAGAGTCAACAAACGATCGGTATTGATCTGCCACAAAAAATGTTGGTATGGGAAGATGCCGATGGGCAGGTACGGGTAACCTACAACGATCCACAATATCTTGCAGATCGCCACAGCATCACCGATCAAGGCGAACTTGTATCACGTGTAACTAATGTATTGAATGAACTTGCAACAACAGCAACGGCAGAATAAAAAGTCGACCCTAACCTGTTGTTTCATCAGGTAATATATGATGGCTCTCTGAATCTTCAGAGGGCCATTTGCAATTCATTCATTGCATGCCTTATGAACCAGATTGTATGGGCAAGTTCCGCCATTCCCTAGTTGGGTGTGGTAGAATACGATGCGATTCATACTTACTGCAATGATCTAATCTGGTCATATCCAAGCAGCGCTGAAAGTGTACAACGCCATGCCAACGTTCACGGTCCAGCAGGATCGCCACAGCATTATTGTTCAGACCCCCCATATCGACATCGGTTTCTCTCAGGAACATGGCGGACTGTTTTTACTACGAACCAAAAACCAACCTAATGTCCTTGGACATGGACCATCGGTCCCCACTCTAGATGTGCAGGTAGGTCTTGATGGAATATGGCTGGCACAACGCACATTGGTCCGCTATCTCAGCCATACAGTCACCGAACGTGACACAGCCATTGACATTGCTGTTATGACTGGTATTGGTCCCCTGATTGTCTATGATCGCTATCATATTGTTGGCACGCTTATTGCGCGTCGTGTCAGTGTCAAAAATGTTAGTGAAGAGGAAGTACAGCTCCGTGCAGTTCGACTGACACTTCCCTGGGTTTGTATTGGAGAGCCTGAAGCATGTCGCTTTGAAGCACCCGGTCATCGCGTACATCCACATATGATGGTGAACACCGCCCTATCACCAATTGATCCGACAATACCCCATTTCTTTAGGCCTGTAACAACCGATCAATGGGCACTTGAACCCGCACCAATTGTTACCCCAGGGCTGGTGGCACTCCACAACCCACTGTTGCCTGAAACACTTCTGTGCTGGTATCATAGCGAGGTTGAGCCTGCCACACCATCCATTGATGGGAACAAAAACGCCCTTACCGTATCACATGAGATCATGCTGGCCGACCGCTTAAACGCTGAGATTGCACTCAACGGCGGCACACAATATATTTTACTTCTAGAACAACCCTGGAATGTAGCCCTAAACGTATTTCAACAGACACACAGGGAGACGCGCGTATATCCTCCCGTGCAAACCACATCTGAGATACACAACCTGACCATCTACGAGGTATATCCAGCCTATTTTGGCGGATTTCGTGGCTTGACAGAGAGTTTACCCCGCTTGCAGTCACTGGGGATTAACACCCTATGTATGCTACCTATCTGGGCTTTCGATAATCCACATCAACAACCATGGGATGAAAACTGGACTATTCCTCAAAATCCCTATGCTATTAGTCATTTTGGCCTTATTGAACCGAATCTCGGGTCCCCTGATGATCTCCGCTCCTTGGTTGACGAAGCACACAGGCATGGTATGCGCGTACTGGTTGACTTGCCGCTCATCGGGTGTAGTTGTGAGTCGCCATATGTCGTAAAACATCCCGAATGGATTTGTCAAAATGAAGATGGTACCCTCTTACAATCCATCGAAGTGATTGGAAGCTACTGCTTCGATTGGACGAATCCCGCTTTACGAAGTCATGTAATCGAACAGGCACAACAACAATTACTAGCCTATAATTTTGATGGATATCGTATGATGGTGCCGCGCATACCGCCCATCAACTGGGCAACCCACGTATCACACCATGCAAGTACAAGTAGTCTCGCTGTGCTTGCAATGATCCGTGAACTACGCCAAACACTGAGCAACACAAAGCCAGACACAATTCTCATGACCCCTTTTGGCGGGCCAATCTATGATAGTGTTGCCGATCTCGCCATTGATGAGCCAGTACATCATCAGTTTTTTCGTACAGCTTTAGGAGCCCTTACCCCTGAGGAACTTGGACACTGGCTGTATGATCTTCGAACAACACGTTCATCAGACATAGTTCGGGCATGCTTCGTGGAAAACTACTATTCGCATCAGATCAATGCAATTGCTCCTGGTATGCGTGGCTCACAGATCAGTCGTCTCATTCTGGCAGGCATGGTCTTTTGTGGTTTTGTTCCATTAATTCGTACAGGGCAAGAAGATATCGACGAGGCATTCATTACACGGTTGCTGTACATTCGCACCGCGCATTCTGCATTACGACATGGTAGTGTGCGCTACAATGCTATTGTATCTGACAATCCATCTATCTTCGGTGTTATTTGCGAAGATCAGGCTGAATACCTGCTGTGCCTTCTCAATATGGGACCATATCGCCATACTACTACTGTTCGAATACCAGATGACATCAAGGTGGACACGACCTCCCCGTTGACAGAGCTTTTGCATGATATGCCATGGGGTAAGACGAAAAAAATCATGTGGCACTGCACAAACGACCAAACCCTCCAACTTACACTTGCACCATTTGAAGCCTACTGCTTTTACATGAACCTAAACACACATAATAGCAGCAAACAAAATCGTGGAACAAACAAAACAACCAGAAAAACGGGCGTACTACCTACAGAAGAAGAAAGATCAACAGTGACACCGTTTTCTTCATTAGAGGCAAGATATCCAACAAATGAGGTAAAAGAAGAATAAAGTACACATAGTACTGAATTTCAGACACTGATTGAAAACTTGGCTACGTGTTACGTAAACAAACGTATTGGTGTCACTTAACTGACAGGAAGTGCCTGTTCCCTCAAGAAGCTATGTAGCTCTGTACTTTCTGCAATAACTATCAAACTGCGTTGATTGTGCCGAGTAACAATAAAGTGGTATGCTACAGGGCTGTCCTGACGTGTTCCCCAGGCCAAACGCGCAAGCACTGGTGGTTCAATCTGCCATCCTGATGAAAGTAACGCTTTGAGCGATGTCACATCATGAGGGATACCCTTTACGAACATATCTCGCTCTTTGTGTGCGATTGGCTGTGTCATATTTCACCTTTCCTTCAAACTATACAACATCGTATAACAAGGTATTGTATCAGTTTTTGACTTTATTATGCAAATCCGGGGTCGATATTAGTATAAGTGAGAAGATTTATCCATATATCAAAAAATGATTAAGGGTAAGTAAAGCTTTTAACTTTTTACCAAACGAAGAGATACAGATTGGCTATTAATGGAGTGAATTCGTAGATAAGGCAACAACTGAGGCGATAGCATATGAACGTGTGTGGGATAAACTCACCGACAGATCCGTGATATGAAGTCGCCGGGCCTGTTCAGCCGCCCGACCGTGCAACTGGAGCATGGGGCGACCTGCTTCATCATTGATAGTCTCAATATCAGTCCAACTCACAGCCTCATCATCGTGCGGTGCAGAACCAAGGCCACGTAGCCCAACACCCAGCATCTTGGCAGTTGCCTCTTTCGCCGCCCAACGTGCAGCCAGCGACTCGGGGCGAGCACGATACGTCTGTTCACGAGCAGTAAAAACCCGCTGAAGGAATCGATCTCCCCAGCGTTGTATTGCCTGCTCAATCCGGTTGATATCAATCAAATCAATACCATTGTACAGCATAATGCGCTCAAAAAGAGGCAGCGACCACTTTTGGTAATCTGCCGCTGCCCACGTTAGTGCTTGTTATGTTGGGAGGAGTATCGATTCATTCAAACCACGACCAACACCACGATAGACAATGCCGTGAGCAGCCATCGCGTCAGGATCATAGATATTGCGCCCGTCAAGGACAATTGGGCGTCGCATATAGTCTTTGATACGACCAAGCGAAAGCTGCTTAAACTCATTCCATTCAGTCACAATCAACAGTGCATCAGCCTCTTTGGCCGCATCGTATGCTGTCGCACAGAACGTCACCATGGGAATAAGATCACCTGCAACCTTCATGGCAACAGGATCATAGGCTTTGACCCGCGCACCTTCTTCCTGTAGCCAATTAATGATATCCAGGGATGGGGCCTCACGCATGTCATCGGTATTAGGCTTGAATGCCAGCCCTAACACCCCGATCACAGTTCCATCAAATGTGCCAAGCATCTCGCGCAATTTTTCCACAAAGCGACGACGTGCATCTTTGTTAATATCCATTACTGCTTGGAGCAGTTGCGGATGACACCCAGAGGTGGCCGCCATATGGTGCAGCGCCAATACATCCTTAGGAAAACACGAACCGCCATAGCCAATCCCCGCATCAAGGAAATGCGGTCCAATCCGTTTATCGGCCCCCATACCCCGTGCAACCTCTTTCACATCAGCACCAAGCTTCTCACAGATCTGAGCAATCTCATTGATAAAAGAGATGCGAGTGGCCAAGAAAGCATTGGAGGCATACTTAATCATTTCAGCTGTACGGAGATCGGTAATAATGATCGATGCCCCTAGGGGATCGTGAAGACCCGCCACTTTTTCAGCCGCTTCTCGATCCAACGAGCCCAGCACAATCCGATCTGGATTGAAGAAATCGGAAATGGCACTTCCCTCACGTAGAAATTCGGGATTGGATACAATGGCAAACGGCACATCTTCGGTCAAATGTTCACGAATAATACGCTCGACGACGTCACCCGTTCCCACTGGAACAGTGCTTTTATCAATGATAACAGCAGAATGGTTTAAATACTTGCCAATACTGCTTGCTGCCACTTCCACCTGAGAAAGATCGGCTGACCCATTGGCATTCATCGGTGTACCAACAGTGATAAAAACAAACTCCGCGTCTGACAAGCCCTTCTCATAACTGTCTGTAAAATGCAGGCGCTCCGCCCGCATGTTCCGCTCTAACAACTCCTCTAAACCGGGTTCATAGATGGGGGTTTTACCGGCACGTAACTGGTCAAGTTTATGAACATTTATTTCAATACAGGTGACATTATTGCCTAAATCAGCAAAACACACACCCGTTGTCAAACCAACATATCCGGTTCCGACTACTGCAATGTTCTTCATGGACCAACAATCTCCATTCACACACTACGATAGCAGAAACATCTACACAACATAGATGCCATACTACCTTTATTATCTATTGCATCGCTACAAGTGATATCTTTGCAATCTCTGATACATAGTCATGACCACGTGCCTCGATGCGAACATTTTCGAGATACCATGCATCATCAAGCAACGCACCATCACGCAGATCAAGGTTCAGGTGATACCATTGGAATCGTTCGACAGGGCGATAGGAAATTTCACCAGACGTGTACGGCGAGGCGTCTGGGTCTGGGTCTTCATAAATACAGATAAATCGCTGTTCTGGTTGATCACTGGGACTACGATGCCGATACAGAAGGCGGATCATGAGTGGACATTCAGAACCTTCGATGCCTGTTGAGGAAAGCGATTGATAGGTAATGCGCACCCATGCCGAGAGATTGAGTGAGCGATATTCTGAAATATCTGTCTCGACACGTTGTTCTATACCAGTGATAAAGTTTTGTGATTGTGAACCCTCACGACGGAATTGTCCGACCGCAATCTGATCGTCAGGGCAGTGCTCTGGGGTTTGTGGTGGGCACGCCTGAACCACATAAAAACGACCATCACGATCTTCAGGAGAGAGGCTCAACTCGGGCGTTCCATCATTGGCAGAGAACTCCCATGTCTCCGACAATTCCTCATCATAATACACTTGCTCTTCGTATTGATTAAACTCCCCATCAGCGATCAGCGGCCACTGTAAAGCCATTGGTTCACCAATCATGCCATCAACATCTATCTGCACTTTCTCACCATGCTCAACTACAATCCGCTGTCCTCCCCGTTGGATAGTAGCTAATCCTCTATCACGGACAGCAATCTCTGCAAAAAGAGGCTCATCTGTTATTAAGAATGCTTTTGGATTACCATCTCTATCGCGGGGAAGCTCGATGCTATAGCTCCCACCGGGCCGCAACATCACATAGGTCTCACCAGGTAATGTCACACGATACTGGGTGTTTTGTGCAAAACGATTTGCAGCGAGATCATAACGCACGTAACCCGACTCCTGAACAAAGTAGACTTCGCGATGACTGCCATACCAGCGAGACTCACGATAGCGCTCAAGGAAGAGGTCTGCACCATTGGTATTGGGGCGTACATGAATATCGATCTGCGTTGGTTGTGTTTGGCTTTCCCTGACATCTTGCAAGACAAGTGATGCCACTGGGCCATAGGCAGCAATATCCGGTAAGGCCTTCACACGGTAGGTTTCGAAGAATTGTGCTTGTTGTGATGGTTCCAGGGGATCGTTGTCACTCCCACTTTGTACCACAATACCAGGGGCTTCGTGAGAATACAATACGGCATTTTCGATCCGCTTTGTGGCGGTAGTGTAAAACTGCCATCCATTGTAACCGGCTACCGCGACCAGCACACAAAACAAACCGAAAGCAGCCAGCAAGATCAGCCAGGCACTTGTTTCTGGTTTCATGTGACGTTTGGTTGATAACGGTTGTGCTTGTTCTGCCATATGTGCATGCCTCCTTCCGGTAAGGCCCGCGCATTATAGCACATGACAAAGTTGACGGTCGAATAATACCGTGCTGAGAGAAAACAAGAGCTAATAGAGGGACAAATACCGATCAAGCTCCCACTGACTCACTGCAGCACAATAGGCATCCCACTCCTGAGTCTTTGCGTCGACAAAACGCTCCACAATACGAGACCCAAGCGTCTCAACAATGGTCGCATCTTGCTGTAATTCGATCAGTGCCTCCCCCAGAGAACTTGGAAGGGTATCAACTTGATGGGCGCGTGGGTCAATATGATAGAGATCTTCTTCTAACGCATCGGGAAGAGGCAGTTGCCGTCGAATACCATCCAAACCCGCTTTCAGCATCACTGCGAGTGCAAGATACGGGTTGCACGACGGATCTGGACAGCGTAACTCAATACGGGTGGCCTGAGGGCGTCGTTCGTTAATACGGGGCACACGCACAAGCGCAGAGCGGTTGGTACGCCCCCAGCTGATATGCACCGGAGCTTCATATCCGGTCACCAGTCGCTTGTACGAATTCACCAGTGGTGCCAGAATAGCGGTCATCCCCTTGGCGTGCAGCAACAATCCCGCCATAAAATGTCCAGCAATTGCCGAAAGGCCATAGGGCTGTTCAGGATCATAGAACACATTCGCCCCAGTTTTGATATCGCTCAAACTCTGATGAATATGCATCCCATTGCCCGTAATACCGCTGATCGGTTTGGGCATAAACGATGCAAAAAGATCCTGTTGCTGGGCAATCGCCTTCAGGGTCATGCGAAACGTAATAATGTTGTCGGCCATCGCAAACGCTGGGCCATACTTCAAATCAATCTCGTGCTGACTGATCGCGACCTCGTGATGGGTAGCCTCAACATCGATGCCAAACGCACCTAACGCACGTACAGCGCGACGACGAATACGAGATGTTAGATCATTCGAGACATCAAAATATCCGGCAAAATCGTGTGGTTTAAGCGTGGGGCGCTGTTGTTCATCAGTCTTGAACAGAAAAAACTCAATCTCTGGCCCGACGTTGTAGACAAATCCCATCTCCGCCGCTTCATCAACAACCCGCCGCAAGATCGCCCGTGGGTCGCCTGAGAAACGCTTACCATCAGGTGTGTGAATATCACAGATCATACGCGCTGTTGGTTGCCCTACACCCTGATCCCATGGGACCAATGCATATGTATCTAAATCGGGCACCAGAAACATATCACTCTCGGCAATGCGATATCGTTCCAATCCTTCAATTGATGAGCCATCGAACCAGACTCCATGATCAAGACAGTCTTGAAGCTGGGTGACAGGGATCGTCACATTTTTGACCATCCCCAAAATGTCAGTAAACTGAAGGCTAATAAACTCTACCCGTTGATTTTTGACTGATGCAAGAATGGTTTCAACTGTATTCGCCATAACAATCACCACATACTAGTGCTGGCTTTAGCTTGAAAGCCGTTGATAAAGGATTCGAAAATTCCCGTTACGTGCGTTACGTGCAACCACGCGATAGTGCAAACGTCCCTGCTCATCCGTTGACACATTGCCAGATTGACTCCGCTGACCCTCCGGACTGCCCTCGATGGAAAACGCAACTGAACCATCAGGTTCAAGGAATTCTATGCGAAGATCACCACGATCAACCGATGTTAATACCATCACATTCAGCTCACCAGGGGTATCTGTTGCAATGGTGCGCCGCTGCGTACCCTCGGCACTGACAAAAGCCGAACTCACATTGCCCGCATCTGCCTGAATATCAGATGATTGTTGTTGTCCAGCTACTAACAAACAACTGCTTACTGCCACCGCCCCTGCCAACAGCACAAAGACACGTGCCATCCGCTGTATCAATCGAACCAGAGTCATGCATAGAACTTGCGACATATATCGGGTCTACCTCTATCCATATGACTCGGGACGATCATCAGAGTTGTAAGTCGCTTCTTCCGGCACCACCTCAACCCGCAACGGTTGACGTTGTTTGATCCGCAACGAACTTCCACAGCTGATACACACAATCTGTGCCCCAACACCCACATATTCCTGCACAGCGAGCTTCTGTTTACACGCGGGACATGGTACTATTTCAAGCGGCACAACACCCTCCTACACATTTGCTACATCAGCAAAAACACTTGACCTTACTGTGCAAAAAGACTATCAACAAACGTCTCAGCATCAAACATCGCCAGATCGGTCATCTTCTCACCCGTGCCAATGTAGCGAATCGGTTGCTCAATATCCTGCGCGACGGCAAAAGCAATACCACCCTTGGCTGTTCCATCCATCTTGGTAATCGCGACATCGGTCACATTCACAGCTTCCATAAATGACTTGCCCTGGAGAATGCCATTCTGCCCCGTTGTTGCATCAATGACCAACAAAACCTCGTGCGGTCCCTCAGGGATACGTCGGCGAATCACATTACGAATTTTCTCTAACTCGCGCATGAGGTTGGCTTTCACGTGGAGACGCCCGGCAGTATCGACAATCAGGAGATCAACATTCTGCTCTAACGCTGCATCAACAGCATCATGGACAACCGCTCCGGCATCGGCCCCCTGACCACGTGTAATCACCGGTACACCGGCACGTTCTGCCCAGGTTTCGAGTTGCTCAGTCGCGGCAGCACGGAAGGTATCAGCGGCAGCCAGCATCACACTCTTGCCAAACTGCACCTTATACCGATGGGCCAGCTTCGCTATCAGCGTTGTTTTGCCAACCCCGTTGACCCCAACAACCATGAGTACATAGGGCCGGGACGTCATACGCTGAGGTTCAGCGTTCTCGGTCAGCACACTCACCATCTCGGCAATAAGCATCTCGCGAGCTTCATCGGCACGTTTGACACCATTACGATTGCAGCGGTCAATGGTTCGATTCACCAGGTATTGAGTCGTCTCGATACCGACATCACCCTGGATCAACAATGCTTCGAGATCATCCCACAACTCATCAGTGATAGGCTCACCAGTCGAAAACAGTTCGGCGATCTGACCAAAAAAGCCACGCCGCGTTTTCTCGGTGGCCTGTTCGATTTTTTGTTCTTCCTCTTGCGCCTCTTCTTCTGTACGTGGCGCATCTTGTCCTCTGCCGAAAAGGCGTCTAAACATATCTATCCTCACAACTGTATCAGATTGAGATGTGGAAAACTCCCACAATCGATCAGGTATTCAGCTCAATCACTAGTCTCTCATCTCCAGTCTCTAGCCTCTTTTATGCCCACCCCAAATTGTTCGACTTCGCGGGGCTTGCTCCCTGAGGCGACTCATCTTCGCCATGTTCACCAGACATTTCTTCTTCTAACATCTGATCAACCATCTCGTCCCAATCTTCGCCAGCCTCGTCGCCAAGCTCTTTCCCTAGTTTTTTCGCCCAGCGTGCAATCGAGCGAGGATCATTTTCGTCGAGACCGGCAAACATAGCTGGGTTGGCCAGGCTATCAAGCCGTGCTTCTTCCGATTTCACAATCGATACACGCGAGACCGCACGTTCGACAGCAGCACTACTGCAACGTGGACAGAGCAATCCTTCCGGGTCACGGAAACCACTCACCAGTTTTTGGAACCGCGCCTGACAATCAGGGCAACGATATTCATAAATAGGCATATGACGAATACTCCACAAGTATGACATTTTTTAGCAATCAACTCAATCATACGGACAATGACATCAAGCAACAATTTCATGGATCAGCGGTGGAGCCGCAACTTTTTGATCGCCAATGACAAACGCTGATTGGATCGCTATTTTTTCGCGTTCTGCATCCTGCATTGAGGCTGCGTGAATAAACACAAGCGGCTGGCCAGTCTCAACGTGACTGCCAATTTTTGCTTCGACCATCAGGCCAACCGATGGATCGATGGTGTTGCCTTTCTGCAAACGTCCTCCACCCAAGGCATTGACCGTCTGACCAAGCACCATGCCATCGATGGCAGCGACAACGCCCGAACGCGGTGCAGGAATGGCCAACACAACAGGCGCACTGGGCAGCGTCGATACATCATCAAGGACGCGCTGATCACCACCCTGATTGGTAATAAAGCGACAGAAGATATTCCATGCGCTACCATCCTCCAAAGCCGCATACAGCAGATCGCGTCCCTCAGCACGATCAGCCGCTTTGCCTGCGAGAACGGTTAACTCAGCACCAAGGGTCAGACAGAGATCAATCAGATCATCAGAGCCATGCCCGCGAAGAGCTTCGATGGCCTCGCGCACTTCCAGCGCATTCCCGACAGCCTGCCCGAGTGGTTGCTCCATCGTCGAGATCACCGCCGACACCTGACGACCGGCGTGACGGCCAATCGCTACCATGGTCTGCGCCAACAGCCGTGCTTCGTCCAACGTCTGCATAAAGGCACCACGGCCACATTTGACATCCAACACAATACAATCGGCACCAGCAGCCAGTTTTTTACTCATCACACTGGCGGCAATCAGGGGAATGGACTCAACAGTGCCAGTCATATCACGCAGGGCATAGAGCCGCTTGTCGGCAGGGGCCAGATCGATACTCTGAGCAGCAATCACTAACCCGATATCACGCACGGCAGATCGAAAAGCGTCAGAGGACATTTCTACATGGAAGCCGTCGATAGACTCAAGCTTATCAATCGTGCCGCCACTAAACCCCAGCGCACGACCAGACATCTTTGCAACAGGCAGACCCACCGCAGCTACCAGCGGTGCCAATAGCAAAGTGGTTTTGTCGCCAATACCGCCGGTCGAGTGCTTATCAACGGTGATGGGAGCAACATCGTGCAGGTCAAGTTGTGCACCAGAACGTGCCATCGCCAGCGTCAGGTCGGCTGTTTCACGATCACTCATCCCCCGCAGCACCACTGCCATGGCCCAGGCTGCCATCTGCTCATCACTCACCCGATCATGGGTGTATCCATCAATGAGCATGTCTATTTCGGCAGTGGTTAATTCGCCACCATCACGCTTTTTTACGATAATATCTACAGCACGCATATCACAACCCAATCTCATCGTGACCAAGAAGTACTACTTTTTACGCCCACGCAAACTCTTAATAGCTAGTGGCAAACGTGGTAGAAGATCGCTCGCCAATGCCCCCGCACTGCCCATTTCTTCGCGAACCAGTTGCCCGGCGGCGCTATGGAGATAGACCCCAAGTACTGCCGCGTCGAAGAGGCTCACACCCTGTGCCAGCAACCCGACTATCGCACCGGCAAGCACGTCGCCCGTACCAGCTGTGGCCAATGCAGCATTTCCCTCGCCACTGACCATTGTCTGGCCTTCGGGATCGGCTACAACAGTCGTTGCACCCTTGAGCACCACGATCTGGCCCCAGCGCTTGGCCGCATCCTCGGCGACCTGAACAGCATCACCGTCGAGTTCTTCAACACCCAGCAAGCGTTTCATCTCACCGGGATGTGGCGTCAGAATGCAGCGACCACGTGGGAGACGCTCAGACCATCCTTCGAGCTTGCTCAGAATGTTCAATGCATCTGCATCGAGCACGGTTGGTGGTAGCTGCGTTTGTTTTTCCTCAGTGGTCTCAGTTTCGTTCGCAATCCGAAAGCCGATCTGGCCCCGTTGTTTCTGTGTTTCAACACCCAGCAGACGTGCGAGAAACTTCCCTGTTTCTTCTTCCTGCCCAATGCCAGGGCCGACGAGCAGCGCTTGATAATCTTCCAAATGCTTGAGCAACTCATTGGCCGACTCAGCCATCAGAACACCACCGCCTGCCTCAGGGAGTGGCCGCAATGTAACTTCGGGCAAACGGCCCGGCCCACCGAGCACACTCCGACCGGCTGCCAGCGTCACTAATCCTGCACCGACGCGTGCAGCCCCAGCTGTCGCTAGACTCGCAGCACCTGGATAGAGTAGTGACCCGGCGACAATCATCGCTTTTCCAAAAGTGCCTTTATGCGAATCATCAGGGCGAGCTGGTACCAGTTTGCGTGCTCGTTCAACACTGATCGTTTCGCTCATAACTCCCTCCAGTTGTGCTGATGTTAAACCTATATCGACTACATGCAGCGCTCCAGTGTAGGTATATCCTGGATGCTGCACCAAACCTCGTTTCACCAATCCAGTCGCTGCCGTTGCATCGGCGTGGATAGCCTGCCCCAAGACCCTGCCATTGTCAGAGTCAATGCCTGTTGGCACATCAATCGCAAGGAGCAGCGGTCGCTGTGCTTCATCCAGATCAGTGTTCCTCTGCCGAACTGCCTCAACCACGGTAAGGATCGTGGCCAATGCTCCAGTAACAGGTCGATTAACACCCATTCCCAACAACGCATCGATCACCATATCGGCGGAACTAAGTAGTGACTGCAACTCCTGCGACTGCGGATCGCTTTCGGCATCGTATTCTATGATGTCACGTTCACGACAGAGTTGCCAATTGCGATCTGCGTCTATGTTGGTACGCCGCCATATGTATAGTGTAACACGTGCGCCGGCATCGTAGAGATGGCGTGCCACGACGAGGCCATCACCACCGTTGTTGCCAGGGCCAACCAATATAACGACCGAACGTCCCTTGACAATACCAAACATCTGCGTGGCCACCTGTGCCACGCCCCATCCTGCCTGCTCCATCAGACTTGACCACGTAGCACCGGCATCGACTGCAGCTTGTTCGAGCGAACGCATTTGGGCAGTTGTAACGAGTTTCATAGATTATGAATAATACCCTATTGAGTCTGGAATGCGTGCGTCGCTATTGTACACCATGCCAGAAAGAAAGAAAATGCACATGGCTAATCATTGAAAAAGCGCTGCTCATTGGGTTGAGCAACGCTAGCAACATATCAAATGCGACCGATTGCTGGCTATTTCTCTCCAGCCAACCAAAATCCTAGCATATGGACCATGTCGTGTAAGCTCTGCTGTGCCTTACGTACATCACGTTGTTCTGCGACTCCGGCCAGCACTGCCGCTGCAAGCTCTTCAATCTGAGCCAACGCACGATGTGTCTGCAATCCATCATCTAGTGCATCAAGTATGGCAACTTGGAAAGGTGACGGATCAAGTGCCTGTCCAGGAGAAGGGCTTTGTGCCTGTAGAGCGGCCTTTACCTGTGCAACTTTTTCTTTGCAGGCAAGCAAGCGCGCGTGTTCATAGTAGAAATCTTCCCGATAGGGTGCGGAGAGCAAATACCAGCGTACTGGATCAGCGCCGTGGTCCCGCACCACATCACGAGCAAAGACCATATTCCCCAGTGATTTGCTCATCTTCTCACCATCAAACCAGACCAGACCACAGTGCATCCACACTCGGACAAAGGGCTGCTTTCCGGTGACTGCCTCTGTTTGCGATATCTCGGACGGGTGATGGGGGAAAATCAGATCACGTCCACCACCATGAATATCGATCTGCTCACCCAAATATTTGGTCGCCATAGCCGTACATTCGATGTGCCATCCAGGTCGACCTGGTCCCCATGGGCTGGGCCACGTTGGCTCACCAGGATTGCCGGTATGCCAAAGCACAAAATCCAGAGGATCATCTTTATGCGGATCATCAGGATTATTCCCATTTTGGTTTGCAGTGGCCAGCAGTTCATCATACCCCATCTGCGCCATTGCACCATAATCGGGATCTGTGCTTACTCGAAAATAGACACTGCCATTGCGGACATAGCCATGCCCCAATGTGATAAGACGCTCAATCGTTTCAATCATCTGAGCAATGGTTTCAGAGGCCTTTGGAAAGTATGTTGGAGGAATCATATTCAGTGCACGACAATCGGTCACAAATTGCTCCAACTCACGTTGTGCCAACACATCCCAGGCAATATTGTCACGTGCTGCCCGCTCAAATAGCGGATCATCGACATCTGTCACGTTCTGACAGTATTGCACCACTGCGCCTCGATAACGCAGATAGCGCAACAACACATCAAAAATCAAAAAGGTGCGTGCGTGGCCAATATGGGTCGTATCGTAGGGCGTCACACCACAAACATACATGGTTAACGGACGATCAGTGACTATTTCTAACTCAACGGTATCATTACTAAGCGTATCATAGAGCCGCATAGGTTACTGTTTGCTCCTCATTATCTGATG
>JBCDFA010000110.1:0-20547 GCA_039178835.1 Chloroflexota bacterium
CGTCCGGGCGTGGGGGCGATATCGCACTCTTTAGGGAAGCAGAACGGGCCGCACTACGACTGGCATATCTTTCAGCCCAAATCCCGCTGATCACACCGCGATGCTTTGTCCAGCCGGTGATCGACCAATTTGACACGAAAACCTGTATCGAACTGTTTGTTGTGTGTAGTATTGCCTCATTGATTCAACGCTTCGCTGCCATCATCCAACCAGCCCATGATCAGACAATAGCTGCGTTTGTCAAAGAGCACGGTTTGTCGACCGATACACTCACTATGCGCTTTCCAATTCTATAAAGCCTGGAAGTCATCCTGTAACTATAACCAATTGAGAAAAGACAGATTATTGATGCCCGTAATTGACTGATACAGTCACGAGGAGGACCGTATGACAGTTGTAAATCGAAACAATGTGAACGGGAAAAAGACGGCAAGCCGCAAACGACTCACGGCAAACTGGCAGAACACACTCGAAATGGCCCAAAACCTGACGGAATGGCAGCGCTACAAGACAATCTGGGGACACGAAGTAAAGAATGCCGTCTTCAGTGTCGTACGCCGATTACCAGGAATGAACATTGACCGGGCACGATTAGAGCCGCTCAAATCCGACCATCCTCGTCTGACTCGCTGGCGCAAACGTGCGTTTGGCACACCTGGTAAGCCTACCGCACTGGCCGACATTCCATGGGATTACATTCGTGAATACGAGGACACCATCCCTTTCCTTGGATTGCGTGAATACTGGTATCCGGCAATGAAGTCCAAAGAGTTATACCACAACGAGCCGAAACCGATCACCTTGTTGGGTGATAATATCGTCTTCTTCCGTGGTGCAGATGGTAAAGCCTGTGCGCTCGAAGATCGTTGCCCACATCGCAGTCCACTCCTATCATTGGGCCAGGTCGGCGTCGTCGCACCAGGAACTATCACATGTCGCTATCACGGCATGACCTTCGACGGCACAGGCACATGTGTGGCTTTTATTGCAGATGGCTCAGATAGCCCGGCATGCCACACCATGAAGGCAAAAACTTATCCAGTCGAAGAGATGGGTGGGGTCATCTGGGTGTACATGGGTGACAAAGAACCGCAGCCAGTACTCGAATCCCTGCCGTATGCAAAAGACGTGTTTTCGCATGACACTATCGTCACTGTTCAAACACCATTACCATTCAATCATCTCAACCTGCTCGATAACAGTGCCGATGTAGCCCATCCTGGCATCCTGCATCGTTCCTGTATACTGTTTGCCGGTCAAAAGGTGGCGGGTGAGGTTGCTGTCGAAGAGAAGGAAAACGGCGGATTGATGACCAAATTTATCGACGACGTTGAACATCCTGGACCCATGCACATCGATTGTACCGAGTGGCATCTTCCGAATTTCATTTTTCACCATCGTGGAGATCTGGGCGGCAATATTGGCTTTGGGTATGCCTGGGTCGTCCCAAATGATATCGGCAACTCGACGTTCTGGATTGTGCTGGCCGGGACCAAGGAAAAGCGTTGGCAGCGTACCCTTACAGCAGGAATGATGGAAGTATTTTCCGGCAAATATATCAACTTGTCCAGCACCGTTCTTGGTTGTCTCGATGGCGGAGATATACCAATGATGACATCCCAGGGACGTGTTGCACGGTGGGATCTGGACCGACTCGCACGGATTGATCGGGGGATTATCGCAGCACGCAAAAAGTTGAAAGCAGCACACGTAGCTGAGCGTGCCGAACGGGAAGCCGCCGGACGACCCCACCCACGTATTGCGCCACCACTACCAGTAGCAGAGTAGTTAGTATGAATTGAAACACCCAAAGAGCAATACAATCATGAATATGTTAAAAAAAAATGTGTCTATGGGGCTGAGCATTACCGTCGTCGGACTTGGAATCCTTGTTGCACTATTTTGGAATGAACTCCCCCTTCAAATCATTTGGCCATACATAGTGCAAAGCCCTATTGATATCGATGGTGAAGTGCAAACAGTACAATTTGTTGGTTCGGCAGCGGGGGAGCATACCTATTTCATCTACCTACCGGAAGGATATCACTCAGGAGAACAGCGATATCGAACACTCTATCACTTACATGGGAGGCACTTTCGCGAGTCCTGGGCAGCCTATGACTGTACCAATATCGGGCATCATCTTGAGGCAGCAGTAACGGCTGGTCTTGTTGAGCCGATGATTGTGGTGTGCCCCTTTGATCCCAACGGGGATTCAATGTGGGTTGATAGTTACGACAAACAAATTCTGACATGGACGGCTCTCACACAAGATATCATTCCACATATTGATGCAACCTATCGAACGATTCCGCAAAGTAGTGCTCGTGTCATGCAAGGCTTCTCTATGGGTGGGTTTGGTGCAGCTATGAATGCGTTTCGTGCACCAGAATTATTTGGCACACTCGTTATCTGGGATGGAGCACTGCACGATTGGAACACGATCACAAATAATCGCGAAGAAATTGCAACAAAGATGTTCCAGACCGAATCTTATTTTAATCAATGGTCTCCATGGGAATTAACAACACACTCAGATGATACTGACATAGATATGTTCATGGTTGTTGGTGAAATGGAGTCAGTCCGCGATTATGGTGAACGCTTTCAGATTCATCTCAATAATGTAGGACAGGAATTCACTGCTGTTGAGGCATCCTGCCCACATAGTTTAATTTGCATGATGGATGATCATGGTGAGGAAGCATTTGCATTCATCGCCAAAAGTTTTGTTCAGCAAGATCGCAGTGAATAAGTTGCTTGTTTAACAACTTACGATATCGCAATGACTGGTCCCGTAACACGCAATGGCCAGAAAGGCTTTAATCTGGGTAATAAACATTGATATTCGCCTGATTGATAAAGACATGTTCCATATACACAGCCGGAGGGACAGCGCGTCCCTCCAGTATCTCGATTGCGAGGCTCATGAGTTTTTCGCCATATGCCTCAGGAAAAAAGGCCGTTGAGCCAATCACAGGCGAATGGGGCCGACGAATCTCGCTACGGAGGATGCGGTCGGCGCCCTGACCAACAATAGCCACCTGTTCTGTCCGGCTCAGGCTTTGAGCCGCTTGTAATGCGCCATAAGCCGCGTCATCATTAAAGCTTAGTACCGCAATACGGTGACAATCCGCCAATTCGTGAAGTTTTTGAGTCACCTGAGATTCACTCACACTGCTGGTGTTCCCACAGTCGAGAAAATGCATACCATCGGATGGGATATCACCAATATGTTCCTGCAGCCCATCGATCTGCCCTTGAATACGCGCTTCTGGCAACGAACCGGCACGTGGCTCAATCAGCACGATAACCGCATCAAGAGAGCCCTCCCAATGCATATCAATCCATTCCCCAAGGGCAACCCCGGCCATATGCCCCGCCTGATAGTTGTCCACCCCAAAGAATGTCGCTCCTACAATCGGAATATCAACCGCAATGACTGGTATATTGGCAGATTGAAACTTCTTCATAATCAGACTGTTGGTCCGATAATCGATCTGATACTCAATCATCAGATCAACTGCCTGTTCGATAAACTCATCCGCTACCGCAAGGGCACGAACCGGGTCGAGGCGATTGTCTGCCACAATGATATCGACATTATTCTGTGCCTGAGCCGCCTTTTCTAGACCACGTCGCACATCAAGCGCAATGTGAGAATCCTGTTCGCTCAGGTTTGCAAAACCAATCAAGCGATGGCGTCCCGCTTGCTCTGCATAATTGGTAACGGTGTCATCTCCACAGATCGTCATCCCCAACCCAGCTGACTTGAACTGATCGATCAGCTGTGGATCGGCATCCTGATCGGTAACGAGGTGACCAATCGCACTGGCAGAACTAACGGGTGCCAGACTCGACACCCCCAGCTTCGATGAGTCAACCAGTGCGATGGTGCGTTTGGCGCGTGCCAGTAACTTTGCTTTCAAACGCGCCTCTTCGATATGACGTTCAGACAAGCCGGTTTCGAGGGAAAATCCCACCCCTGAAACAAAGGCCACATCGAATTGAATCTGTGCAAGCTGCTGCTCATCGAGTTGGCTGATGATCGCCGAGCCACTTTTGTTGACAACCCCACCAATCAATACCACGGTATTCGACAGATGTTCAGCCAGCGAGCGTGCCAGGTCGATACCGTTGGTTACGATAGTCAAGTTGCGGTGCTCTTGCAAAAAGGGCGTCATACACAAGACCGTCGTGCTAGCATCCAACAGAATCGTCTGCCCATCTTCCACATTTCCGGCTGCCCACTGCGCGATCTTTTGTTTGTTGGCAGCGTTCTTCATGGTTCGCGATGTTGGAAAAGTAGCATGAGGAGCCTGTGCAATGGACACCGCACCACCACGTACCCGCTTGAGTTGATGTTCGGTTTCTAGCGCCGCCAGATCATTCCGAATCGTGGTTTCCGAAACATCGAATAGCTCGACCAGTGTCGTCACTTTTACACTCATCTGCTGATTCAGGAGATTGACAATACGCTGACGACGCTCAAACGTCGTCATCTCGTCATTCGTTGATAGAGGTTCAGACTTCATTGCTATGTGTCCATCATAAAAAGTGCTGCTAGAAACGCTTCATACTATATCACGAATAGTGCGATAAACATATGGAATCTGTTGAAATGTAAGATTCCTTATTGACATTTGGCGAATTTCCTACTATTATACAAAACAATTCAACATTTTTCAAAAGAAATCAACACATTTCAACAGGGTACGCGGAGTTATGTCAATGGAGACTCCCCCCTTACTTTCCCTACGAGACATTACCAAATCATTTGGTGGCGTCCACGCACTACAACATGTTCAACTCGATATTTACGCTGGTGAAGTGCACGCCATTCTCGGCGAGAACGGGGCTGGTAAATCGACGCTCATCAAAATAATCACTGGTGTACATCAACCAGACTCTGGTGAGATCCTACTCAATGGAGAGTTGGTCAGCTTCAGCGGGCCACGCGATGCTCAGACCAGAGCGATTGCCGCTATCTATCAGGAGCCCAATCTCTTTCCCGATCTGGACATTGCAGAAAACATCTTTGTCGGCTGCCAACCAAAAGCCGGTGGGCGGGTTGACTGGCGAAAGATGTACCGCGATGCTGAAGAGTTGCTCCGTTCTCTGGGCTCCACCCTTGATGTGAAAACCAAAGCACGTTCCTTGAGCGTGGCACAGCAACAGATTGTCGAAATCGCCAGAGCACTGTCGCTACGGGCACAGATTTTCATCATGGATGAGCCGACCTCATCGCTCACCCTTTCGGAGGTAGAAGACCTGTTTGAGATTGTGCGGCGTCTCCGCGATGCAGGCACTGCTATCATATTTATTTCACATCGACTGGAAGAACTCTTTGTGCTGGCAGACCGCGTGACCACACTGCGCGACGGGGCCTACATCGGATCGCGTCTCATCGAAGAAGTCACCCGTGACGAACTTATTCACATGATGGTAGGGCGCAATCTCACATCCCTCTACCCAAAGGATGCAGTAGCTATCGGCGATGTCGTTCTAGAAGTCAAGCATCTATCGCTACCAGGGCAGTTTGATGATATTTCATTTGAACTGAGGGCCGGCGAAATCCTCGGTGTCTATGGATTGATAGGGGCCGGTCGAACTGAAATCGCAACGGCCATCTTCGGTGTAACGCCGGCACTCTCGGGTGAGATTGTGGTGCATGGCAAACTGGCGCATATCAAAAAACCCCAGCACGCCCTGGAACTCGGAATCGCCTACGTCCCTGAGGACCGGAAGAGTCACGGATTGATCCTGCCAATGTCGATTGCAGACAACATCACTGTTGGCATTTTGTCGCAATTTACCACCAATGGATGGATTAACAGGCGAGCTGAACAAACCATGGCCGGTACGCTGGCTGGTCAACTCCAGGTGAAAGCCGCCAGCCTCTGGCAACGCGCTGAGGAGCTTTCCGGTGGGAACCAGCAAAAAGTGGTGCTTTCCAAATGGCTGGCCACCAAACCGACGATTCTTATGCTTGATGAACCCACACGCGGCATCGACGTAGGTGCCAAAGCAGAGGTTCATCAACTGTTGAGCACCCTGGCGGCAGAAGGTGTGGGCATCATCATGATCTCCTCTGAACTGCCCGAAATTCTGGGCATGAGTGACCGCATCCTGGTGATCAAAGAGGGGCGCGTTGCTGGCGAATTTGACCGTGCGGAAGCAACACAGGAAGCCCTGATGCACGCAGTAACCGAGTCCTAAAAGGAGCCACTTCGAAAGACCACATACGTGTTGTAATCGAGACATAAAAGGTATCAATATGGCAGTGCTGGCAAAAAATCAACAGGGTCGTTCTGATCAGTTACTTCAACTCATCGTGAAATTCCGCGAAGTCGGGATCATCCTATTTACATTGTTGTTGATTGCAATAGCGAGTGTCCTCAGTCCTTTTTTCCTGTCGGTAGACAACTTCCGCGATATCTTGCTCAATATCTCGATCCTGGCGATTGTCAGCCTCGCACAGATGATGGTCATCATCACACGCGGCATCGATCTCTCGGTCGGCTCGATGATCGGGCTGGTAGCGATGATGGTTTCCTTCACGCTGGTGGCATTGCCAGGGTTCCCTCCGGTACTGGCCATCTTCTTAGGGGCCGCACTTGGCGCAATGCTGGGGAGTATCAACGGAGCCATCATCACCTGGGGCAATGTCCCACCCATCATCACCACACTGGGCACGCTGTCGGCCTATCGCGGCCTGGTCTTCCTCTACAGTGAAGGGAACTGGGTAAACGCCTTTGAGCTGCCAGCCGGCTTTCGCGAACTGGCCAAAGGCACCCCTCTCGGCGTACCAAATCTTATTTTGATCGCAGCTGTCATCGCCGTTTCCGTCTTTTATTTTTTACGCTTTACACAGACTGGTCGTAACATCTATGCGGTGGGAAGCAACCCCCAGGCCGCACATGTCGCTGGCATTCCGGTCAAACGCAGCATCTTTCTAGTGTATATGTTGTCAGGACTGTTGTGCGGCATAGCAGGTGTGCTCTGGGCATCCCGCTTTGAGTCGGCCCAGACCAATACCGCCCTGAATTTTGAACTTCAAACGGTCGCCGCTTCGGTCGTGGGTGGGGTCAATATCTTTGGCGGAAGTGGGACAGTGCTGGGGGTCATGCTCGGCGCCTTTCTGCTGGGGGTTATCAACAACTCTCTGACCATCGTGCGTGTCTCACCCTTCTGGCAACTTGCCGTCCAGGGTCTGCTAATCCTGCTTGCCGTCGTTATCGATTCTGCCATCCTCCGCCGCATATCGAAACTGTCCACCCGCAAAAGGGGCCAGTAATAGCCAGGAATCAATCGAGGAAACATGATGCAAACATCACCAGCAACACTTCGCAGAATCGTTTTCAAATGGGAGATTCTTCTCGTTGTGTTCATTACGCTCGTGACGGTCGTGAACATTCAACTCTCGCCCTTTTTCCTGCAGGGGAGCAACCTGTCGCGCACCACACGCGACTTTATGGAACTGGGCATTATGATTCTGCCGATGGTCTACATCATCATCACCGGCAATATCGACCTCTCTGTTGCGTCGATCATGGGGATGTGTGCATCATTTATGGGCCTCCTCTTTATGAACGAGTGGAATATCTGGGCTTCGGCAGGATCAGGGTTGTTACTCGGCGCCCTGGCTGGCCTCCTGAATGGGGTTCTGGTGGCACAACTCAAGTTACCGGCGCTCGTAGTGACGCTGGGGACATTTGCGTTTTACCGTGGAATGGCGTTTGCCATGCTGGGCGATGATGCAGCGCGGGGCTACCCAGCAGCATTCACCTACCTTGGTCAGGGATCAATCGGTGACACGCGGATACCATTCTCGCTAATCCTATTCCTTATTTTGGCCCTCATCTTCGGATTAGTGCTCCACAAAACGAGTTTTGGTCGCCATCTCTACATGATTGGCAACAATGAGCAGGCCGCCCTCTACTCGGGTATTCCGGTGAAACGTCACAAAATCACTATCTTTGTTATCTCAGGCGTCATGTCTGCTCTGGCAGGAATCATTTTGGCAGCACGCTTTGGCAGCACCCGTCCCGACATCGGCCTTGGCTTAGAACTCACCGTCATTACCACCACCGTGCTGGGCGGCATTAGCATCCTTGGTGGCAGCGGCTCGATGATTGGCGCCATTCTCTCACTCATCCTGATCGGCAATATGCGCTTTGGGATGGGGCTATCCAATATTCAGGGACAGGTACAGGATATCGTCATCGGATTACTGCTCATTCTGTCGGTGATGCTTCCCTTCATCGGGCGTGCTGTTCCTGCACTCGTCAAATCGCCGGGAGCAATAAGCACACGAAATATCGTGACAGCTATTGTGTTTCTTGTAGCCTTGACGAGTTTTATCACCTTTTTCATCTGGTCTCGGTCACTTATCTTGATCGACTAACCAGCTAATCGGCATATAGATGGGGCGGTTAACAAAAGTATGTACTCATAAACAAGGAGCCACCATGATCAAACGACACATGACTTTCTTCACATTACTGATAGTTGCGTTCATCATCGCGGCCTGTGGCGCACCAGCCGCTGAACCTGTTGAGGAAGAACCAGCCGCGACAGAAGGAGAAACTGGCGCAGAAACAGAAGCAGCAGCCAGCAGTGATCTTGTGCTGGCACTTGTGCCAAAGAATCTTGGCAATCCATACTTCGACACTGCCGATGGTGGGGCGCAGGAAGCCGCCGAAGAACTTGGTATCGAAATTCAGTACCAGGGCTCATCAACAGCCGATGCAACTGAACAGATTCAACTATTGAACTCGCTCATTGCTCAGAATATCAATGGATTAGCCATTGCTGCCAACGATGCCGATGCACTTGTACCTACTGGTCAGGAAGCAATGGCAGAAAATATTCCAGTTGTGACATGGGACTCGGCCATTGCCCCAGAAGGCCGCAATGTGCACGTGGTACAGGCCACATCTGAGGGGCTGGCCCGCACACAGATCGAAATGGCCGCTGAACTGGCCGAAGGTGAGGGGCAAATTGCCATCCTGAGCGCTACGTCAACAGCACCCAACCAGAACGAATGGATCGGCATAATGGAGGAGATTCTGCAAGAGGATGAATATGCCGGACTAGAGCTGGTGGATATCGTGTACGGCGATGATGAAGATGAAAAGAGCTACAACGAAGCCCTCGGACTCATGCGAACCTACCCGGAGTTGAAAGTTATCATCTCTCCAACCACCGTGGGAATCGCCAGTTCAGCACGTGCAGTTGAAGACCAGGAACGCGTAGGCGAGGTATTTGTCACCGGACTCGGAACCCCCAACCAGATGCGCGAGTTCGTCAGTAGTGGCTCGTCACCAACATTTGCACTGTGGAACCCTGGCGATCTGGGCTATCTGGCTGCATACACACTACATGCCATTGTTTCCGGTGAGATCGAAGGCGTACCGGGCGATACCTTTGAGGCTGGGCGACTCGGTAGCTATACCATTGAAGAAGATAGCACGGTATTGCTTGGTGACCCAACTGTGTTCAACGCCGACAACATCGACGACTTCGACTTCTAGATTTGCAAGATGCAGGGTTCCTGTGACTCGTTTCGTAGATAACACAGGAACTCTGATCGCTGGAAATGGTGAATTCACATGCAACGGGTCGCATTTGTGCTCAAAGTAAAACAGGACAAACTCGCCGAATACAAACAACATCACGAACAGGTCTGGCCGGAAATGCTCGATGCCTTGCGGGCAGCAGGTTGGCACAACTACTCGCTGTTTGCCCGTGAAGATGGGCTTCTCTTTGGCTATGTTGAGACTCCCAACGGCCTTGCAGAGGCGCAGGCCAAAATGGAAGCAACCGACATCAACACAAAGTGGCAGGAGTTTATGGCGCCTTACTTTGAATCAGGGGACCGACCGGACCAGATGTTTGTTGAGTTGACCGAAGTATTCCATCTTGACTGAGTCTGTAGTACAGCCGCTGATTCCTTAGAAAGATCATCATGAATATGGCTCACACAAAGCATGCCAACATAGAGAGTGCCTACCAGCACCTGGTAGAGACACTCGCAACGACGAGCGTTGATATCGAAGACGTGAAGCGGAAGCTCAAAGCACAGCACATCGAGACTCCCAGCTGGGGGTATGGCAACAGTGGGACGCGTTTTAAGACGTTTGCCTGGCCCGGTGCTGCACGCACTGTTCATGAGAAGCTTGATGACGCGGCATACATTCACTCACTCACAGGCATAGCCCCCTCGGTGGCGCTCCACATTCCGTGGGATGCGACCGACGACTGGAATGCGCTCAAGCAGTACGCACAGCAGAAAGGTGTCGCAATTGGCGCGATCAACCCGAACGTGTTTCAGGACGAGCAATACAAGCTCGGTTCGCTGTGCAGCCCGGATAGCGGCACACGTGAACGTGCCATCGAACGGATGATGGAATGCTGCACGATTATGGGGCAGACCGGCAGCAACCTCCTGAGCATCTGGCTGGCGGACGGAACCAACTACGCCGGACAGGACGACATCCGCAAGCGCAAGCATTATCTCGAAGAAGGACTCAAGACAACGTATCAACATCTGCCTGCAGGAAGCCGCATGCTCGTTGAATACAAATTCTTCGAGCCCAGCTTCTACCACACCGATCTGGCCGACTGGGGAACCGCTTATGCGATGTGCCTCAAACTTGGCCCCCAGGCAGAGGTGCTGGTCGACACCGGACACCACGCGCAGGGGACCAACATCGCCCATATCGTCGCCTTCCTGTTAGATGAACGACGGCTGGGTGGCTTTCACTTTAATGCCCGTAATTACGCCGACGATGACCTGATCGTCGGGACAGCCAATCCGTTCGAACTCTTTGTCATTTTCACAGAACTGGTACGCGCCGGGGATCTGGCCAAGAATGTCGCGTACATGATCGATCAGAGCCACAACATCGAACCCAAACTGGAGGCCATGCTCCAGAGTGTGCTGAATTGTCAATCGGCCTATGCCAAGGCATTAATCGTCGACTATGGTCTTCTGGCAGATGCACAAAACAACGGCGACGTGCTAGGAGCGCATCGTGTGTTGATCGACGCCTACGAAACCGATGTCCGCCCGCTCCTGCACAAAGTACGCGAAGAGATGAATCTCAATCCAGACCCAATCGCCGCATATCGATCAGATACCTATGCTGAACTCGTTGCAAACGAGCGTGGCGTGATGACGGCGGGCGGCGGCTACCCTACCTAAAGGAGGTGTGATGGCTACAAAAACGGTGCTTGCCATCGACCTGGGGGCCGAGTCAGGGCGGGTAATGGCGGTCCACTTTGATGGTGAGACATTCCAATTAAATGAAGTCAATAGGTTCCCAAACCATGCAGTCACGATCAGGGGAACACTGCATTGGGACATTGTTGGGCTGTGGCGTCATATCACCGACGGCATCGAGCAGGGCCAGCAGCACCGTCCTGCAAGCATCGGAGTGGACACCTGGGGCGTTGACTTCGCACTGCTGGATGGACAGGGCAATCTGCTCGGGCTGCCGGTACATTATCGTGACCGCCGCACGGAGGGCGTGCCGGAGAAAGTCTTGGCCAAGGTTCCTCGTGAGACTATTTTTACGACAACAGGCATCCAGGTTATGCCGATCAACACGCTGTACCAACTCGCCAGTATGGTCGAAGCACAATCACCACTGCCCGGTATGGCCACAACCTTTTTGACCATCCCAGACCTGCTGAATTACTGGCTCACCGGTGAGAGAGTCTGCGAGTTCAGTAACGCCAGCACCACACAGATGCTCAAAGCCGGACAAGCTGCATGGGCCACCGACCTGTTACAAACACTCGACATCCCCACACACATGCTGCCACAGGTTGTCGCGCCGGGAACACGCCTCGGGACCTTCGCTGGCACACCAGTCATTGCGCCAGCCTGCCACGACACGGGTAGTGCCGTTGCCGCCGTTCCCGCGACCCACAACCACTTTGCCTATATCAGCAGTGGAACGTGGAGTTTGGCCGGTATCGAAACAGACAGCCCACTGCTGACACCTGAAGCAGCACGAGCCAACGTCACCAACGAGAGCGGCGTCTGTGGCACCAACCGACTGCTAAAAAACATCATGGGGCTATGGATACTGCAGCAGTGCCGTGCAGTATGGCAGAGCGAAGGATTCACTTACACCTACGAAGAACTGGTCCAACTGGCCGAGTCTGCGCCAGCACTCCAGTCAATTGTGTACGTCAATGAGCCAGCTTTCTTACATCCGGGCAATCACGTAGCGCTGATTCGAGACGCATGCGCGGCCAGCAAACAGCCTGTGCCGCAGACTCATGGAGCCATCACCCGTACCGTATTCGAAAGTTTGGCACTGGCCTACCGCGAAGTCTTCGAAACACTCGAACGCATCGCCAATCACCCTATCGAGGTCATTCATATCATTGGCGGTGGGGCACAAAACCACCTCTTGAACCAGTTTACCGCCAACGCAACCGGCAAACCCGTTATTGCCGGTCCGGTCGAAGCAACTGTGTTAGGCAATGCGCTCATGCAGTTTATGACCCTTGGTGAACTGACAAACCTGAGCGAGGCACGCCAGATCATTGCGCGAATGGAAGGCACACAGCGATATGAACCGATGCACATCGAAGCCTGGAATCACGCATACCAACAATATCAACAATTGGCCCGTTCAAACTGACAACGTCGTATTCCTTATTTGAAGAGATCAACTATGACTGATTATAAACATGTAAACTACCTATGGGACGATGCAGAAGCAGATCAGCTCGATATCATTGAACGGCTGGTGTATCGCTCGAACAAGCTCGGAGCCGACCAGCGCATCACTAACACCGGTGGCGGAAACACCTCATCCAAAGTGGTGCTACCAGACCCTCTCACGGGCGAGGAGATCGATGTGCTGTATGTCAAAGGCTCAGGGGGCGATCTGCGCACGGCGAACCGTGCGAACTTTGCATCACTCTACATGGCTAAGTTGATGCTGCTCAAGGAGCGCTATCAATCCGATCCAGCCAAAGGCGCCAAGACTGCTGTAGAAGATGAGATGGTCGATCTGTACCCCCACACAATCTACAATCTGAACCCACGGGCCAATTCTATCGACACACCACTGCACGCCTTCGTCCCCTCGCGCTACGTAGACCACACGCACCCCAACGCTGTCATCGCCATCGCAGCAGCGAAGGATCAGCAGGCGCTCACCAAACGCATCTATGGCGACGAGGTTGGGTGGGTCCCGTGGCAGCGGCCCGGCTTCGATCTGGGGCTAGTGCTGGAACAGACGGCCACCGAAAACCCTGAGTACATCGGCGTCATCCTGGGGCAGCATGGCTTGATCAACTGGGCCGACGATGACAAAACCTGCTACAAACGCTCGCTTGATCTGATCGAAAAAGCGGCTTTGTATATTGAAAAACATGATCGGGGCGCTGCAACCTTTGGCGGCCAGCAATACAAGCCTTTAGACGAGCACACCAAACAGCGGTTACTAAGGGAGATTGTGCCCAGGCTACGCGGCCTCGTTTCCCAACAACAACGCATGATTGGCACCATCCAATCCGACGATACTGTGCTGGAGTTTGTCAACAGCCACGACGCTCCTCGTCTGGCCGAACTCGGCACATCCTGCCCCGATCACTTTTTACGAACCAAAATCAAACCACTCTACATCGATTGGAATCCACAAATAGAGGACGTATCGGCTTTGCTCAAGAAGCTGGAAGCGGGGCTGACACAGTATCGCGCCGACTACACAACCTACTACGAAACACATAAACACGCCGACTCTCCGGCGATGCGCGACCCGAACCCGACGGTCATTCTCATTCCGGGGATCGGCATGATTGCCTGGGGGAAGAGCAAGAGCGAGTCACGGGTGACCGCCGAATTCTACAACAACGCGATTGCCGTTATGCGCGGCGCCGAGGCCATAAGCGAGTATATCGCGCTCCCACAGCAGGAAGCATTTGATATCGAGTACTGGGCGCTTGAGGAGGCCAAGCTGCGTCGGATGCCACCGGAAAAAGAGTTGGCACGCCACATTGTGGTGGTCATCGGCGCGGGCAGTGGCATCGGCAAAGCAACCGCACACCGTGTCGCGCAGGAGGGTGCTGTCGTGGTCTGCGCCGACCTCGATGGTGCTGCGGCAGAATCCACTGCTGCCGAACTGACCGATATCTACGGCATGGGCATTGGTGTGGCTGGAACAGACATTTCTGGGTGTGGACCTGCTATTGCACAACAGGTTGACATCACTGACCGGGCAAGTGTGCAGCAGATGTTCGACACGGTCGTGATGGCGTATGGCGGCGTGGACGATGTCATCATCACTGCCGGTATCTATGTGTCTCCTGATCGCGAGGGACGTATTCCCGATGACATGTGGGGCGTCTCATTCGATGTCAACGTTATCGGAAGTTATATCGTATCTGATGAGGCGCGGCGGATCTGGCAGGCGCAACATCTGCGAGGATCAATGGTGCTGACTACGAGTGTCAATGGTTTGGTCTCCAAGAAAGGCTCACTGGCCTACGACACCAGCAAAGCCGCCGCCAACCACCTCGTGCGCGAACTCGCGATGGACCTGGCACCCCTTGTGCGCGTCAACGGACTGGCGCCGGCAACAGTGGTCGAAGGCAGCAGTATGTTCCCACGCGACCGGGTAATGGCTTCACTCACGAAATACGCCATCGCATTCGATGAGAACGAGACGACCGAGGCGCTGCGTGATCGACTGGCCGCCTTCTACGCCCAACGAACGCTAACCCAATCACCTATTACGCTGGCCGATCAGGCCGAGGCGGCATACCTGTTAATCAGCGCAAAGCTTACGAAAACGACCGGTCAGATCATCACCGTCGACGGCGGCCTGCATGAGGCATTCCTACGATAAATATTGAAAGTCGGCTCTCAACATTTGTAGAAATCTTTCTAATCTGAAAAACAACCAAAGGTGTCTATTATGCTAACTGGATCTCAACTACTCTTGAGCGGGAAAAGATTCGCCGTGGCGATGTGGGAGTACTCGTGGCTTGTACAACGTTCAGGGGATCAGGCCGAATACGCTGACTGGGATAAAGTACTCGATGAATTAGTAGATCGCGGATACAATTGTATCCGCATTGATGCCTACCCCCACTTAATTGCCTCAGATAACCGCGGAAACATTCAGCATGAATTCGAAATGCAACCTATCAGCAGCAATTTTATGTGGGGAAACCACCAGGCAGTACGAATAAATCCAAGACAAGGTCTTGTTGAGTTTATGCAAAAAGCCAAAGCACGTGGATTATATTTTGGTCTTTCGAGCTGGTTCAATAATGACACTACGAATCGCAAGTTTATGGTCAGAAATGCCCACGACTATGTACGTATATGGAGTGAGACGCTGCAACATCTTCAACAAAATGACCTCTTAGACAGAATAATATGGGTAGATATATGCAACGAATTCCCCCTAATAATGTGGGCACCTGGTGCGTTTAGTGATATTTTTAATACGACTCCTGTAACAGATAAAATTGGTTTGAATGTCCTGAAAGCAGTCCGACGTTGGAAACCATCTGAACGCAGACGTTTCCAAACATATCTTACTGATGCTACACAGAAACTTAAACTACTTTTTCCTGACCTTCATTTTACGTTGTCATTTGACCCCTATACGTCCAAAAACACAACTTCTTTTCAAGTTAAACACCTGAAAATGGTTGAACCACACATATGGGCAACTGATGATTTATGGTGGGTGCTACGTTCCAGAATGCCCACCCTTTTTATCAAAAAAAAGTACGAGGAAAATATTGTTTCCTATGTGAACACTTGTCGTCGCTTGGCACGATCTTTTCGCAAACGGCATGAACAGACATTAAACCGTCGTATGGACATGTGGGCACATTGGGCACGAAAAAATAACGTACATTTGGTAACATCTGAAGGTTGGGTTAACGTTCTTTACGAAGATATCTCCTCCACGGGCGTTGATGGTGAATGGGACTGGTTTAAGGATTTATCAGAATATGCTGTTAACCTTGCGATTCAAAAGGGCTGGCAAGGTATCTGTACAAGCAACTTTGCTCAACCACACTTTGAAGGAATGTGGAAAGACGTTGCTTGGCATCGACAACTGACTGAACGAATTAAATCAGCACCCACAATTGTGTGAGTCAATTTCATTTCTACTATTCCAGATAATCATTTGATTCGTAAGGATAGACCAAACCGAGATCCACACAACAAACGATCATTATATCAACATTCTGAGCAAAAATGCGGAAGACAAGAGAATTATATGACACATACCATTACGGTTACTGCACTAACCTGCGAATATCTAACCAACCCGCTGGGGATTGATGTGACAACCCCACGGTTGAGCTGGCAACTCACCGCTGATCATCCCAACGTCAGTCAGGTCGCGTATCATATCCAGGTTTCTGATGAGCATGGCGTCGTGTGGGACTCCGGCAGAGTCGATTCCTGCCAATCGGTGCTGGTGCGCTATGGTGGACCTACCCTTATCTCACGGCAACGCTATCGCTGGCGCGTTCGCGTATGGGCCAATGGCGAACACACATCGGAGTGGAGCGACGAGGCATGGTGGGAGATGGGTCTGCTCAACAGGGGCGATTGGCAAGCACAATGGATCGACCCGGAAGGCGACATCGCCCCGGAAGCGTTCAAACCAGCTCCCTATCTACGGCGCACCTTTACGCTTGACCAGCCTGTACGCTCAGCACGCATCTACGCCACTGCTCATGGGCTGTATGAGCTGCACCTCAACGGACAGCGCGTGGGCGATCAGGTTATGACACCTGGGTGGACCTCCTATCATCATCGGCTGCAGTATCAAGTCTATGATGTGACCGACCTGCTCAACACGGGTCAGAATGCCATTGGCGCGATTGTCGGTGATGGTTGGTGGCGCGGGAAAGTCGGATTTGAGTCACTACGAAATACCTATGGCGAACGTTTGGCGTTATTGGTCCAATTACACATCACGTACGAAGATGGTAGCGAGACGAGCATCACCACAGATGAGCACTGGAAAACGACCACCGGCCCCATCATCAAATCGGATTTCAAGGATGGCGAAATCTATGATGCGCGACTCGAAATACCACACTGGAACACGCCCGATTTTGATGATTGTCAATGGAAGGTGGTTACCGTTGTCAACCACAAATATAACCACCTAATCGCCGAGATTACGCCACCTGTTCGTAAAAAAGAAGCCTTCCATCCCATCTACATTATCACGACACCTGCTGGCCAAACAGTCCTTGATTTTAGCCAGAACATCTCTGGCTGGGTACGGATGAGCATCAGTGGCCCGGCAGGAACAACGATAAAACTCACCCATGGCGAAGCATTGGATAAAGATGGAAACTTTCCACCAGGTGTCAAATTGCCCATTCCGGGGTCAGATCAACTATTGCAAGAAACACACTACACGCTCAAGGGGCAAGGTGTTGAGGTCTTTGAGCCACATTTCACCTCGCAGGGATTTCGATATGTGTGGCTCGAGGGATATCCTGGTATTCCTAATCCAAACGAGTTTACCGCGATTGCCATATATTCAGACATGCCCCAAACCGGTACCTTCGCCTGTTCAAGCAAACAGATCACCCAGCTTCATAACAATGTCGTCTGGAGTATGAAGGGCAATTTTATGGATATTCCAACCGATTGCCCCACACGAGAGCGCGCCGGTTGGACGGGCGATGCACAGGTTTTTGCACGCACTGGCGCAACGCTGATGCAAACAAGCGGCTTCTTCAACAAATGGCTACAGGACCTCGCTACCGATCAGAAACCCAATGGCATTGTCCCTAATTTTATTCCCGATCCCTATCAACCAACTCACAAAGAGGATTTGCTTGTGACAGGAACAGAGGGTTCTGCTGGCTGGGGTGATGCTGCCGTTATTATCCCATGGGAACTCTACTGGTGCTTTGGTGATACAGACATTCTGGAGCAACAATACTCAAGTATGGTCGCATGGTTTAACTACGTACATAAGCGTGCTCAACATACCCATTGGGTCCGCAAGATTTCGCCGTCTTACTGGCTCGATACGAGTCAACCAGCACACTGGAAGACCCTCTGGGATACCAACTACCACTGGGGCGAATGGCTAGAACCAGATAAATCATTCGCACATATTATCCCAGGCATATTATACCGACTTGTATTCTCGAGTCCCACCGTCGCCTCTGCCTACTACAAACACATTACAGATGTAATGACCTACACTGCGGCGGTTCTGGGCAAACCTGCTGAGGCTAGATACTATCGCCAACTGAGTGAACAGATTCGTGAAGCTTATACGGCAATGTTTGTCAAGCCAGATGGCTCAATGGAACCAGATACACAGGCATCCTATGTGCGCTTGCTCCAGTTCAACCTGGTACCTGAGGAAATGCGCCCACGTGTGGTACAACAACTGTTGCGCTTGATCCACGCTGCCGACCTACATGTCGGTACCGGCTTTCTGTCAACAGGTTTTCTCTGCCGTGTGTTAGCAGAGGAGGGGCATGCGGATGTAGCATATGCCCTGCTCAATCAGGACACCACCCCATCCTGGCTCTATGCCATCAATCGTGGTGCCACTACTATCTGGGAGATGTGGGAAGCGATCAAACCAGACGGCTCTATTGAAGGCTCACATAATCACTACTCAAAAGGAACTATTGCCGAGTTTCTCTATCGCATCGTCGCCGGAATTGAGATCGGTGCACCAGGATACCAACACATTATCTTTCAGCCAAAGCCAGGGGGTGGACTGACCTGGGCTAGGTCCTCACATCAATCGATGTATGGAGAGATTGCGGCAGCATGGCAGATCGAAGAGGGCACGTTCAGCTTTGAGGTCGTGGTCCCACCCAACACCACCGCCGAGATTCGCTTGCCGGATAAGTCAGCACCGATCTCCGTTGGCTCAGGACAACATCGCTTGTCGTGTGCGTGGAAACAACAAGAGGAATTGAGCCGAGTCGTTTAGGGTGACAGTTTGCCAATCGAATCGCCGTCGGGCTCAAGCCCTCAGCCCCGCAACTCGCAACACCTTCCGTCGCCAGGCTCTTCACGGCGACGGCTACTCATCGCGGCGACGCACAAAATGAAAGCCACCGCCACGCTCGACTTCGATCACATGGCCACGCCATGTCATACGCTGGGGCGAGAGCAGCGCGACCAGCAACTGCAACGGGAAGACGGACTCCACTAACGGCACAAGCACGATCAATTGTTTGGGAGTGGCTTCGTCGAGATACGCCTCGTTGATATGAGCAAAACTTGCAATGGTATGGCCAAAATAAGCCGCAGCGTATCCCAACGATGCCCTTGATGGACGTGTGAGCGCCCACAGCACAACGACCAGTGGGAAGAGCGCAGGCAGCATGTGAAAGGCATAAATAATGCCCTGCTCACGCCACGACAAATGCCGCAGCAACGACTCACGGGGAAAGATAAACCAGCGTTGCAGCAGTTGTCGATAGTGCGTCGCATCGCTCACAAACGTGCGAATGCCATGCCGAATGGGTGTTTGCTTGAGCTTGTAGCCACCTTCGCGCATGTACTTTGCCACCGCAAAATCATCGGCCAGTACATCCTCCAGCCCGTGGAAATCGCCGAGTTGTGCCAGCAGATCGCGCCGCATCACGTAGAACATCCCATTGATCGTCAAGGGCTCACTAATCTGCAAATAGGGCACATACGTGAGTAGACTGTTGTTATTGACAAATAGCGCAATCAGGCTCGACCAGATATTGTCAAAAGAGCGATAGTACGGCAACCCAAAGGCCAAGCCAACGTCCTGCTGATCGAGATAGGGCAGACATTGTTCCAGACCTCCATCGGGCAGTTGTGTGTCGTCATCCAGCACACAAACGACATCACCAGCTACGTGCTTGAGGCCCGCGATCAGTTTGACCATCTTGGGGTTGCCCTGCGGCGGTGGCGGCGCCTGCACCCGCTTGATCTGTCGCTCGGGATACTCCGCTGCGAGTCGCTGACACAGCACCTGAGCCACCACATCGTTATCGTCGATCAGCCACACAAACTCGACCGGATAGCGCGTCTGCATCGCAAGATTGCCACGCAGGCTCTGCTCCAGCGTGGGGTCGCCACTCAGGATCGGCTGCATAATACTGACGAGTTTGGGCTCACGTTGTATGGGTGGTACCTGCTGCCGAAAATAGCGCCACACCTGCCAGTGCTTCCACAACTTCACGCCCAGCATCACAATGACGAAAATACGCCAGAGATATTTCACGATTGCACCTCCATACCGCCCCCACGCCGCACACGGATACGCTGACCACGCCACTGTATCTCGTCATCACCTGACAAAGCGCGGAGGATCAATAATGGGCTGAGGAACAGACTTACCGGAACGGCCCAGAGCGCACGCGATGGCGTCTGTCGGCCAAGATAGCGTCGCTCGTTATAGCGATATTGCCACAACTCACAGAGTGCAACCAACCCAACAAGGAGTCGTCGCTGCGGCATGAATAGGGACACCAGCGCCAGGAATGGCGGTATAAACATCCCCATGCTCAACACAC
>JBCDFA010000111.1:0-20532 GCA_039178835.1 Chloroflexota bacterium
GCTACTAACGCAATTCACTCGGTTCATATGGCACTCTACTTGCGGAGGGAAAGGTGTACAGATGAACATTTTCCTAGCGTATCTCAGCTATCTTTAGCTTGAGGAGGAACAATGTTAAGTACAAAGAAAACCCCAACTAAAGTCATTTCTCGATGGCAGCGGATGATGGTCTTTGCGGTGGTTGGTCTATTATTCGTGAGTGCTGCCAGTGTAAACCCACGTTCTGGAGATGTGTACGCTTCAACGACGAACGATATCAACCAGCCAATACGCAACACCCAGCCGCACATAACATTAGGCGAATGTGCCACCGACTCCGAAGACAAAGTCGCATCTGAGTACGTGTTCCGCGAGACAATGGACGCCTTTCCTACTGGTCCCAAGAACGATGATGAATGGAAAGAGCTATGGCCGGGGACCAAATGGGCCAACGGGCCAGACGAAGGACGAGTCGTAGTGGATAATCAAGTTGCCTATGGCGGAACTGGCAAATCGACACGGATTCTGTATCCCGAGGGTGGCCAGCAATCGAAAAACAGTGGTGCACAGTGGTTCATCAATCTGAATGGCGAGTATGAAGACCTGTACATGAGCTACTGGGTGCGCTTCGACGAGGATTTCGATTTTGTGCTCGGCGGCAAGCTGCCTGGTTTTGGCGGTGCTGTTTCCTTTGATGATCGGACCCATCAATGGTCGGGCCGTCTCATGTGGCGTGAGGATGGTAAGGTAGAATTCTATGTCCACGTTCCAAAGGAGAACAACTTTGATCCAGGCGACCGTTTCTGGTGGAACACCGAGGGCTTCCAGGCCACCCTTGTTCCTGGACGCTGGCATCATATCGAGATTCGCATGCGCTTGAACACCCCCGGCGAGTATGACGGGCTGATGGAAGGTTGGTTCGACGGCGTCAAGGCGGCTCATTACCCAGACTTCTATTTCCGGGATGAACCCACCCAGTCGACCAAGATTGCCTGGGTGTTTTTCAGTACCTTCTTTGGTGGCAGCAGCAGCCCGATCTGGCAGGCTAAAAAAGATGAACATGCCTGGTTTGACGAGTTCATCGTATCACACTCACGCATTGGCTACCCTGGTCCAGACGCCGCGTGTGGACGGAATACATAATGAAAGATGGCTCATTTCGGCAAAGCAATACGCCGTCGCATATACCGGAATGATATGTAGGAATAAAACTGAAGGGTTGGGTGGGTTCCACTTAACCCTCTAAGAGAGTGGTGCAACATAACTTTACACATCACCTTCTATCTGGCACCAAACAAAAACTGAAGTTTATCAGTTCACCACACGATTATGTCAAAAACATCACTAGTTACACACCTGTTAGAGCTGTACAACAACACACATCACAAAAAAGCCTCTCAGGTTGAGTATGTAACAGCCAACGAAGTACAAAAGAACAGATATGAAGATTGGCTTGACCTTTGGGGGCATTGTCACCTGCATGCCTCAAGTCGCTTCCTTGAACTCATCACATACCAAGCACATCACCTCTCGGAAGAGCATATCGCTTTACAAACCTTGATGTCTGTCTACGCTCAATACAAACACACTCCGCCTTTGGGGGTTGAATGGGTCTGTCAAAACATCAGCGTCACGGCTGTTATCATAGCAAAGTCCTCTCCCTTTGGCTTTCTATCCAGCACACAGATCCCTGAGACTCTGACACCATCACAAGCCATCCTTGTCGCTCATATGTGGCCAGCAGATGCTGCACTTTCTGAGAAAACCACGCAAGACATTAAACACCTGTTGATTTGTGGTCACCTTAACCCACAGCAGTACGCATGGCTTGTCGAGGAACCGTGAAACTACTACAACCACTCTTTCGTATTAAGGTGATATTCGTTGGGCAGAGCACGAAAAGAACCTGAATGAAAGTTCGTCGCCAACAGCACTTGCTGGAGAAAGAACCAGCTCGACTGGATGCATTTAGAACAGTAATGGAGTTTCGCATTGACACTGATAGATAACTCAACCGAGCAGCAATTCCCACAAGAAGTGACACGAGCTTTCAATATCATTCAGCGTTTGCTCGACGATATGGTTATAAGCGTCTACATGTTTGGTTCAGCCGTGGTCGGTGGTCTGCGGCCCAACAGCGATCTAGACCTTCTGGTCGTTGTGAAAGAACAATTGACAGAAGCAACGCGCACAAGTCTAGTTACACAATTGATGAAAATATCTGGAAGCCGAGCGGAGGATGGCCCTGCTCGGCCCCTTGAGCTTACTGTGTTGTACCTCGCAGACGTAGTCCCCTGGCGTTATCCACCTAGCAACGAACTTGTCTACGGAGAGTGGCTCAGAGCAGAATTCGAGCAAAACAACATCCCCCAGCGTGAACCTAACCCTGATCTAGCCATTGTGCTCACGAAAGTAAGAGACAATAGTATCGCACTGTTTGGTCCTCCTGCTCAAGAGTTGTTCGATCCTGTGCCAATGGAGGATCTACGTCGTGCAATGGCAGAATCGCTCCCTGCACTTATGGATGACCTGAGGGGTGATGAGCGCAATGTGCTCCTAACGCTTGCGCGCATGTGGAGGACACTCTCTACAGGGGACATTGTTCCCAAAGATGTTGCAGCTGTTTGGGTTCTTAGTAGGTTACCTCAGGAATATCAGGCACCGCTCGATCTGGCACGACGGGCCTATCTTGGCGAATGCCATGATGCGTGGGAAGGTCGAGAGGAAGAGGTTGATGCTCTTGTGAAGTATTTGAAACAGTCAATGGCTATCCATATGCCGACGGCAACCTGAAGACACTGATTGGAGCCAGAGGTGAGAGCACTGTTACTCTGACGATCATGAAGGACAACGAGACTGGTTGTTACAATGGGGGATAAAGCCATTGAGTTTATAATAAAAGCAAATAATGCTGTGTAAGTAAAATCATGAGGTAGGTTGGTTCATTATCTTGCGCCATGCGGGTCGATAGAGGCAACCGTAATGCAGGTACAGAACCTGCACAGTGTCATGGATGACGCCAGTGTTATAGGCTATTTCAGGATGGAGGGTGCAACTGCTATATATGTGAATTAAAGGCAACATTTACGGTAAACAACTATATTTGCATATGGCTTAGACTTACAACACACTTCTTGCGAATTGTGGCGACCAATCTACCGCGCAAGAGCAATATACTTGCCCACTATATAGACTAATCTATTGAAACAATACATGAAATTTGGTAGACAAAGATGATTGAACAAGTTGAAGTGATACTATCAGATTTAAGACACACCAAAAATGTGCAGAAAGAATGTCAGACTATTAACGAACTTGCTAAGATGGACGCCACTGAAGCGTTAGTAAACTTATACCAATCACTTTTCGACACAACAAAAACCAGGTATATTCCAGAGTGGGCTATTCGTATCGTCTCTGGTCGGATTACAAGAAGCTTAATTCTATTAGGAAGTATTACAGGAGTAGTTAGGGCACTTGAGCTAAAACAAACCCAAATCAAATCAAGCGAGCAGCAAGCCCGTTATATTGCCGCAATGTTAGCCTCCGCTCACACAACTGAGAAGTTAGTTGCAATATTTCGAAAATTATCTTCAGACAAAGACTATCACTATTTTCTAACCAGACTCATCCAAGAAATGGTCGTCTATGATCACAATTGCTCTTCGGTCAATGAATTTAAGACGTTTTGGGAGAACTCAAAAGAAAAGGATGAGATCTACAGGCTTCCACTTTCGCGATCAGAATTAGAGCATGAATTACCGCTAAGACACTTCACACCAGGGGGAAGTGTTGCCTCAATGCCTTTCGGACCTCTATCTGACAAACCCTCAGCGATCATTGAGAACTCAGCAATAGAGTTGCAACAAATCACAGCATATTCAACAAAAGACCTCATTGAGGCAGCTTTAAATAATTGGATGAGTGAATCAAATGGAAAAGTCATTTCTGGCATTTATGAGGCTAAGTCTTCGCTTTGGCCCACTAAAACACAAGTGAGCCTCCCTATAGATATACTCAAGTCAGTTGGTCTTGACAAAGCAATTGTAACCGAAACAAGTGCCCGTAGAGGTTTTGGTATTATTTTTGGGGCTGCCGCGAATGGAGGAGCGTACAATCAGGGGATATACGGTGCTGAAGGACGTTTGTCAACCTGGAAGACCATTGCCGGTCTGAGCGGAATGGATTGGTCAGTACCATTTGACGAATTGGTTGAATTTGCTAAAGCTTGTAAATGGTACAAGATTGAGGTTACTAGCGAATGGTTTTATCAAGTTGCTTGGGACATAGGTCTAACCGTACATTCACCGGCAGATACCTTGGGTATCTTATTTGCAACAGACACGGACTGAAAAGCTCACTCTCTGAGCCTACATCTATACTTTCACCAAGCTATCGGGAAAAGAAGAAAATGACTATAGGAAAGACCTGGGAGATTGACAACCGGGACGCATGTGTAAATGGTGAACGATGCTCTATTTGTGACTTGGTACAGACGGCCTAGAAGGACTGCGATCGCAGACTGGTCATTATAGTGCGGAATAAAGCCATTAGATTTGCGGTGCAGTGCTATACTCATTGATAACCTGGGTTCTTTGAAAGACACAACAGATCTATCGTAATTCATTTGGATTTAGGGCGACGAAAGCCGCTCCAAGTCACATAAATCAAGAGAACACATGGCACACGAAACAATCATCTACGGATCCATTGAAGGGGCCACCTATACAGCCAATGAGTATCGAAAGTATCAGCACATCAATGCCGAAATCATTCGTACTTTACCTGATGAAGACGAGTATCCATTCTTGAGTCGCCATATGTTCTCCTTTCCTCCAGCAGACGTCTGTCGGGGCACATTTAGAACCCAAATCATTCATTTTGGTGCTTCGATCAAAGGGTTAGAATGGGAGGAGGTCGATGTTTGGATTGTAAAATTTGAGGGCCTTCTCAAACGGCTGTATTGGTTTGAGGCTACCGTACACATAAAACCAGAGATCGATAGTCCATATCTCTTTACCTGGGTACCGAAAGTTTCACCCGTAAGCACGCACAATAGGCATGGAAAACTGTTACCTGTAACAGAATGGGTGAGAGAAAAACAACACGATGGTACAGTAACAAAGAGCCCCTAAAAATCAACCGGTTTGATGCTTGGTGGCTTTAGGTTGCGAACATCAATTGTTTGTTGTAGGAAAACGAAGGTTTGTCTACATTATAACTATATCTCAATTATATACGTGATGATTTATGAAACCCTTTGAGTCAATAAAAGAATGTCTTTACCACATCTGGATACATATATCCCTATATGCAACGGAACCATATAAGCAGATCCCAAATGATGTCCCATCAGGTCTACAAGAAATCAGAAATGAAATTGAGTTCGCTATAAAGAATAAAAACGTGCTGGTAGATAGTCCAATGATTAATGATAGGCCCCAGAAGTTACGTAACATAGAAGATTTAATGCAACTACATAGTAATCAGTTAGAGTTTGTACTCCTACTCAATGAAAAAGAGTATTGGGCAATAACCGAAGAAGAATATCATTGGTTTCTGTTTAAAGGGTCACTGTCAACTGTCGTATCTTCCCTCAAAACCTAATAAGGTGTTGTCGCAGAACGCCTTTGCAATGTTTTGTACAGATTGCCCGTGGGTATCACTAAACATAGTCGTGATCCATCTATCGGCCAAACACGCTTTACAGTATCTGTTAAGTTGTGTGGAAGGCAATGAAAACAAGCCAGTCAGCGAGAAGCATGCACAAATGCAGATTATGTTTGAAAAAGCATAAAAACATTGAGTATTTTAATAAACTACATGCAATGGCATAGAGTTGCCGCATTTAGGCAGATAGGTGCACACTGAATCGCAATTGAAGAATGGTCTGAACCAAACACCAAATATGCGAATTGATGATACAAATTTATGTGCTGTTCAACACCATTACGGTAATGACACAATTAATCATCATAAGTTGTTGGTTGTAGAACAATAGGTGTTCGTCTATATATGGAGCGTTTTTCTTGTGAAAAGTTTTAGTGCAGTTCATGTAAGAACCCCAAAAGTCTATGAAACTCATGCACATTCCTGGGATACTAATCGTCCTCGCTCACTAACCGAACGAAAATGGTTAGACAAGTTCATTGCTGTAATTCGACCTCACAGTGAAATTCTCGATGTTGGATGCGGAGGTGGTGATCCTGTTGCTAGATATTTTATTGAACGGGACTTTTCAGTAACTGGAGTTGACATTGCAAATGCTATGATTGATATAGCACAGTCGCGCTTCCCAGCAATGACTTGGGTTCAGATGGATATGAGGACGTTGGATCTTGGTCAGAAGTTTGATGGTATCGTCAGTTGGGATAGCTTTTTTCATTTGAGTCCAGAAGAACAACGGCTTACGCTTACGCATTTTTTCAATCATCTCAAGCCGGGTGGTGCAATGTTGCTCACAGTTGGGCATATGGCAGGTGAGGTACTTGGCCAAGTCGCAGGAGAGGAAGTGTACCACTCAAGCTTAGATCCGTTGGAGTACAAGCGTATCTTCTTTCGTGCTGGGTTCTCAGAAGTTGAGTATGTGGCACAAGACCACCAGTGTGGATTACGATCGATTCTCTTGGCTTATCACTAACACTTCATACTATTTAATATACCTAGCAAACCCTTGTACCTAAAATGCATTGGCTCATAGCAGATAGGTATGCTGGGGAATATCCATACCCATCTGCATATCTATATCCTCCCGCGTTATTTCACTGACAATGCCTCCAACTAGCCAGCGATCCTAACGAAGAAACTGCGTATCTGTCAGAAGAAGCTTACGCAAAACGGATCACCTTGATTCGAGCGCATAGAGGTAAATTAGTAACCTTATACCACACCCTATCTCTCTACATCCCTCAAAAACATGTGCAACTTTTTCGCCAAGAGATTGTATACCTAGTAGATGCAATCTCTTGTCATCATGGCATACAAACAACCATAGAAAGGGCTTCTCTCATGCGTACTATCCAGATGATATTTGTGCTAATCCTTGGCCTCATCCTGTCAGCCTGTCAGGCCAACGTCAATCTGGAGCTTGATGACAACTTTAGCTACCTGACCGTCACGATGACCGAAGAAGAAGCAGCGAGTTTGATCGAGACGATCTTGAGTTCTGGCCAACAAAGTAAAATCCTGAATCCACAGGCCGACCTGCGTGAGGGTGAGATTTATGTCTCGGGTGAGGTTGAACAGCAGCGTACTGGGCAGCGGGTGCCGGGGAGCCTGACCATGCGTTTGTGGGTCGAAAACGGTCAGTTACAGGCGCAGGTGAACACGCTTGATTTTTCTGGATGGGATGCCTCACAGGAGCAGTTGAACAATATCAACCAGTCGCTGGCCGAGGGATTGTCCCGTCAAGCGTCTCGCAACAGCCAATCAGAACTGAGTCAGGTTGTTGTTCGAGATGGTGAATTAGCCTTTACGTTCAAGACACCCCGACGCCGTTAGTTTGAGGTAATCATAAAAAGACAAGTAGATGATTATTTGTCTCCTGTTATTACTTGTTGGCTTAAATGCGGAGCCACTCTTTTAATATATTGAACGCTTGTGCTACAATACTTGTATCCATATCTAAAGGAGGAGGTTAGAGTATGAATGCACAAGCCTTCCGCCACTTCTACGGATATCACTTCACAGAGAACCGCAAGATATGGGACAATTATGTCATGACACTTTCCCAGGAACAGTTCACACAAGCCGTAGACTACTCACACGGATCGGTTCGCGATCAGATTGTGCACCTCATAAGCGTTGATGATACATGGTTTAGCGGATTGCGCGGCGTCCCGATCCCAGAACCGCTTAATCCCACAGCATTTCATGATCGCGAAAGTATCCGAGCATACTGGGACAATGTTGAGCAAACGATGCGCGACTATCTTGCAGCATTACGCGAGGATATGCTGTCTGATACGCCACTGGAAGGTGAGGACAAAGATCTTATGCTGTGGCAGGTACTGCTCCACGTAGTTAATCATGGTACCGATCATCGCGCACAACTCCTCAGATTACTCCATGACTTGGGGGTCAAGACCAAAGCCCAAGACTATATTTTCTATGTGTATGACACCCTGTAGATGTCTTTGCATTGTTCATTCGTGAAGCCGTTGATCAACATACAGTTGTTTGCTGCATTATGCTCTGACAAGCCAGATCGAGAAGGGTGAAAGGAACCCCACCAATGATCAAACTCTATAAACACATCAACAAACAAACCCTCTACTGGGAAGCATGGGACGCTGGCAATCGCTCTGTCGTAATACATTGGGGAGTGCTTGGAGATGTTGGACATAACAAGAACGCCAATATCCCAAAAGGCGAATCTGCCGACACAGTGATTGATCGTGAAAGCGAAGAACCACACTTGAACGGTTATGAAGAAATCAGTATCGAAGACCACACACAGATCATTGTGCAATTCAAAACGCAAGGTGTGTGGGGTGATGGTGACGACCTGAACAAACGCCACAGAGTAGAAGACATTCTCAACGAATGCCTGGGATGGACGGGAAATGGCGATTGTGATGGTGGTGATATCGGCAGCGGTACAATCAATGTGTTTTTATTTGTCGTCGATCTGTATCTTGCAAAGGACTCCATTGTCGCCGCGCTCAAGCAGAACAACCTGATTGATGGTGCAATCATCGCAATCGATCATAAAGACGATTATGAGGTAGTATGGCCTGAAGACTTCGAAGGAGTTTTCTCTATTTTATAAAATATGCAAAACACATCGTTACACTGGACCCTTAATTAGAGATGGTGATGATGCTTTCGTTGTTAGCTACCCTGCTCATATTACTTGGTACAAAAGACACACAAAGTATACTGTAACCCTTCTTAAGGTTTTGTCGTATATTGTATATGCAAATTGTACACCTGAGCAGAGTATGTTCCTATCGAAGATACTGCACAGCATAAGAGCAAGGCAGCCCATCATGTAGGACATACTCATCGTAGAGCTTCAGAGCAGAAAGCTATCGAAACAAAAACACAAAGCTTGAGAGGACACCTTTAACCATGGCTACCATGAAAAAATTACTTGCAACAGTCGGAATTGGGGCAGCACAAGTCGAAACAGAGTTACACCAAAGCCAGGTTGTTCCTGGCGATACTATGTCGGCAACGGTCACCATCAAAGGCGGTGATGTAGCTCAGACTATCGAGAACGTCTATCTCCATATTGTTGGCTCCTGTCGGTACGTCGATGATGGACGAGTAAGATATCATTCAATTACTTATGGCAAACATTTACTAACAGGCGAATTTACCATTCAACCCGGTGAAGTGCAGGTTACCGAAACAAGTTTTCAACTGAGCTATGAGACCCCTTTGACTATCGGTGGCAATTCTGTGTATGTCAAAACCGGTCTGGACATTCCTGTCGCTTTCGACCCTACAGATAAGGATGCAATTGAAGTCGTTCCTGGGTCAGTCGTACAAGCCATGTTTGATGCAATGAATGCAATGGGATTTCGATTGCACAAGGCAGATTGCGAGATAGGATACCGCAAATATGGACAGAATTACGTACAGGAATTCGAGTTCAAACCACTACAGGAGCCTTTTCGCTCTAAGCTGGATGAAGTTGAACTGATCTGTCTGCCCAGTGCGACAAGTGTCCAGGTATATATGCAAGTGGACCGCCGCGCACGAAGCATTGGGGGGTTGTTGGCCGAAGCATTTGACGTGGATGAAGCTTTCTTGAAACTAACGGTGACTCAACAGGACATACCAACACTCAGAGACATGTTATCGCAGACTATTCTGACACATGCCCGTTGATGACACTACGTTGAACCAAAATGGGGTGGTGCTACGCCTATGGCACCCCGATGATGCTGAGTGGTATGTGCACGCACGCGATGAGCAGGTGTTCAGGTGGACCACAGAACGACGTGAACTGACGGTGCAGGAAACTGCACATGCCATCCAGCAAATCAATGACGATGCTAATGTCTTTGCGTTTGCCATTGCTCATAATCAGAGCAACGAACTTCTGGGCAGTATTGCGATCGTAAGAGACCAAACGAAACCACAGTCTGCGGAGGTCATGTATTGGCTTGCGCCGCAAGGGCGTGGGCGGGGTGTCGCAACACAGGCACTACAGATCATTGTGGCATGGGCATTTAACACACTCAATGTTGACCAGATTCTTCTACAAACGCATGTAGACAACATCCCATCGCAGCGGGTGGCCGAACGTGTTGGATTCCGACAGATGGAACATCAAAACGATAACAGTGAAGGTGGGGAAAAGGTTTGGTTTGTGTTAACACACGCTATGTAGTTATAGCAAGATATCTCTAAGACTAACAGATAACATTGTCCAAGAACATAATCATCAGGAAATTGTCGATCTATATGAGACAACATGGGGCCCAAGATCAGGTCATCACGGTCTATAATTGAAGCCTTCAACAGAAATGCACTTTTTCTGTTACACAGGTGTCAATCTCAGTTACATTTGCTCGGCTAAAATACATCAATGTTAAATACAGCTTTGATCAACGTCCTAACAATGTTCTATTTTACACCACCTTTAATATAAATTCCCCTTCTGCTGAAAGAAAGTCAATGCTATGACAAAGATTTTGAGTGCTGCGGTCCTATCTTTCCTCCTGACTATAGCGATGATGGCTTGCACTGATAATCTTGCTACTGAAACACTAACTGAGCAACCTGTTCAACTAACGTCAAACGTTGATACACAAGTTGTTTTAGACAACGAACAGTTGGCTGAGTTTGTCAACCTGATCGAGCAAACCAGACTGGAATATGACATCCCCGGCGTAGCAGCGGCGATAGTCTCTGATGATCAGATTGTTTTCGCCGAAGGATTTGGTGTACGTGATGTACATGGCAATGAGGTGATTACACCAGAAACGTTGTTTCACATCGGCTCAACCCATAAGTCGATTACTGCCCTGTTGATTGCTACACTGGTAGATGACGGGGTGCTTGACTGGGATACACCTGTAGTGGAAATCTATCCCGACTTTGCATTGTCTGATCCTGAATCAACTAGACAGGTCACCCTTCGTCACCTTCTCAGTATGAGTAGCGGCATACCTGCTGCTGCTGAAGATGAGTTTGATATTGAGACAGCAAGTGCCGAAGATATGTTTACATTGCTGTCTGAAATAACCATCTCACATCAACCGGGCGAGCAATTTAGCTACAGCAATATTTCCACCTCTGTTGCAGGCTACATTGGTGTTCTGGCTGACGGTGGTGAGATGGAACTACTCTATGATGGCTACGCCCAATTGCTTCAGGATCGAATATTTGATCCCATTGGAATGCAAACAGCCACTCTCTCGGTAGAAGAAGCGCACGCTAACCCTAATCATTCTGCTTCTCATGTATTTGATGAAGATGGCGCTATCATCGTAGTTGAGTCTTATGACTTTACGGGTGATCCGCTAGCCCCTTCTGGCTCTATCAAAGCCAGTGTGCTGGATATGGCAAACTATATGAGTACTCAGGTGAGTCGAGGTGTTGCCCCAGATGGTACGTGGGTTGTCTCAGAGGAAAACTTGACGGAAACATGGCGTCCACAGATTGAGGATGAAGAGAGTGGCGGTAGTTATGGTCTGGGATGGGGGATACAAACGCAAGATGATGTTGAAGTCATCTCACATGAGGGGAGTTATGATAATTTTAGTGCACTATTGATTTTTGTGCCTGAAACAAACACCGGGATGGTACTGTTGACAAATCTGGATGATCCCGGCAATTTCATGGAGATAGTGAGTGAGCAATTCGTCCAGTTAGTGATTGAGGAAGAAAATTAAAGCTCTAGCCGCTACTGAGAAAAAGAATATGGAGAAGAAGAACAGTACGTTGTATTATGTATCGCAAAGTTGGACAGGATAAGATGAGGCCATATCAAAGACTTTCTGGGGTTGGTAGTTGTTCCATCGGCTATGCTATACTGTTTAGACTAATCGATAATTTATCTGAATACACTGCATGTAGAACTTAGATAGATGTGGGTGCCGCATATAAAGATGTCACTTCAGCCGACGCAAACACCGCATGCCAGGTTTATCGTTATACAATTACGGAACGGATACTCACATGGCTACACATTTAGAACAGATGAAAGTTGTGGAACAATTTGCTGCAGCTCTTGATAATGAGGACTATGAAGCTGCATACACCTTATTGTCCCCTACCTGTACTTACGAAATTAGTGAAAGAGTGTTGAGAGGTTCAGACTCAATTATTGCTTCTTACAGAGCTAATGGAGAATGGGTAGCGGCCAATATCGACTCTGTTACTTATAGAAGCAGTATCGAAGAAGATATAGATGGTGATAGATTTTTAGTGAGATTTGAAGATCAACTTACCCACAAAGGCAAGCAATTGACGCACGCATGCCAGCAAATAATGCAACTGGATGCTTCTGGAAAAATCAATCGAATAGAGCATAGAGATCTTCCCGGAGAACCAGAGGCTCTTAAGGCATTCTTTCAAGAGGTGGGTATAAAGCGCGAAAGCCAGAACGTATAAGCAATGAATCGAACTCGCAGGCTCTGATAGGGTCGTTCGTTATTGTCACACAACCTCTGTGTAGCCCTAAAATCACTGGCATTTTACAATCTGTTTTTGTGCTTACGTTCGTACGAACGTACAGGTGCGACGTGGTTGAACAATGACCATGATGCGGGCGGAGAAAAGCATTCTATGATTAAGAAATGCAAAGGATAAAAAGTATGGGAAGAAAAACGATACAACCACCTGAGTGCTTCAACAGCAAACCATGGGGTTTCTCTCAAGCTGTAATAGGTCCTGTTAATGGAACGCTGGTGACTATTGCGGGGCAAGTCGCCTGGGACGCGCAGGAAAACATCATGGGGCACACCAAGTGGGACCAGATGCGTGCCACAATAAACCATGTCATTGATGCAGTTAAGGCGGCGGGAGGTCAAGTTGATGATATTATGCATCTACAGATCCACATAGTTGATTTTAAACCAGATGAAGCTGAAACATTGGCTTCAGTGCTTATCGAAACATTTGGGACAGAAAACCCGCCTTCTTCTACCTGGATCGGTGTAACTTCGCTCGCAAGAGCTGAATATCTTGTTGAGATTCAAGGGATAGCTGTATTGCCTCATTAGGTTATAAAATCAACCTGTTAAGTAAATGGGTATTGTCGATCTTTAAACCAATCGTATCGTGATAAGCAACGCTGCTAACGCGCTGTGCCTGCACTCAACACAACCAAACCAGCGTTTATGAGTGCCTCATCTGACATCGATACAGTCTTTCCACTTTCTGGTGTTGCTTATGGGGTGCCTCTATGACACCCCATACACCCTACCAAAAATCAGGCAACCGTATTGCCAAACAATCGTCGTTGCACAAGGTCACGGTCAGTTAAAAGAACAATGCCAGCATCAGCGAGATGCGTTAAGAACAACACCGATGGCACACACGAACGCTCGAACAGTGCCAACAAATCATCGGTGCTATCGTCGGCAGCGATCCGGTTAATCACCAATTTCTCGCACCGAGTACACTGATGAATAATCATAAGTTCACCATCACGATCCAGGGCATACTTATTTCGGCTTTGTTTGCTAGTCAGGCCCACTGGCCGCATTGCTGCCCGACATGGCGAAAGTCGATCACCAGCCACCCGAAGATCGACATGGCGCGACCACAAACAACAGGAGCAGTGATTACGATTCTGGACACCGGAGATGATCGGATTGCAGGTGATGTCGAGGCCGCAATGCAAGCAGCGAAAGAGTTGTTCACTTTGCCTGGTCGAGTTGTGCTGTGATTGATTATAATAGCGCTGTTTATGTCTATGTCGTTGTGACATGGGAATACTCCATAGATTTACTGTTACCACTTTGCGTGTGGTAAGAACAAAAAAAGCCAGCCACGAAATCCCGTGACTGGCTGAAACCTGTTGATGCGGTTCATACTGCATCAATACTGTATAGTAGTGTATGAGCACACAAACCAGATATGGTCTGGCGGATGGCACAGAAAAGCCACGAGCAGGTACGCCCGCGGCTTGTTAATTAACTATAGCAGGATAAATGAGTATGGACACCAGCACGTCAAAAAGACGCTGCTAGTGCATCATCATACTACCTCTATATCAATACATGTGAGCAAGAAAAATAGTTTCTAGCCCGATCCACAGACGCACCTATGCTAATATGTGCACAAGCACCGAGACCTTATTACTCAAAAAACCCTCACTTACCAGGTTTTACATTAATACGACTCACAGTATAGAAGCTTTGTTGTACATAAACTACAGTCCTAAGTCTGATACTTCCAGGCATTTTAGACAGTGTGGATAGACACTGACCCTCTCTTGATTTTGTTGTCTATTCGGTAACATGCTATACTCATCGATGGATGGCATTCCTTACAAAGAGACAATATATCGTTCTCAGTTGCACATGTTTCTAAGTATAGCTCAGTAGCTGTATCGTCACTTACGCAACAGATCGACATATTTTTGTTGGAGTTATTGCAGTGCCATATCTTTTCTAACATTGGAGGCAAGATGACTGTTGATATATTCAATTCTGACGCTTGGTTAAATCAAATCATTCTTGGTGATTGTATAACATCGCTCAAAAAAATTCCCGATGCCAGCTCAGACTTGATTGTGTCCTCCCCTCCTTACAACATTGGCAAGGCATATGAGGCAAAACGTGGTCTTCAAATCTATCTTGACGAGCAAACACACGTTTTGCGAGAGTGTGCCCGAATTTTAAAAGCGACAGGCTCTATTTTCTGGCAAGTTGGATCATTTTCACATAACGGCTCTTTGATACCGCTCGACATTAGATTTTTTCCCATTTTAGAGGGATTAGGTCTTATTCCACGCAATAGAATTGCCTGGATTCGCCCACATGGACTCCATGCAACACGCAAGTTCTCCGGTCGGTATGAAACAATACTCTGGTTCACCAAATCAGACCAGTACAAGTTCAATATAGACCCTATCCGGGTACCTCAAAAGTGGCAAAATAAGAAACATCACCAGGGCGATAAAAAAGGAAAGCTGTCCTGCAATCCTAATGGAAAAAACCCCGGTGACGTCTGGGCCTTCCAGAATGTCAAACATAATCACGAGGAACAAACCATTCATCCATGTCAATTTCCAGAAGACCTCATTGCAAGGATTATTCTCGCTACCACAAATATCAATGACATTGTCGTAGATCCATATATGGGAACCGGAACGGTTGCAGTCGTAGCACGTAATCACGGGCGTTCTTTTTTCGGGACAGAACTTGATAATGTCTACTATAGTGTGGCAATGAGGCGGCTTCATGGTTTACCTGATGAGAATAACTGTTTTCCCAATTTAAAAACGCTAAGGGATTATGTAAATCGAACGGGGTTGCCGATTCACCAATTTTCGTTTGATGTTCAGATTGGAAAAACTCCCAGCAGCCGTGAGCAGTCTAAACGCAATCCTGAACACTGCCATCTTCAGGACTTCGCTGATCGATTGGAATTCGAAGAAGATTCTTTTGCCGCCGATCTAAGGGGAGAGAAACATCCTGTTTACGAAAAGCTCAATGGGGGTAAGTCCAGAGCCAGGGACGAGAATCTCTCGTTTTTTGAGGATTTGGATTAAACCTTATGCAGTTCGATATTGCAAGAACATTTGTGGTCGATCCCTGTCTCGTGAGGGATGCAATTGCCATTGCAGTCAAATAGAACGGCCTCGTTCTCGCTTCGGCAAAACGCGTGTCGGTAGCCAACATGCAGACAAACTAAATCAAAGATATATTTTTATAAGGGGTTGAAGATGAAATCAGTGAGTAGAACTCGTTTAATCGACGCACTCAAAAGTTCCTGGAGTTTGGAGTCAAGCTCCAAGTGGACGCAGGATAATCCGGCTCTGGGTCAATGTGGAGTAACAGCTCTGGTAGTTCAGGATGTCCTAGGTGGTGAAATCCTTAAAACAAAGTACGGTGAGATTTGGCATTTTTATAATCTTATTGATGATGAACCCGTCGATTTTACAAAAAGTCAATTCGCTAAACCAATAGTGTATAGTAATCACGTTTCAAACCGTGAAGAGGCGTTTTCCGACACAAATGCTGAACAATACGGTTATTTGAGAGCAGCCGTTCAAAAGCATTTACAAAATATCTAATAAGATAATCTAGCGGAACAAATTGTTTACGAACTTTGTTATTTGAAGCTACAAGTAAACATCAAATATCACTGCTATAACTGGTCAAAATGATAGAAAATCAAACTAACAAGGTCAGGGTACAGCGTCCTTTCTTGACCTAACAACAAATGATGGTAGTTGAAGAAAAGGATTTTAACTTGGTCGCTAAATATATCCATCTCATAAGAACTGTCCAATGAGAGAACAAATCCTACATATTTTCAACAATGACGCCTTAGACAATGAAGAAGTCGAAGATAGCAAGACAGCGCTTGTTGAAGATTTGATCAATGATGAAACATGGCCTGCTATTTTAGCTGCACTTATAGACTTCCTCGAAAACGATCAGGATTACACATACTGGGACGACACACTCGATGTCTTATGGGGCGCGGCCTGTGATAATCGTGCTATGCCTGTCGATAAAGTCATTGCCCTTTTGTACTACCGCTACGATCCCACAGGCACACAAGAATATAATCTGGTGTGGAGCATCACGGCAAAACTCAAAAACATTAGGTATCATGCAGATTATTGGCCCTTGGATGATCCTGATGTATCAAAAGAGTTTCACAAGCTAGCGTAGAAGTGAGATATTGAAGTCACTGAACTCAGGAGTTGGGAGGTATTACAATGAATCGACGAACTCATAAAGACGACATTTTAATTGGCCCCAATAACTGGATAACATTCATTAGTCTTGAAGGCCGCCATAGCGATGCAGTTTGTGTTGACTATTACCTCGAGGAAGTCTGGCCGTTTCTAGCAAAACTTGAAACCCTATGCGTTGCTGGTTGCTGCGGATTTGACGCATTTGATTTTACCACCGATGCTGTAATCGAAGCGCTAAAAGACGAGGACCCAGGAATCCTTGGGCATGCCTTTGACCAAGTCATTAACCACGATACAAGAATTGGAATCATCTGTCATAGTAAGTACTAATATGAATAACTACGCAGATAAGAAAGTGTTTCTGCAACTATTACATCATATTCGTCGTTGTATCAACATCAAATCTATCCAATGACGTTCTTGCCAAGATGATCAAAACAAACCCTGGAAAGGCACGTATGGAACTCAGCTAGCTTACACCTCGAGACTATCAGCCTTCAGACGATCCTGATGTGTGGAAAGAGTTTCAAAAGCCGGCACGGGTATAATACATTGGAACGACCAAACGCAGATAGGAGAGTCTTAACATCTGGAAAGGAAATGGATATGTTTGTCTCTATGATTGGTCTCGGCCCTGCAAGTCCTCTTGTAATATTGTTGATCAGTGGTTTAGCTCTTGCGTGTCTCTTTGCAACACTTGCAGTACGTCACCTCATGCAACAAACCGAAGGTCAAACGATCGGTCAAACTCACAAAGTTTTTGTTGGGTTGGGAGTAGCGGTTGTCACTTTTCTCCTTTGGGGCTCATCAACAGGTCACGGCGGCCCACTTCCCGCTGGTGGGATGACCGGAAACACATATGGTGGTATTCTCAACTACATAACCATCACGTCACAACAACCTGTATCTGGAATGGCTTGGTCCCATAATCTTACCGTGCATTTCTATCCATTGCTAGCGACAATCTGCTTAACTCTGGGGATGTGGATTGTCATCGCTCGCATTTATGGTGGTCGAAGAATGACGGTCTAAGACATTTAGAAACAGTGCGATGTCTAATCAAATCAACACAAGAATCGCCATTTCCAACGAGCGATTTTTAGCTCTCAACGGGTATGCGTTAGGGCAAGAACTCATCAATCCTGCTATTCTCCAGATCAGAGGGCAGAACCTCGAGAAAAAAAGAGCCGTTTATGAAACACTGACTCCCGGCCAGAAGTCCTTGTTCGCCTTTTGGATAATCTATGGTCATACACAGTCTGGTTGGCTGCGTTTCTTCTGGGAAGGTTTATATGTTGGCGGATATGAACAGTTTCTACCAATGATCAAGACAGAACTGGCACACAGTAACGCTCAAAAACTGCTAACGAATGTTACTGAAGCTGAAAAAAATACACAAAACCTATCATGAGTACCTCCAGATTATTCAGACTTTGGAAGAGTCACAAGACACCGTCTTTGAGCAGATGACCCAGGCATTTAACCAAGCTGATACGCGGCTTTTTCCGTTGTTAGGAGAAACAATGCAGATAATCGAGCAGTATATTCGTGCTAAACCAGACGAGTTTGTTCTTTTTACGAACTGAGCGAGGGAAAGAAAAAATGAAGGTAAAAGATAAAACCTGAAAAGCATAAATCCAAACATCTGTATCTCACCGTCCGCTGCTCGGTTGCTCAAAGCTTATGGGTCATATATCGACACTCATAACTGGGCATACGTTTATTGGTTTGGTTGGCATAACACAACATTTTATCTAAAGAGACAACTCTACCTTATGAATACAGTAGCACAACTAGAACACGATTTCCGAAACATTGGTATACACGCCGGGGATACCATCATGGTCCATGCCTCGCTCCGTGCCGTTGGTCCGGTCGAAGGCAGAGCAGAGGGACTTGTGTCAACACTGCTTTCGGTTCTCGATGATCAGGGCACGCTTATGGCCTATGTCGATTTTGAACCAACCAACAACATCCCCTATTTTGACCCACAACACTCACCCGCTAGATCGGACCATGGAGTTCTGGCTGAGATCATTCGCATGTGGCCAGGAACGATCCGCTCACTCAATCCTGGCGCATCCATGGTTGCCATTGGAGCCAAGGCTGTATGGCTCTGCAATGACCACCCAATGAACTACGGGTATGGCCCAGGCTCGCCCTTAGCCAAGCTCGTCGAAATCGACGGAAAAGTGTTGCTGCTTGGTTCCGACTTTGACCATGTCACTATTTTGCATTATGCAGAACACTGTGCAAAACTGCCCAACAAACGCGTTATTCAGCAGACAGATCAAGTACTTTCAGAAAACACCGTTGTTGATGTGGTTATCGAGGAGTTCGACACAGGTGATCCGATAGTAAGTGCAATGCCAACCGATTACTTTGCTCAGATTACACAACAGTTTGTCGATTCTGGGTATGCTCAAATAGGCTCGGTAGGGCAAGCCGCTTCGGTGCTTCTTCCAGCGAGAGACTTTGTGACATTTGCCGTCGATAAAATGGAACGTGAGTTTGGATCATAAAATGCCTTGAATAGATCATTTGCATCACTATCAGATATCAGAATCAGGGTAAAACTCAAAGCAATGACCGTAAATGTCACATCAGTTTGATACAATGACCATATCAAATCGAATGGCCAATTTTGCACAACGTCTGATGGAGTCACCATGTCTGACCTGGAAGCTGCACTTGATGCGATGGATGATATCCTGGTTATCAAACTGACTACCGATGTCAAGAAGATTGTGAGACACACACGCGGGGCCAAGCGACGTATTCGTGCTGCGACACGCGTCTTTGCGCTCAATGAGAGCCCAGAGGGTGATGCACAGATTGCCAAATGGATACGTCAGAGAAATGCAGAGTCTGTTATGCTTGGGCTGTCCGATGTTGTAGCATATCAGGAAGAGGTAGATCGTTTTTGTCATCTTCTGGGAAAACGGCTCCTTCAAGGATTACCCTCGATAACTTGGTATTCATGTGTACAAACCCTACTCCTGATGAACCATCCTGATGCTCTGGTGTATGTCCTCGATGCTGCGGAACGTAGTCCGCATGAAAGCCCAGGTACCATCGGTCTTCTTGCACGAGGTGGCGAACTCAAGCACGAAGCTAAACGTGTTAATGACTATATCGCACGCTGGAAAGGCACCCGCCATCTTGATAAAGCTACGCATTGGTGGATTCTGGCCAAGTTGGGAGATGAGACGGCATACAATGCACTCATCGATCTCTGTCTTAATGGCCCAATGGAGACTGACCATGCAATGCGTGCTGCACAAGCTCTTTCGCACATTCATAAGTGGAATGCGCCGTGGGGTGCTGAGGGAACAGAAATGGTCCGTGCGAAACTCCGTCAACAGAGCGAGGAGGTTGACTAATCACGATTGCTAACCGAATTTTGCCCACACAGGAGGGGTTATCTCAAGTTGGTGATAAGTTCAGATTGGGCAGTAGAGCAGAACGTCAGGCGAAACTATTCGAGTCATCGAATACTAATTGTCATGGCCTTATCCAAAACCAACTCTACAATATAGAGAGAATGTTGAGCACATGATCATCGGAGAAAAAAACTATTCCCTGGGTAACCTGGCAATGGCATCAGTACTGTTGTTGTATTGTCACATTGTCAAAGGTGGTGGTATTAGCAACGATGAAACTGTCTATATTGACACACAATTTAATCCATATAACTTTTTAGACGTGGTCGTTGA
>JBCDFA010000112.1:0-20440 GCA_039178835.1 Chloroflexota bacterium
GTTTAAGGATGATAACAATCTATTAGGAGGCAGTGTATGACCACACTAAAAGAACGCGCTACTGTTGAGCTTGGCCGCATTTTTGAACTTGCTGTAGATGGTGTTGAGGATGTAACTATGCCCTCACGCTATATCGATAGTGTCTGGCATGACATGCTCAAAGATCCGGCTAGCTATGAAGCATTTTGTAAAAGAGTAGCTGGTATTGTTGTTGAGCATAACCCAGCGCAAGGTGAAGGAGATATTACGTGGGTTTCTTCATATGAGGAAAAGTTTGGGAAACTTGACTCAGTATGGTTTACTGACGAACACGGAGTGTTAGATAACAAACTCTATGAAACCTACCTTGAGACAGGGCATGTTCGTGCTTCCTGGGATTGTACCCCTGGTATTACACCAGTGGAAAACGAGGGATAATCTCCAACGTATACCAGTATCGACTTAGTCGATACTGGTATACGTTTCTTGGGCATCAGGTATTGTTATAAGGAATGTGTTTAACATTAAGATGGCAACAGAACCAGTATCTATCGATAAGCGAAATGTGCGTTTGAGTGATGATGACGCGTTTAGTCAATATAGTGCGCGTATAACGGCTTTTTGCCCTTTCTTAGAACCATCACACAATGAAGGTGTTCTTTATCAGCATATCTATCAGCTTCCTTCTGCTCATTTAGGGGTACTTCAAGCCGAAGTATTTTATTTGGGTGTTGTTCATACAGAACAATTTCGTAAGCAACGATATGATCTGATCCCACCGAGAAAGGCATTGTTGTGTGACAATATTGTACTTGTTCCGCATGCTGATGGTTCTGGTGAAGATGGACGTGCTTTATTAGCATGGCCACATTATCTCTTGAAAACATTGTATACCAAATCCGGGATTATGTTCGGCAAGTTTTGGAAGGGAGAAGAAGAGGTAAGTCGTAAAGGTATACCGATTCCCCCACCACCATGTCATTTTCTTTCTATTCGTTCTGTTGTTAAGCCGCGTGATCCTTACTTTTTTAGCAAAGCTCCAGAACTATTGGATGATTTGGTTGCCTCAGATGATCAGGGGGATAATGTTCACCTACAGGTTGGTTTAGAGCAGTATAATATTGACATTCATTCTGTGGAAAGTATGCGTTCTGTTCACTATTATGCGACCGTTCTCGAGTGGGTGAAACAGCACATGAACATTGGTGGTACAACTACATAAGGTTTTACGTTAATGCTTTTGTCTTCATCATATTAGTAACTCTTAAATTTAAATACTTACGCTATTATGAAAACATTAGAAACTATTCGGCATCTTTTGCATTCTGCAAAAATACAACACGTTGTGTTCGATTTAGATGGTACATTGTATCCGACCACTGCAGGATTAGAATTCCAAATCAAGCCAACAATGGTAAAGCATGCAGCACAAGCACTTGGGGTTGACAAAGAGGCAGCACACCGTCAATTGACGCTTTATCGCGAAGAGTTCCGTTCAAGTGTGTTGGGGTTACGACAATATCACGGGATCGATCCATCTGCTTTCCTTGATGGGGTCTTTGCAGATTTAGATTCATCACAAGCTGTACTACGACCAGGTTTGAAAGATGGATTAGCGGCATTGGGTAGATTGTGCTCTCTGTCTTTGCTCACCAACTCAAGTCGTGGTCACGCACATCGTATGCTTCAACAGTTTGGTTTATCAGAAGTATTTGAGTTTGTTTTCTCCGTTGAAGATTGGGACTTTATCCGTAAACCTAATCCTGAGGTATTTGATAGCTTGGTTCAGCGACTCAATGTTCCGGGTGATGCCATAACCCTGTTTGACGATTCGTATTTAAATCTGGAAGTAGCACATGAGCGAGGTATGGTGACAGTGCTTGTTTCAAATGGTGTCGCAGAACCTCCTTTCTTCTGGGAAATGCATCGCCAGGAACATCATCAAGCACCAGCGTTTGTAGATATTGCGACACACGATGTTACATCGATAATAGATACGTTAACAAAAGCGGATAGTATGATGGCAGTAAATTGAGAAACGAGTATGACGACATGACAGAGTATCAATCTTCGGCTACAGATATTATTACCCAACTTGGTGTAGGTTTAAATGCAGACATACATGTATTAAAGTCTCTTCCTTCAAGGCAAGGTATGTCTTTTCAAGTCACTGTTGATGACAAACCTATGTTGCTCAAGTTTGTTACTGAGGTAGCTGATGATCCATCTGTTGTACGCCGTGTGCGTGCGCTGCAACGTGAAGCCGAGATTGTAGAGCGTTTGTATGGTGCTATGTCTGGGAATGTCATCTGTGGACAGTTTGAATCAACTGTCTGGCTGTTGCGTGAATGGATCGATGGTGTTACTGTAGGGCAGTATTGTTCCTACATACGCGAAGAACCACTGCAACCGGACAATAAACATCGCTTTATTGTTGACTTAATACGGATGCTCGAACAAGTCATGCTTCTTGATGAAGCTGGGTATCTCCATGGAGATCTGCAACCAAACCATTTTATTGTTGATCAGGAAGGCAGTTTTCATCTTATTGATCTTGAGCTAGCCATCCGTAAAGATGCATCTGAAACGGAGTATGGTGGAGCATTCGTACACTTTGTGTCACCTGAAACAGCCACAGGTATGCTGTCTGATAGTCACCATATTGCGCTTGATGCCTTATCGGAGATATACTCGTTTGGTTCTGTGGCATTTTTTCTTTACACTGGGAAAACAGCTCATGCCTATGGACGAACATTAGATGGTCATGAAATGGCTGAGATCTCAAAAGAAGACAAGTTGCAGGCTATTGTTCAGGGGCGGATAAGGTCATTTACCCACACTGATGCAGCTGCTTTTTCCGAACTTGAGCAGATACTGCACTGGTGTCTTCAGGTTGATCGCTCGCAGCGCTGTCCTTCCTTTCCTGCACTTTTTACTGCTCTGAAAGATTTAAAGCATACGCTTCAGGTTCATAACTCATCTGTCTAATGAACATAAATGGAGGAAGCATACGTGTCGGCATCCCAAAGAAAGATTTTTGGCATCGGATTAAGCAAAACAGGGACAAAAAGTCTTAGTAAAGCATTAGAGGTGCTTGGGTATCAGACAAAACATTTTCCGCTTATTCGTGAAAATGTTGAACAGGGTGACTATGATCTGAAGCTACTGGAACAGTATGATGCGCTGACAGACGCCCCTATCGCAGCTTTGTTTCCACAGCTTGATACGCGTTATCCTGGAAGCAAGTTTATCTTAACAGTCCGCAATAGAGAAGATTGGCTTCGTTCGTGTGAGCGTTATTTTGCTCTACGAGACTCAGTAAGAAAACAACAGGGTATTATTGATCGGGTCCATTTCTGGCGCTTACTGATTTTTGGGTGTTATGCATTTCATGCTGAGCGTTTCACATATGTATATGAGCGCCACATACGAGAAGTGAGTTGGTATTTTTCCCAGCGCCCCGACGATTTGCTTGTTATCGATATTTGCGGAGGGCAAGGATGGGAATGCTTGTGTCCGTTCTTAGCTGTGCCTATTCCCAGTCAGTCATTTCCTCACGAAAACAAGACGAACGATTATGCTGCTAGTATATCTATGACAAGCTAGTTAGACTGTCAAGAAGTAGGGTTATTGCTCTTTGGTTCTTTCTATTATTGTCCTCGGAGCTTCTAAAATGAGTTACGTTGATAGTCAAGCAGATCGTATTTGGTTATGCTGTGATGGTGGCATTTGTGATTTTAACGGACGTTGGATGACGACGCTCCCTTTTCACAATGAGACAGTTGTAACTGGGGTTGCTACTGCAAATCGTGTTGCTGTTGTTGTCAATCAGCATACTATTTGGGAGCGATGCTCAAATGATTGGCATGAGTTGGCAAGCTCAGAATTGAAAATAAATGCACTTTTGTATACCCGTGAAGGCCAATTACTTGTCGCAATGGAACAGGGACGGCTAGCACGAGTGCAGGACAATGTGATTGTACCAAATGAGCATTTTGATGCTATGCCAACCCGTATTCATTGGACCACTCCATGGGGTGGTGTGCCAAATGTGCATAGCCTGACTGAGTCATCTAATGGTGTGATTTATGGTGCTGTTCACACCGGATGGATGGTTCGTTCGCATGATGGTGGAGCCAGTTGGACTCAAATAGCAAATGGGTTGCACATGGATGTATCAACATTTGTTTGCCATCCTCACGAGCCAGAGACCTTGATTGTTTCTACAGGTGATGGAGTGTTTGTGTCAGAGGATGGTGGGGAGCAGTTTGAGCGTCGTTGGCACGATAGATCCATGCATTATTTACGCGGAATAGCAGTATTGAACGAGCAAGATATCTGGCTTGTTTCGGCCCATCCGAATGCAAAACGGGATGCCGGAACCATACTCTATCGTTCGGAAGATCGTGGTGCTACCTGGAAACCCTGTGAAGGTATACCACAGAGCGGTGTTGGTCATATCAATACTATTCTGTCATTAGACTCAGGATGTACTATTGCATTGGCACATAGCCATACCTTTATCACAACGGATTACGGCGAAAGTTGGACTGTTCGAGAGCAAATATTACCTGCACGTTATTTTGATCCAAAACGATCGTTTCTCTGTCCGATATTATATGGACTCATACTTGAAAGTGTATGATGGACACATTCCTCTCCTTTTGTATGGTGCTTGTAGGATATTGTGATACGTAGCATTGACTATGTGAATATCATTCGGAAGGCCGTGCAGCAGTTTGTGGATGGACAAAAGCCACTTTGGAGCCTGGTACGAATCCTTCCGCAGGTGCAGGCTCGTTTAACTCTGGCTCTTGCATTCTTCATAGTAATAAGTGTCATCCTATCAATTGCGTTTACATTAACTGTTGGTCTCCTGATTGGAGCTGTTCCTGATGTGCTCGACGATCAAATATCTTCTCGCTGGTATCTACCTGCGTTGATCATAGCTGTTGTAAGTATTTTTACATTCCAACGGATAGTACCTCTTCTGCAACATCTCCTGAGTGACAGCCTTGGTCGTCACTTGGAGGCGTATGTTGAAGCACAACTCATGCAGTCTGCGCTTTCAACAGGTCGCATTGATTACCTTGAAGACCCGGCAAATCACGATATTTTTCACGGAGCACGTGGTGCTATTCAAGGGCAATATCCGCCAACGCGCGTGGTACGTGGTCTTACAGACTTTGTGACAGTGCGATTGAATATCTTGGTAACATCGATAGTAGTCATGTATGTTACCTATTGGTGGTTACCAGTTATACTCTTAATCATACTATTTGTGGTTCGTTTCTTTGTTCGCAAGCATACGTTTGATCGTATTGAGTCGCGTTCAGGAAGTCTCAGTCAATTTCGCCGATCTACTTACTTTCTTGAGTTAGCCATCTCCCCAGAGTATGCCAAAGAAACGCGAATTTTTAATTTGACTGACTGGATTATCCATCATTTTCGAGTGCATTGGCATAATGCTGTAACTGTGTTACGTGGAGGACGCCATGCCCGCACACTTGCCCACATGCCTTGGATTATATGTGTTGTTCTTGTGACGCTGTGTAGTACATTTGCGTTGGTTGGTTATGCCACATCAATAGGTGCATTTAGCTTGACATCGTCTGTCATAGCTGCCCAATCTCTTCTACGATTGTCATTGAATACGCTAAATATTAGCTCTTCAGAACTGTGGTTGGAATATGGAACACCATCGATTGTAATGGCCGCCAGTGTGAACATGCCAACATCACAATATTCTGTCACAGAGAAGCCGACGGATGTTCTGTCACAAGATTGTGTGAAACAGGCTATTCGATTCAATCAAGTAACTTTTACTTATGACTCATCACATGTTCCCGTACTGCAAAATGTAAATATGACTATATCGGCTGGTTCTTCTTGTGCTATCGTCGGTGCCAATGGGGCAGGGAAAACAACCCTCATTAAACTACTAACAGGGTTATATACCCCTACCATGGGTAATATAACTGTCGATGGGACGGATCTGACACATATATCTCCTGCGGTATGGAGACAACACATAAGTGTAGTATTTCAGGATTTTATGCGATATGAGCTATCTGCTCGTGAAAATATTGGATTGGGAGCAATCCAATATAGAGATGATTATGATGCACTTGAATGTGCTGCACGGAAGGCGGGTGCTCTTGATATTATTCGGCAGTTACCCCATGGTTGGGACACTATTCTATCGCGTCATTATAAGGATGGGGTGGAGTTATCAGGTGGCCAGTGGCAACGAATAGCACTAGCACGAGCACTTTTCGCCGTAGAGGCTGGGGCCAGTGTGCTCATTCTTGATGAACCAACAGCTAGTCTTGATATACGTGCTGAAGCAGCTTTTTTTGAGCAGTTTCTTGAGTTGACCAGTGGATTAACCGTAATCCTTATTTCTCATCGATTCTCAACAGTTCGTCATGTAGACACTATTCATGTTTTGGAAGGTGGTGGCGTCATTGAGCAGGGGAGTCATGAAGAACTCCTGCAAACGAACGGACGATACACACAGATGTATACATTACAGTCATCTAAGTTTAGGTCTTCATGGTATTCAGAAAAAATAGTATAAGATCTGCGATGATAGAAACGATACGGGCATCTGTTTTTATGTTGCACGTTGCATTTCGTTTGGATATTCGACGTTCGATCTTAGTCACTCTGCTCACTTTTGTCATCGCCCTGAGCCTTTCTACGCAACCATTTTGGCTCAAGTTGCTTGTAGATACCTCACTCAACCGAGATATTATCGCTGCAATGCTTGTAGGTTGCATGGCGGCTCTTGCAATTACTATTTCTATCTTTGCCAATTGGCTTGAAACCAATGTTAGTCAGACATTGCAAGAACAAACAAGTGTCTATATGGATGAGCAAATGGCACGCCTGTCGCTTACGGTCCCCGGTTTAGCTCATCACGAACATCCAGATTATCTCGATAACATGACATTGCTGCGAGAAGAACGCATGCTCATTGGACAATCCTTGACAGCAATGGTTGATACTCTCAGTTTGCTTGTTCGTAGTATGGTGACAGGGCTCTTATTGATGAGTGTTAGCCCTTTCTTGATTCTTTTGTTTGTATTAGGAATGGTATTGGGCATGTGTAGCCGTAAGGCAGAGTCTTATCGACAGGTTGCGTTTCAGTCAACTGCTGAACGTATGCGGCAAAGTCGACATTTTTTTCGCACGGTAACATCTGCACACTCATCTAAAGAACTGCTTGTCTATAATTTGGGAGCAACTTTTATACAGCGCCACAGACGATATTGGCAAACGATTGACCATATTCGTTTTCAGGGAGAATTACGAGGAGTATATTTTCAGATACTTGGGTGGGTTCTTTTTGCATTTGGTTATATGAGTGCTCTTTTGTTTGTTATTGACCAAGGAGTGCAGGGAATACTCACTCCTGGTAGCGTCCTGATGACGATAGGTTTAATTGCACAAATCAATGGATATACACAACGAGGTACGCGCCAGTTTTCACATGTGTTACGTACTTTGCATGTTGTCCAGCGCTATTTATGGTTTGAAGATTATGCTAAAGTACATACTCCTGTGACAACGACATATTCTCCGTTACCCACCTGCTTGAAGAGTGGTATTCATCTTCATAATGTTACTTTTCGCTATCCACACACGACGACAAACACCCTTTCTGACATTACACTACATTTGCCCCCTGGCTCAACTATTGCAATTGTTGGCGAAAATGGTGCTGGTAAGACCACCTTGGTCAAGTTGCTGTGTCGTTTGTATACACCCACACAGGGTTTCATTACTGTCGATGATACTGATGTACAAAGTTTTGAACTTCAAGCCTGGCGCTCATCTCTGAGTGTGAGTTTTCAAGATTTTGTGCGCTTTGAGCTGATAGCGCGTGAGGCTGTGGGTGTTGGTGATGTGCCTCATATAGACAACATAAATGTACTTGAACAAGCTATGATACGTGCTGGTGCTCAAGACCTTATCCACACACTGCCACAAGGTTGGAACACTCAGTTGGGAAGACAATGGCCTGATGGCGTAGATTTGTCTGGCGGTCAATGGCAAAAGATAGCTTTAGGGAGAGCGATGGCCAGGCAACAACCATTGGTGGTTTTTCTGGATGAGCCAACGGCTAGTCTTGATGCAGATGCTGAGTACATGTTGTTTAAGCGATATGCTTCATTTACCAAGAGTGTGATGCAACAACACAACGGTATTACTATTCTGGTTAGTCATCGTTTTTCTACCGTTCGTATGGCTGATGTAATTGTTGTTTTGCAAAAAGGTCGTGTTGTTGAGACAGGAAATCACGACACTCTTATGGCTACAAATGGCTTATATGCACAGTTGTACAACATACAAGCGCAAGCATATCGTTAAATATCTTATCTTCGATATCGCTTCACACCTCCTCTTCTCGTATACTCTGTTACATCTGAAATTGTTAGCCCGTCATAACAGTATTACGAGGCATCTCTCTCTATGCGTGTTATACTATTTATGCAACCTGATGGGATAGGATTTCGTAACATTAAGTATGACACCAATACCAGACATTCTTTGTCCAAGCTGTCATAAACCCTCTGTATCGCAGGCGCGTTTCTGTCGTTTCTGTGGTCATGACATGATCCTCAATAACGATGGACCACGCTATTATATTACACGTGTTATCAAAGAGGGTGGGCAGGGCGCTGTGTACGAGACCATTGGCGATGATCGCAAGGTGTATGCGGTCAAAGAAATGCTTGATCGATTTGTCGATGAGCAAGAGCGTAAGGATGCAATCGCGCGTTTTAATACCGAATCCCAGATTCTTCAGCAACTGAATCATCCGCGTATACCACAGGTGTATGCTGCTTTCCAAGATGAGGGTCGTCACTATCTTGCAATGGATTTTGTGCAGGGTGAAGACCTTGAGGAGATTGTTAAACGCGAGGGTGCAATAGCGGAGAAACAGGTTCTAGAGTGGGCAGATCAGATTCTCGATGTGTTGGAGTATCTCCATAACAATGGTTTGATCTACCGTGATATGAAGCCCTCTAATGTCATGATTGACCATCAGCATGGTGGTATCAAAATAGTCGATTTTGGGATTGCTAAGGTGTTACAACCTAGTGTCCGTGGTACTCAGATCGGTACTCCCGGCTATGCTCCACCGGAGCAATATCAGGGATTAGCAACACATGCGTCAGACATCTATGCGCTTGGGGCGACGCTCCATCATTTGTTGACGGGACGTGATCCGACGGAGCATCCACCTTTCTCTTTCCCAGTAGCAGGCGATGTAAAGCCCGCTATCACACCACGTACATCAGATGCTGTACAACACGCCCTCCAAATGAAGCCGGAAGATCGTTTCCAGACCATTAGACAGTTTCGCACAGCGCTTGGATTATCACCGATTCCCTCAACACGTATGGTGCGAACACCTGCTGCAGCAACAGCGGCACCGGCACGGGCAGCATCTCCGTCTGTTTCTACAGGGAAGTCATCGGCTTTTGCGCCACCAAAACAGCCAAGTCGAATCGATATCCCCGCGCCGACGTCGACATCACAACCGCCAGCAGTGAATCACTCACCTACAACGCCCGTATCTCAACCGCCAGCGGTAAACCTTCCCCCTACAACACCTGTCTCGCAATCCCCACCAATGAATCTTCCATCCACGACGCCGGTTGCCACATCATCAGTACAGACTAACACACCTACTGCAACCATCGGAAATACATCGACTGCATCAACCTCAGTTGCACGACCGAAAGCTCAGTCGCAAGGGAAGCCAAAACGCCGTGGAATCGGATGTATCAAACCATTGATTTTTGCTCTGGTTGCGTTTGTGCTGCTCGGCTTGACGTTGGTGTTTGCTTTTCCAGATGTATCACGTCAGTATGTTTCGACTATCTTTGGTCCAACGATACCGGCACGTCTGATCTCACAGCCATTTGTTGCTCCAGACCTTGAGATTATTGTTGCGCCAAATACTGATGAAGATGGATTGTTACGTGCGTTTCGTCTTGCGTATCTTCAGGCTGCACGTGTTCAACATGGCGAGGATGTACAGGTAGAGGAAGGAACATTGACCTATCTGGCTGGTCAGACCCCGGTTCAAGTAGGTGAGGACGAACGAGGCGCACAATATCGTGTCTCGATGCAAGGGACGATTCTCGTTCCGGAAGAATAACCAATATAACGACGCCACACTAACATGGGTTTGTTGGTGTGGCACGATGTTTTGTACCGTACAATTATTCGATGGGTGTACACTCACCCCACAGATACTGTGCGATTTCCATCGAGAGTGTAATATCGTGATTGCAGCGTCGCAGTGTAATACCATATGATTGGGATGCATCAGGAATGAAGAATTGACTACCGGGAACTAGTTCATTGGTTTGGAAGTAGCGCATCAGATCACTGTTCTCTTCGGCTTCTTCCACGACCCGGCGGATAGTAAACAGTGTACCTGGATCGACGGTATCAAGTCGCACTGTCCCTTCATCTGTTGCCCCTGTACCAGGAATAGGGTTGCCGTGGGGGCAGGTCGTAGCATTACCCACAAGCTCGTAGATACGTTCTTCAAGGGCGGGTGAGAGCGCGTGTTCGAGTCGCACAGCTTCTTCGTGCAAAAGGTGCCAAGGCATATTCATAACATCTACTAAAAAGCGCTCCAGAATGCGATGTCGTCGTACAATGTCTTCGGCCAGCTCAAATCCTTCAGCAGTGAGTGAGATGGCACCACGTTGATCACGTTGAATGTAGCCTTTGTCTCGGAGTTGCTGTACTGCATGACTCACGGTGGGGGGTTGGACTTCCAACCATCGTGCGAGATCGGCAGCGATGACTGGCTCGTCACGTTGAGCAAGGTAGTAAATAACTTCAAGATAATCGCGTTCTTTGTCGGTTGGTTTGTCTGCACCCACCTGACGACGGCGGCGGGGATTTTGTTTGGACACTGCAACATCGGCCATGGCAAGGTCTCCTCGCAGTCACGATATTTTCAACGCCGAAAATAGATTCATCCGCTCATTACTTCTAATGTTCAGGCATATCCAATGTTAGAAAGTAAAAACGAAATGGCTTTGTGTCTGCTTAGTGGTTCTATCTCAAACTACTTTTAGTATAGCACAGGTCTTGCCCCAGAGCAACCCTTGTTTCAAAGAGCGATAAAGGTCTCTACCTACATACATGTTCGTATCAATCAATAAAGTATGGTATTATTTGCTTATGATAGGAATTCGTCATATTGAAAAGAATCACGTTGCTGCTCCACTTAGTGGGGAAGGTTCAGTTATTGAGATGTCTGGAGTCAGCAAACGTTTTGGAAAGCACATCTTAGCTGTTAATGATGTATCGTTGGCAGTTGAGCAAGGATGTTTAGTGGCCTTGCTTGGTCCGAGTGGATGCGGCAAATCGACAACGCTGCGTTTGGTTGCAGGTCTTGAGGCCCCTGATCAGGGGCAAATCTGGCTGGCTGGACAATGTGTCGCAGGTAATGGGGCGTGGCAACCTCCCGAGGTTCGTCGGGTTGGGATGGTTTTTCAGGACTATGCACTGTTTCCTCATTTGTCCATTGGCGAGAATATTGCCTTCCCGTTGACCAACACGCCAGCTAAACGGCGAGCCCAGCGTGTGGAGGAGTTGCTTGAGCTAGTCGGACTAGTGGGTCTGGCACAACGCTATCCACATCAAATCTCAGGTGGCCAACAGCAACGGGTCGCTCTGGCACGTGCATTGGCTGCTGACCCAGCAGTGGTGTTGTTAGATGAGCCATTCTCCAATCTGGATACAGCGCTCCGCATCACCACACGTGAAGAAGTCCGTACTATTCTTGCAGCTACGGGTGCCACGACTATGCTGGTAACCCATGATCAGGAAGAAGCCTTTAGTCTTGCCGACACCGTTGCGGTCATGTTGGATGGGTCTTTAATTCAAGTTGGGACACCACAGGACATTTATTTACGTCCTGCAACACGTGCTGTAGCAAGCTTTGTTGGCGCAGCAACATTTTTGCCTGGTGAGGCCTCTGGTGACAGTGTGGTGTGTGTACTGGGTACACTACCACTGGCACAACCGATCCAGGGTCAGGTCAATATTCTTCTGCGTCCTGAGTCTATTATGATTCAACCAGATATCGTAGGGAATGCATGTGTCAAAGAAGTTCGCTTTTTCGGTACGTATCAAGCAGCCTGTATTCAACTGAATGATGGCACCTGTCTGGATACCCGTATGATTCCTCAGATCGATTTGGTACCGGATACATCCGTAACGGCAATAGTTGCCGGACCAGTAATGGCCTATCCTACGTAACTTTGTTACTCCCCCTGCTCAGACAGACTGAACTCACCCCACAGCACCATCGCAATATCCGGTGAGATCGTTATCTCACGGTTGCCATAGTGTAGTGTGACTCCATATAGTGATGAAGTAGTTAAGACATATACGCTGGTACCAGGCACCAGTAAATTGCCCTGAAGATACCGTAGGAGTTCAATTTGTTCCTCCGCCTCTTCTGCCACCCGTCGAATAATAAAGTGTCCTTGATCTCGTAGAGTGTCAAGCCGTACCAGTTCTTGGTCAACACCATCACGTCCAGGAATTGGATTTCCGTGGGGACATGTTGTTGCATGATTGATCAATGCGCTGATATGCATTTCTAGGGTTGGTGAGAGTACTTGTTCCAGTCGTAACGCTTCACGGTGTATTAAGTGCCAAGACATTCCTATAATGTCATTGAGAAAGCACTCTAGCATATGATGCTGTTGCACCATGGTTTCTGCCAACTCAAGGCCGGTAGCCGTAAGGGTGATACTGCCTTGCCGTGTCCGATTGATGAAACCCCGTGCCACTAATTGTTGGAGTGTCTGCGTGACTGTTGAGGCCGTGACATTGAGCCAGCGGGTGAGATGCGCTGCAATAACTGGTTCGCCCTGCTGAAGTAAATGGTAGATGGCACGGAGATACATACGCTCACGGAGGGTTAAGCTGGGTGCACTATTACCTTCGTCAGGTGATCCATAGTTAGAGAGACGGACGCCATTGTTCATACCAGACTCCTCTCAGAGAGATCATCGCGTTTTTGAACGACACGATCAAGTCCAAAACGCCCGATGGTGTAAACCAGACCGATGGTGCACGTAGTCAGTACGATCAAGAGTAAGGCTGGCGGCGCAGCCTGTGTGTATACGGAGTCGTTTGCGGCTTCCCAAACACGAATGGCCAGTGTGTCAAATCCTGGGGGGCGGAGAATAACGAGAAGCGGCAATTCTTTCATAGCAGTGACAAAGACAAGCGCCCAACCAGCCAGTAACCCAGGGGCTGCTAATGGAACCGTGACACGCCAGAGTGTTCCCCATAGTCCGTGGCCCATGGTGTGTGATGCCTGTTCCAGCGTTGGTGAGACCAACTCCAATGTTGATTCGCCAATCGTGATGGCTTTCGGAAGCAAACTGAATGCAAGTCCTAGAGTCAGTGCGAAAAGTGTCGCATAGATGGGGGTTTGGATGAAGAACATTAAAAAACCCAGGCCAACAATAATGCCAGGGAAAGCAAATGCGATTTTGCTCAGATTGAGCAGCGTCTGGCCAAACGGACCACGAAAGCGCACAGCCAGATAGGTGGGTATGAGCGCCAGCAAGGTTGCCAGGGTAGCAGCCAGAAGTGATAGTACTAGACTATTCAGTCCATACTGCCAGATGCTTTGTGCATCAACGCTCCAGATCCGATCAACCTCGGTCGGTGTCAGTATACCCCGTAATGTAAGGCCAATCAGGACAGTTATAGGCAAGAATAACGACAAGGTTGCCAGCATGAAAATAAAACCAAAAGCAACCCAGCGCCACATCCCTAGGGGGATGATTTGGCGAGGACGCCAATTGCTGGCACGGGTATAGCGGCGATCCCGGCGATGAAACCAGCCTTCACTGACCAGAAGCGGTAGACTGATACCGATGAGCCCCAGACTGACGATAGATGCTGCTGTTCGCCCGATCTCGCCTGCGAACTGTCGATAGACAGCAGTCGTGAAGGTTTGGTAGCGCAACAGTGCGACTGTGCCAAAATCAGAGAGCACATATAAACCGGTGAGCAGTGAGCCAGCAGCAATGGCCGGAATCAAGAGGCGGATAGTGAGCGTAGAAAACACGCCCCATGTGCCACGCCCTGCCACACGCGCAGCTTCATCCAGCGTAGCATCGAGCGACCGTAGCGCTGCGGCTACCGCCAGAAACACATAAGGAAACGTATAGAGGCTTATAATAGCCGTAACGCCCCACAGATTGAACAGGGGTGGCAGAGGGAATTGATGGCGTTCAAACCCAAAATAACTCATAGCCATTTGATCTACAAAGCCACCGCGTCGTAGCAAAAACATATAACAAACGGCTGCAACATATCCTGGTATGGCCAGCGGTAGGGCCAGTATCCAACGCCAGACGCTACGCCCTGGCACATCTGTGCGTTCAACCAGCCATGCGGATGTGACCCCCAGAACACAAGCACACAGAATGACGGTGATGACCAGTAGCAGGGTATTTTGAGTCAGGCGGATTATTTGCCCGGTCCACAGTCGTTGCCATAACGCAGGATCGCCCTGGAAGGCATGATAGATGATGTAGACAAGCGGCAGTGCTGTACCGAGACAAATTAAAGTTGCCACGCTGTACAGCACGAAAGGTATACGTTGCATAAGTTTACAATGTCACGCCACACATGGCATTAACCATATGTGGCATTGTCCGGCGCTTTATGTTATGGCATCCCGACAGTCTGGATCTGTTCACGAGCAGTAGGTGCATCGTCAACAAGTGTTTTCAGGTTGATATCAGCGATAGTGAAATCATCCGGATTTGGTACACCATCGGCGAGAGGAATGCCTTCCTTGATGGGCCATTCAAAGTTGCCCTGTGCATAGATAGTCTGGCCGGTGGTGTCGAGCATAAAGTCAACAAATACCTGAGCCAATTCCAGTGTTTCGCCTTCTGTACCCTGCAAAATTCCAATGTTGGTTGAGTTGACAATCATCCCGATATCATCATCACCCTGATCGGGCCATACAATACCGACAGGTGCGCCTTCTTCCAGTGAGAGGAAATAGTAGTAATGATTGACCAACCCCATATCAATTTCACCATTGCCCACTGCCTGTCGGATGTCGGTGTGACTCCCGGAGAAGAGGGTGTTGTTGTCAACCAATCCTTGAATCCAACTGGTAGTGGTTTCTTCATCAATAAGTCGATTGAGTGCGACAATGGTCGCGACCATTGCGCCATTGGTGCTGTCAGCGGAACCAATACGCCCAGACCATTCCGGATCAGCAAGTGCCGTCAGTGAAGTTGGCACTTCGTCTTCGCTCAACAGATCGGTGTTGTACATTAGGACCCGGCCTCGCAGTGTTAGTGCGGTCCAGCTTCCATCATCGGCGCGATACTGCTCAGGTACCGCGGTGACCAGTTCAGAGTCATTGGATTGAAAGACATCATTGTTGTACAAATCTTCCATCGTGAGTGTATCACTATTGATGAACACATTGGCCTGTGGGTTGGCTTGCTCTTCCAGGATGCGTGCGCCCAATTCGCTGTTACTGCCATTGACCGTGGTTACCGTAACGTTTGGATATTGTTCGTTGAAAGCCTCGAGTACATTGTTAATCAATGCTTCGCTACGGGTGGTGTAGAGCACCAACTCACCAGAGAGGCTTTCGTCAACGACTGCTCCCGTGGCGCCCTCTTCGGTAGCCTCTGCTTCGTCTTCAGTCGCAGTTTCATCCTCTGTGGTGGCTTCTTCTTCAGGAGTGGCTTCTTCTTCAGGAGTGGCTTCTTCTTCAGGAGTGGCTTCTTCCTCAGGCATTGCCTCTTCCTCGGCTGGAGCCGCTTCTTCTTCTGCGGCGGGGGCATCTTCTGACTCAGTTGTGGCGGGGGCTCCACCACAGGCGGCGAGAACAAGGAGCACCACCAGACTGATAACACCCCAAAGTGTCCATACGTTGCGTTGATACATATTAGTCCTAACTTTCTAGTCTAAACCAATGTCTTATCATGCTATGACGTGAGTCATCAGCTTTACGACACACAAAAGGAGCCCATTCAGATTACCTCAATTATGTGTGTAATCGTCTGGAGGTGTATGTTTAACGTCTATCGTTGTGTACATCCGAACAAACTACAAGGCCGGCTATATACCTTGTGGATCGTATTTCTGTTGCATGAATGACAATCGTTAGCATATACGAACATTATAATTTTGTCAATGTGAGTATCTTTTTTATTGTCAGGTGCTCATTAGTGAGTATATTTGTAAGTGAAATGTTGTCCGTAGTTATGTCTGTACATAAGCAAACGCTAACTTTTTTCTTTTGGTGGATATATATTATTGATCTCTTGCTGGAGTATGTGAGCCAATATCGTGTACAATTTCATCTGTGTGTGTTGTCATTTGTGAAGGATGTGATTATGCAAGCGGTACGTCATCTGACTGTCCCGGGTATAGGTGAGGTCTATTTTAACAAGCAGCCCTATCATCTGACTATTTCAGAGAATCTTAAACATCACTATTCGTTTGATCCAACTGGACGTTTGCTGACCAGCTATCTCAATGGTGTGAACTATCGTCGTGGGCTAAATAATGCCGTGCTGCGAAGAGAACGAACCGATGCCTCTGGCAAGACCCGCCGCATGCTTTCTGCTACCGAAATCGAAGCCCTGGTCAATGATATCCGCGAACGTGTAGCATCTATCACGAAGCACGTAGAAGATAGCGATCTAGCTGATTTGCTCCCATGGCTACAGGCAATCCTGGCCTGGGATTACCCACGACTGTGCCAGGAGCATGCATTATTTTGTTCTATCTACAAACCGATCAGCATCCTCCCGCCCGATCAGTATCAGGCGGTGGTGTTGCAAGCAGCCGAGGGGTGTTCGTGGAATCGCTGTACGTTCTGTACGTTGTATCGTGATCGGGCGTTTCGCGTGAAATCTCCTGACGACTTTCGGCTGCATATTCACCAGGTAAAAAATTTTATTGGCGAGGCTATCGGCCTACGCAAATCACTTTTTTTAGGGGATGCCAATGCCCTGATTATGCCCCAGCCACGGTTACTTGAATTGTTACGTATTGTCAATGAAGAATTCCCCATCGGTAAACCCATAGAAGAGGTGGTAACCTTCGACGGTATCTATTCATTTCTCGACATCTTTGGGGCTGAGCGAAAAACACAGGACGATTACCACACGCTGCGGGAACAAGGTGTGAAGCGTATCTACGTTGGTTTGGAAACTGGCGATCCTGAGCTGTTTGCGCTGCTCAACAAGCCAGGTTCTCCTCAAACATGTATCGAAGCGGTACACCTGATCAAGCAGGCGGGTATTGCTGTGGGTATTATTTTGCTAGCCGGTGTCGGTGGCGATGTCTTTGCCACACAACATATTACGCACTCCATTGCGTGCGTGACCGCCATGAATCTTACGACCGATGATCTCATTTATGTGTCCCCACTGGTTGTATCGGGGATGGAAGCATATACCCAACAAATGCGTGATCGCGGCGCATGCTCATTAACACAGTACGAACTCTTGCAACAGATTGCATTTCTTAAAGCAGGGCTACGTGATGCCTATGTGGGTGGTCCGAAGGTAAGTCTCTATCATATCGAAGAATTTATCTACTAATCTGATATGTTGTTTTCTCGGGCAACAATCGCTTGTGCAGTTGCAAGCACGTATCTGTGCAGCTCCTGTGGCTCGATGACTTCGACAGCTGTACCAAGGCCCAACACATGCATGTGTGCCTCGCTCAGTGAGTCGTAGGTCACTCGTAGGGTGACCCAGTCTGTCGTGTTGAGCGACTCTATCTGCTCATAGCATCCTTCCTTATAGGCCGGAAATACCCATAATACATCAGTATGGATGCGGAGAGTAGCTAGGTAGGGTGGAAAACTAGCACGCATATGTTGTTCAAAAGACATACGTGTTTCTTCCCAGTAGCTAACCAGATCAAAATCATGATCGCGCTCAAAATGAGTGTCTTTGAGTTGCACCTGAGACAGGCGATCTATCCGATAATTTCGCATGGTTCCACCGGGTTTTTTCCCTACCAGATACCACACATTACCTTTTGCTACCAGTGCATATGACTCAAGCGTCCGCTCAATCTCGCCCTGCTCAACCGTCTGGTAAATCATATGGAGCAGTCGATCTTCCCACACGGCCTGTTGTAGCACCGCAAAGAAGGGTGAAAGCTCATCGTTTTGAAACCAATTGGTTGGGTCAACATAGAAGCGTTGTTGTAATTGTGCTACATCGTTACGTTGTCGGCTGGGTAGTGCTGTGAACAACTTGAGAAGAGTCTGTTCAATGGCATCAGCCAGCCCCAGATCGTTTAGCGGTCCTGTTGCCCGAGACATAAACAACGCGTGGATTTGGGTTGGTGATAGGCCGGTGAGCGAGATACGATAGTTTTCATCCAAAAACACCCCACCATATGTACCGGGCTGAGTGTAGATTGGCACACCAGCAGCACTTAACGCGTTGATATCACGATAAATAGTTCGTTCAGAGACCTCCAAACGTGTGGCTAATTCACGTGCAGTCATATGGTTGCGTGCACTCAAAAACAACATCATAGAGAGAAGTCGGTCAGCTCGCATATAACTTACTCTGAGCAGTAATAGTATAAACAGAACACATTCCTGACACAAGATGTCAGGGAGTGGCTGATACAGTACCACACATATCTGAAGTAGCAAGCCACTCTGATAAGAAACTTGGAGGTTATTATGAATAGTTTTGCCAGGGACCATCTGCCTATTTTTCAAGCTGTTCAGGCACTACGCATCCAGCTTATGGAGTGTTTGACCGATCAGGATTTACAGTATCAACTGCCGGGCACTAATCCAACACTTGGTGGCCTGTGCAAGGAAATGGGAAATATCCAGGCCTCGTACATCCAATCACTCAAAACCCACAGGCAAGATTTTACCTTCCGTAACGAGACAGCAGGACTGGCTGAGAGTGTCACCCAATTAAAGGATTGGTTCAATGCACTTGATAACGAACTACACACACTCATGACTGGTTTCTCAGAAGAAGATTTGGGGCAAATGATTGATCGAGGACACGATTTTGTGCTGCCAGTGGTGGCGCAACTGCATGTGTATAAAGAGGCAACGCTCCTCTTCTATGGGAGAGCCAGTGTCTATCTCAAAGCGCTAGGCAAGTCGCCATCTGAACAGTGGGAACTATGGGTTGGATAATGCGTAACCTGTTGCAATAGATGTTCTGATGCAAGAAGACCGGGTTGACGCTCCAGATGTTAGCCCGGCCTTCGCTTTCATTCGAATTATATATTCTCTCTATCAAAATGTACTGACGAAGAAATCCCACGCGTCGCTATCGAAGTATGGTGAATACAGTTCGTTGGCACCGGGGATGATATAGCTGTTATTGCCATTGAGTGTATTGCCATTGATAAGAAAAGGACCACCACTAGCTCCTCCATTCATTGGGCAGCTGATACCAAATGTTGTAGGCGTTCCTCGACCCATTTTGAGAAGAGGTTCGTGACAAAAGATCATTCGTTGTCCAGTGTATGGATCTGCAGCTGGATAACCAATGGACAAGTACTGCTGATTGTAATCTTGGTTGAAAGCAAATCCAAGCGTTCCTGTGCATCCGGTGTTTGGGTTATTTATCAACCCTTTAGCATAATCATGGTCATTACCGAATGTGTTAAATACCTTAGACTCGTACCAGTCTCTTGAGACTTTTAGCTGGCTAATAGTCCATTGCCCACATGGTGCCTGTCCTTCATAATATTGAGGAACGAACACCATATCGGTTGACCAACCAGTACTAAGACCATTACCTGAATGAGCACAGTGACCTGCAGTCCATATTTCATTGTTTGAAATTACTGAGCCAGAGCACACATAATTTTGCACATTCCCATATCCATCGCTTTGGCGAAAGAAAATTTTCCCAACCGCACTGTATGGATATTGACTGTATGGATTAACTTCTCCTGTTCCCAGGATGCCAGATTCACTTAGAAAATCAGGTTCATGTAAGGTATCTAGGATGCTTTTAGCAGGACCATCAGGTTTAGGTATCTGCATTGTTGCTTCGGAAGGCCTGATTTTAGTATCAGGTGTCATAGGGATAGCTTGCTCCATCTCGTACTCAGATCAAACTATAGCTGTAGTTTGGAGTAAAGATGGCGATGTTATGACATTGTCTTCCGGGGCATTACGAGGGTCCGGTTTGTTGTCTGCTCTGACAACATGTGCAAAAGAGAATGAAATGGCGATGATCAATAGTATGGTGAATGTTTGTAAGTAGCGCCAGGTAGAAGTTTGACGGAACACAATTACTCCTTTATATCAAAATAAACCAACGAGTTCTGATCACAATTCTTTAGTATATTGGTGTATCCTCCTTTGCTATTATGAATATACAGAAGACTAAATACCTGTATA
>JBCDFA010000113.1:0-20319 GCA_039178835.1 Chloroflexota bacterium
CACTGTCGACATTAACGTGCAAGCAGTAAACGATCCCCCAACGTTTACCTCTGGCGGTGATGTCACGGTCGATGAGGACTCTGGGACTTATGGACCGACGCCATGGGCTACTGACATCGCAACTGGCCCGGCAGATGAAAGTAACCAAACCATTGAATTCCTTGTCGAAAACGACAACAATGATCTGTTTACAGATCAGCCAGTTATTGATACCAGCGGTAATCTCAGCTTTACTCCTGCACCAGATGCTTTTGGAACAGTTACTGTGACTGTTGAAGCACAGGATAATGGACGAACACTCAATGGTGGGGAGAACACCTCGGCAGCACAAACCTTCACGATTGAGATAACCCCGGTAAATGATCCACCAACGGCCAATGATGACGAAGCAACTATAGGTAAGAATAGTGATGCGACATCGATAGATGTACTGGTCAACGACACTATTGAGCCAGACACTAATGAAACGCTCCAGATCGACGCCGTGACAGAGGCAGCACATGGCACGGTTGAGATCAATGATGATGCCGATATGGTGACCTATGAGCCAGATACCGACTACCTCGGCGATGATAGCTTCACTTACACTATCCTGGATAGCAATGGTTTAACAGCAACTGCGACTGTTTCTGTCACAGTCAAAGAGTTCGATGTCTATTTGCCACTGATAGTAAGTGTCGAAGAACCCGGCCTACCCGATCTCACCGGAAGTTTCGAACTGAGTTCACAAACCACGACGGCAAGTGAACCAGTCACCATTACCGTTACTATAACCAACTCAGGCACCGCACCTGCCAGTAATTTCTGGGTCGACTTCTACATCAACCCTGATACACCACCAACAGCGCCCAACATACCCTGGAACGAGACGTGTAGCCTTGAACCCTGTTATGGTATTGCGTGGTTCATTGAGAATACTGTTGCACCAGGAGATTCCATCACACTTACCTCAACCACAGACAGCTACTTCCAGCCAAACACCATTTGGCCAGGATACTTTGCACCAGGAACCACCGATCTCTATCTCTACGTAGATAGCTGGAACCGCGATACATCAACTGGTGGCGGTAGCCCATTCGGTGCTGTACGCGAAAGTGATGAGACCAACAACCGTTCAGAGCAGACTGGGCTGACTATCGAGAGAGCTCAATTAGCACCAGCCAGTACACGTAGACCTGAAGATCTTCCAACACGACCGAACCGACCTCAACAATAGGATATTCGAGGCTTGCTGGTGGGAACACCCTACCTACACCCACCAGCAGACCAACCATCCACCAGGAGTTTAGATTATGATATGGCGAATGATAGGCCGAGCATGTTTTGCCACAGGACTACTCATGTTACTCTGGGGAATGACTATTTTACCCGCCAGCAGCGCCGCCCCACACATACCGCTGGAACAGCCTTCCCCACGACCAACACTTCCCCCTACCGAAGTGCCTGCTGCAACCCCAGAACCCAATAAGTCTGAAAACAAAAGTTCAAGCTCAGACTCTAATCGTGAACCAGAGACAGGCCATATCACTGGTACCGTGATCGACTCGACCACTGGTGCACCTGTTCCTGGGATTCAGGTAAACATCGGTGATATGATAGTCACCAGTGATGCAAACGGAAACTACGACTACTGGGTTCCCGAAGGAAGCTATAACGTTCAACTCAACATCTCGCCCAATATAGGGACAGCACTACAGGGAACACAAACGGTTGACATCCAACCCGGAAGCAACACGGTCCTTCACTTGCACTATCGCAGTTCAATGCGTATCACACCAGTACCTGCTGGACAAACGACACAGTGGTCACCCAATATAGTCGCTCAATCACAGCCAGCACCTATCAACCAGCCTATAGCTATCAAACCAGCACGCCTTCCTGAGACCAGCGATCTTCCCTTTGGAAATGCGTGGTTATGGTTATCGTTTGGAGCCATGTTCGCTATTGCAGGTGGTTGGTTAAGCCTCACCCGTGCTGGTCGTGCACGCGTATTGCGTGCGGTTCCTGGCGTGAGTGAAGCAACAGCATACGCCTACGCAAACACAGATATCACCCTTTTGACCGCACTACTCACAGCAGATGTACATCGAGTGAAGCGAACACTTGCCACCAAGAGTGACACCGCAAACGATGATCCGCTCCTTCACTCACTGCTATTTCCCCGCAAGAAACAGTAAATCATAACCATATCTCTTTGACGCCTGAGATTGTGTATACATCTCGGGCGTCATTTTATGTAAACCTTTTCTGGCTGTAGATCTCACACGAGTATTTACATAACTAACGACATGAATTTCTTGAAATGTTGAACGTTTTCTGGTATCATATGCAAATCGACTTTAGTTTACACGCTGATGTGTCCGAGTCAGACCCTCTGCGTGCCGTGCGCATACGGTCTTTTTTATTGCTCAAAACGCCTTTATCAACTCAAGACGATTGATAGAATTTTTTGAGTTGGAACAATGTAGAATACAACACGATTTTTGTGTCGAGGAATAGAGAAATGTCTGATGATATCGTTATTGTGAGTGCTGCTCGTACTGCTATTGGCAAGTTTCAAGGTGCTTACCAGAGTGTTCCAGCAACAAAACTAGGTGCTGAGGCTATAAAGAGTGCCATTGCTCGGACACAGATTGATGGTGCACACATTGACGAATGCATCATGGGGAATGTCATAGGGGCTGGTCTGGGACAGGCTCCAGCACGTCAGGCTGCATTGCAGGGTGGCTTGCCCGACAGCGTGAGCGCACTAACGATCAACAAAGTGTGTGGTAGTGGCCTCAAAGCGGTTATGCTAGCACATGCACTGATTCGCAATGGCGATGCGACGGCTATTGTTGCCGGTGGTATGGAAAACATGTCACGTGGCCCACATTTGTTGCCACAAGCCCGCAGCGGCTACCGCCTAGGCAACGGTGAATTGCTCGATGCAACAGTTCACGATGGCCTCTGGTGTGCATTTGAGAACCATCACATGGGTAACTCTGCTGAGTGGATCGCTCGCACCTTCGATGTAACCCGCGAAGTGCAGGATCAATTCGCCTTCCGTTCACATCAGTGTGCCATTGCAGCTCAGGAAGCTGGTCGTTTTGACAATGAAATCGTTCCCATTGAGGTACCGGTTGGCCGTCGCAAGACAGCAACTATCTCGGCTGATGAACCACCACGACACGACACAACTATAGAAGCACTTGGTAAATTGTCTCCGGCCTTTGTTCCCGATGGCAGCGTGACGGCTGGCAGTGCTCCCGGCATTACCGATGGTGCAGCGGCCCTTGTAGTAATGAGTGCTACCAAAGCGAAAGAACTTGGCCTGCAACCACTCGCACGTATTGTCGGGATGGCTCAAGCAGCGGTCAAGCCTTTAGAAATTTTCACTGCGCCTGTGTTTGCTGTACAAAAGCTGATGAGCAAGGCCAACACACAAATCGATGATTATGATCTCTTTGAGATTAATGAAGCCTTTGCAGCCCAGGTTGTTGCTAACGCCCGTGAATTAGGCATAGATGAGGAGCGCCTCAATGTCAATGGTGGTGCCATTGCATTGGGACACCCCATCGGTGCTAGTGGCGCCCGCGTGTTAGTCACACTTATTCATGCGCTTCGTCAGCAGGACAAGCAACGTGGTATTGCTGCTCTCTGCCTGGGTGGCGGTGAAGCAGTTGCAATGGCTGTTGAACGAGCTTCGTAAATAACATTATTGCTCTAATGCATAGTGATTTATCACATGTCACACAATATTTTTCATTTTTAGAGCGCCTGTTTGTGTGGTATGTGATGATATATATGTTTATTTTACCTTAGGAGGTCCTATCATGGGCGACCACGAAATGCTGTCAATTCTCGAAGAAGGTCTCAAAAATGGGCGCATCTCACCACATCTGGCGGCCTATATCGCAGGGGAAATCTTGGATATCGAAGCACACGAAACCGACTATGTTGATTGGTCGTGGACATCAGATGAGGTGGAAACTACCATAGAAGTGTAAAACGACAATAGAATTATCTTTTTTCTTACAATTTAGTTATCACGAAGGTGGTACAGGGAGCAGTCAAACGCTCCCTGTTTTTGTTTTCTCTTTTACTATCCAGCACATCCATAACACACCACTTGCCTTCATCGGATATACTACTTCTATCTCTAAACGGTAACTCTCGTACTAGTGGTAGAAACATGAACGTTTTACGACGTATCCAATATTGTATGGCTATAGGCTTCCTGGGAACTCTATTGTGTTTCCCGTCAGTAACCCATGCAGATGAGGCACTCGATACAGAGCACTGGCATACATTCACCTCGCTAAATGGCGTGGCCGGAAATATTGTCCAGACCATATGGGAAGATCCACAAGGCCGTATCTGGTTTGGTACGGAAAATGGTGTGAGTTGCTATGATGGAACCAACTGGAAAACCTATCGAACCGAAGACGGATTAATAGACAATAACGTTTGGTCGATCTCCGGTGATGATGAGTCGGTCTGGTTTGCCACGAGCAATGGTCTTACCCGCCTTGATCTTGAGAACAATCAATGGGACTACTTCACAACTGAAGATGGCCTGGCCAATAATGATGTTCGTGCTGTGCTTGTCAGCGATGATGGCACTGTCTGGGCCGGTATGTTTGGGGGCGGCGTCGCACGACAAACGGCCCCATCACAAGAATGGGAGCCACTCGATCTCTATCCGCTGGTCGCCAACAGTGCAATTGTCGTTCAATCGCTCTGGCAAGCCCCATCTGGCGACATCTGGTTTGGCACGAGTGCTTTTGGTGCAGTCCGTATCAGAAATAATACGCCTGACCTTTTTGGCTTTAGAAAGACGAGCCAGAATACGGTCTGGGGCATCAGTACGAGTGTAGAAACAAACACAACCTGGATTACGACATTTCGTGGGATTATTACCATTGATGATCGCGATAATGCGCTTCAGGTTGAGACAACCGTTGAAAATGTAGATATACCCGACACCGAAGTACTCAGTGTTGATGCTGGTGCGAATGACACCATCTGGTTTGGCACACGTGCCCATGGAGTGTTGCGCCGTACACCAGACGGATGGTCACGTTTAACTACGGCTGACGGTTTGAGCCGCAACTATGTGTTGGCGCTCCACGAAGACAGTACTGGTCGTGTCTGGTTTGGCACACGTGGCGGAGGTGTAACCCTCCTCGATCAACGCCTTCCTGAAGATATCCAAAACGGCCTTGACGTGGACGTGACTGCGCGAGATGTGCAGGCAAATGAAGAACTCAATCTGAACCGCCCTGTTTTGCAACACGATCAGAATAATCTTCAGTTTGACTTTGCTGCATCGACAAGCTGGATACCATCACAAGATGTCAGTTTTCGTTATTGGCTGGAGAGTAATACCAGTGCCGGATTTGCCCCCAAGATTGCCGCAAGCACGCCTGCTGAAAACACGACAGCCTCCTCGGCCATCAATGACTTTATCGACCTGCCAGCAGGTGAATATACCTTGCATGTAGTCCCAATTGTCAATATCTCCACAGGTGATCTGATCGAAGGCACCGAGGAGGTCTATCCGTTTACGATTCGCAATGAGCCACCGCGATTTAACACTGACAGTCTCACAGTTCATGCAAATGGGCAAGATATTCCAAGTGGTTCAACACTCACTGCAACATTCATTGAGACACAAAGAACTGTCGATCTGGATTTCGATGCAGAAAGCGTTGATGCCTTCACACCAATATACTATGAGTATCGCCTCAATAGCACCCAAGAGAACTGGACCCGCGTAGAAGGGGCACAGGTGACGCTCACCCTTCCGCAGGGAACCCATCACGTTGACACGCGGGCAGTCGACTATCAAGGGAACACATCACCTATCGTCACACGAACGATCATTGTGCCAGGACCATTCTGGATCACCGTCCTGACTTATCTTGGTATTGTACTCACACCCGGCATTCTTGGCAGTGCCGCAGGAGTCTGGTGGTATCGCCGCTGGACTCAACGACAAGCGTTGCTACGGGCTGTACGTGGCCACATCATCCCGTATGACGTTGGGCCTCTGATTACTGCTCCTGAACGATACATCGGGCGACAACATGTTATTAATACCATTCTAGGCAGCATCGATAATAACAGTTTCTATGTGTATGGCGAGAAGCGTATTGGCAAAACCAGTCTGTTGGCGCAGCTCAAACAGCGCCTGACACAGCGCAATACGCTTCAGGAAAACCGCTGGTATTTGCCCGTGTTTCGCAATATTCAGGATGTGCCACAAGAACAGTTCTGGCGCACACTCATACGTAGCATCGCTGATGCCGTTGCGATTACGCCAGCATCACTTACGGTTTATACCGAAACAAACTCTGATTACAACGACTTCGATGCACAGGATGATTTAGAAGTTATTGTGCAGTACCTCAAAACACACGTCATACCACGACACCCTTTGATTGTGCTGCTGTTAGATGAAGTGGATACTTTCCAACGTTATGATCCAATCATTCGTCAACGCTTCAGAGCATTTTGTCAGCATATGCAAGAGCATCTTCAAGTCGTTCTGGTTGGGGTCATGCCACCCCGCGCGGAAATAAGCGACACCAGTCCCTGGGCTAACATCTTTGCACCGATTGCGCTGGAGCCACTCGCCTCAATCGATACATTGCACCTGATTCGCAACTACAATCAGAACCCATATCAGTACACCCCGGAGGCAGAACAGGCATTACTCGAGGCCGGCGACCAGAAGCCATTTGATACACAATGGCTGTGTGCTGAGTCGGTCAAAGCCGTGCTCACCGACCACCGTAGTCGGGTCGAGTTAGCCGATGTGGAACAGGCTATTCAGGTTGTGGTGGGAGAGCGACGCCGCGAGTATGCGACATTCTGGCAACAGGTCCCAGCCGACACACGGCAGGAGATACAGACAGAATTACGGCGCGGTGGTATGTTGTCCGCAGGACATATTTCCCGTGGTGCGTATGATCGCTTTCTGGAAGCAGGTCTTGTCTTACGGACAGCACAGGGCTATCGCCTTTCAACATTGTTTCAGCACTGGTTACAGGACAGTTTATGAATATATCTCCATACATCGTGAGCAACTGGGTAAAGGATGACCATTTTTATGGTCGTGCTGAGCTTTGTCATATGCTTACCAACGGGTATGAGCGTTGTGTGTACCTTGTAGGAACACGCCGCGTTGGCAAAACATCGGTGCTCATGCGACTCGCCGACCAGTTAAGTCCACATGCCATTTATTGTGATTTGATGCGTACTGCCGGCAACGAGTATCTCGACGAAGCACGTCTGGTTGCGTTGATGCGTCGCCAACTCAGTAAGCAAGCACCAGGCAGTCCGGCACTTCAGAAGTCACAGACCGTTTGGGATCAACAATCGGACTCACTCTGCACCTGGCTGGAAGAGGTGAGTTGGCGCTGGGAAGAACTCAATCTCACCGTCACGCTGCTCTGGGATGAAGCTGAACTGTTGCGTCGCCTTCCCGATAAAACCCTCATGCCATTGCGGGCCATTCTCCAGCATAGCGACAGTTTACGCATCATTATCAGTGGGTCAAAGGGTGTCGCCGATCTCAACGACCGCTGGCGCAGCGAGTATGTCTCGCCATTCTTGTTTGGATTCCGCACCTACGCATTGGCGGGCCTCAAAGACGACGAGGCCGAAGAACTAATCCGTCAGCGAGGGCAGGTGCAGGTCACGGATACGGTGATGGAAACGATTGCAGCCATCACCGGCAACCATCCTTTTCTGATACAAACCCTATGCAGCAAACTCTTCTCATGGGGTCAACTCCGTGAACCTGCCGATCAGGATTTGATTGTCGATCCATCAATGGCCGATCTGTTTCGGATCGACTGTAGCTACTTGTCCCCAAGCGAGCAACATATTCTCAGCGTTATCGCACAGCATGGCGTACTTTCAACACACGATCTCCGAAAACACACCCAACTCGCAGATAAAACGATTCACAGTTTTATTGCTGGTATGCAACAGCTAGGATTGCTTCAACCAACAGTCGATGAGCGTTGGAGAATTAGTAACGAGTTTCTTGGACAGTGGTTACGTGGTCAAACACTTGAAGACCTATCAACCATCACTGATCGTGCGAGCCTTGAGGTCGTTGACAAAGAACTTCAGGATCTGGCCATGTCACGTGTGGCACAACGACGACGAATACGCGATCTGCAAGAACAAAACGATTCTGAGGAACACCATAGCAACGACTCAGAACTGGCTCATCTTGAATCAAACATCGCCACCATTAATCAGGAGCTTGCACATCGTTCCAGTGTTGTCGCGGCGACGAATGCTCCTTCACCACTCAGTGATCGCGAACTCGCCGTGGTACGCCTTGTCGCGGCAGGACTTTCGAACCCCGAGATTGGTCGTGAACTAGCCATTTCGGTTGATACCGTCAAAGCCCATCTTAAAAACATCTCTGGTAAATTAGGCACGAACAACCGTGCCCAGACCGTCGCACAGGCGAAAGAGCAACAGTTAATCTGATCGTGTGATAATCACCCTCTAATCCCCCATTTGGGTAATTGTGCAATTACCCGTGCCTTTAGTATGCTACATACAGTATCAGATAAACTCTCCGGCTGTCATGCAAACCCCGTATGTTTTGTTGATTGACACGGTAGCACTCACGTTGTACACGGAGTGCTTTAAGTGATGTACACACGTATGTTGTTGGATTGGTGTTGTCACGTTGGCGGGCATCAGCGTAGTGTTCTGTGGAGTGGAACGATGACGATGAGTACAGCGTCTTTATTGCAGGGTCACACACACAATGATAGTGTTGAGATGACCAATCTCTATCAACGCTATAGCGGTGCTATTCAGATATATCTTATGCGAATGGTGGGTGGACGAGAATTGGCAGAGGATTTGTGTCACGATACCTTCCTCAAGGTCTGGTGTCACTGGTCGAAACGCCAACCTGATGCCAATATTGTGTCGTGGCTCTATCGTATAGCCACCAACACAGCAATAGATGCCATACGTAAACGACGTTTTCAAGCATTACCGCTCAATACAGAGATGTATGTCAACAATGCCACCATAGAAGAAACGGTGGCAACAAAGGACTCACTCGAACGCCTGCTGGAAACAGTGCCAGAACAACAACGTACACCAATACTCCTTCAGATATATGGGGGATGGACCATTCAAGAGATTGCGGACAGACACGGATGTAGCAGCATTGCAATTCGGATGCGAATGTTCCGCGCCCGAAAGCACATGCAAAACGTCTCTATAGATGAAGATAGTTTGAGTCAGAACTGAAGAGGTTGGTTGACAATGATCTTGAGATTTTCAGCGCGCACATTTCTCTGGGGAACATTGCTGATGTTAATGGCATGCGGACACAGTGCAAGTGGTCTTACCCATGCACCTGTCGTTGATAAAGTGCCCATATCGATCCAGCAAGCATCCGTATCCGGCTGTATCGCATATGTCCAGAATGGAGATGTGTGGATTCACAGGTCTACTGATGAGCAACCTGTGCGTCTCACACAGGAAGGCAACCTGCACACCCCTCGCTGGTCGCCTTCTGGAAGCTGGCTAGCCTACCATCAAAACCAGGGCAGTCTCCGCATCACCAACGCTGATGGTGTCACCCACACCTTCACCGACGCCAGCCCATACCACCTCTTTGCCTGGTCCCCAACTGCCGATCAGATTGCATACATCAGCCAGAGCGGTGCGCTCATTGTGGCCAATACGCAAGGCGCACGCCGTGAACTCGTTTCGCCAACCAACCAGAATCAGCAAGAGACCAGTGTGCGGAGCATGGCATGGAGCCCTGATGGCACACACCTGGCCTACTCTGTCATCGAAACGTTGCAGGAAGCCGATGTTACGATGCCACAGCGCACTGGCGGTCTCTGGCGCATCAATGCAGATGGGAGTAACGAACCGACATCGTTGAGTGCCGATGCACCTTCTTTCTATGGAATGATTCTAGCGGGGTGGCACGACAAACATATTCTGTTCTGGATCGATCCTTTCTCCGCTTCACTCCTCGCCGACGGCACACCACTTCTGGCAATACCAGAAGAAGGTGGCGAACCTCTTCAGCTAGCTGAATCAGCATTGGCCTACCCAGACTTCATTGATCACGCAAGGAATGGCACTGCCCAATTTGCAGTGGTCAGTGGCGGCTTCCGCGAAACCTCTACTGAGAAAATGCTGCACATCGTATCACTCACGACCGGCGACGATCAGTCAGTTACTTCCTCAAATGTTGCTGTATCATCGCCAGCATGGTCACCCGATGGAATCCGTATTGCGTATGTTGGGATGCCTGACCAACACACAGGTGTGACGCTAAACGGTGATGAGGCTCGTGAGAACCTGATGCAACGACGGATCTTCGTGATCGATAGTACAAATCCTTCACCAGCACAATCCTACACAAATGGCAACGACTACCGTGATGAACGACCACTCTGGTCAAACGATGGCTCGACACTGCTCTTCGCCCGCGTGGATGCGAAAGATCAGGCTTCTCTCTGGACGATCAATGATCCAGACGATACCGCACATCCTCTCATCAATGGACTCTCACTCGAGCAGAATCAATTGCCAAAATACCACGGATATATCGACTGGGGGATGCTTTTCGACTGGTGGCAGCCAGACAGTGCCGAGTCGACCTGTGACGCGTTTGCTGCATCTTCCTCGTAGCACATATCAGTCACAGGTTACCAAATGTCGACACGGCTATAAGCTTTCTATCATTCATGTGTTCGTAGTGAATGCTACAATGACAGCACAGTGACAGGTACAGGTAGACCGTTACTGTGCTCTTTCGTTGTCCACGTCGGGAGTTGAGAAGATGGATGTTTTACCGAAATACCACAAACAGGTCAGGCGGTTTTGTCGTCTCCTAAAATGGTCTGGCATCGGTGGCACAATAGCGCTGCTCGTATTGATCGGTGTTGGTGGCTACTTCTGGTTTACCACACCGCTCCCAACCGATGAGCAATTGCGTGCAGCGACGGCAACCGGCAACACCCGCATCCTTGACTCGCAGGGTCGGCTACTCTATCAGATCCCCGATCCGTTCAGTGGACAACACCACCCACTTGCACTTGCCGAAATACCTCTCTCACTGCAACAGGCCACCATCGCCACCGAGGACAGCCGTTTCTACGACAACGCCGGCATCGATCCACGTGGCATTCTCCGTGCGGCATGGCTCAATCTGCGAAGTGGTGAGATCGTCGCGGGCGGCTCCACCATTACGCAACAACTTGTCCGCAACTTCTTGCTTGACCCACAACTCATGCAACAGCGCACGTGGGAGCGCAAAGCCCGCGAAACAGTCCTGGCCCTGAAACTCAATACGGTCTATGAAAAAGATGATATTCTCGCCCTGTATCTCAACCAGACCTACTATGGCGGTCTCGCTTACGGCGTTGAAGCGGCATCACAACACTTCTTTGGCAAACCAGCACATCAGCTGAGTCTGGCCGAAGCGGCATTGCTCGCCGGGCTACCCCAGGCCCCTTCGTACTACGATCCACTTCAGGGCGACATGGATGCGGCCAAAGCCCGCCAAGCAGATGTGCTCGATGCGATGGTACGAAGTGGCTATATCACTGCCAAGCAGGCTGAAACCACCAAAGCAGAACCACTGCAATTTGCAACTGAAACAACTGCTATGCGTGCGCCGCATTTTGTGGGTTATGTTATTAATCAACTGGAAGCCAACCTTGGTCCTGATATCGTCGCGCGCGGCGGGCTGACCATCACCACAACGCTCGATCTCAACCTGCAAAACGCGGCCCAATCGACGTTGCGCCAACACATCGACGCACTCTCCGCCTCCCGTAGCGACAAACCGGATCATCGGGTACGCAACGGAGCGGTGGTGGTGCTTGACTCACAGAGTGGTGCCATCCTGGCAATGGTGGGCAGCCCGGATTTCACCAACGCCACTATTCAAGGACAGGTCAATGGGGCGCTCGCGCCACGCCAGCCTGGCTCAACACTTAAACCGCTCACCTATGCAGCAGCGCTCGAAGGTGGCTGGACACCTGCTACCACCATTCTCGATGTGCCATCGACCTTCCAGACTCGTGAGGGTCGCCCATATACACCCCAAAACTATGATCGCACCTTCCACGGGCCGCTTTCTCTACGTGAGGCGTTGGCAACCTCATCAAATGTGGCAGCAGTGCAAACACTCGATGAGATTGGCATCCCAACCCTCCTGGAGATGGCCACCCGACTTGGCATGAACTCGCTCGGTCACGATGGTGGGCGCTATGGTCTCTCACTGACTCTGGGCGGTGGCGAGGTAACACTGCTCGAACTCAGTAGCGCCTATGCAGCCTTTGCCAACCAGGGCTATAAAACAGAGCCATTGGCCATCACTGCTATTACCGATGCACAGGGAAAATCGATAACAGGATGGAACAACCAAACCAACTCAACAGAACCAACTCAGGCTCTGTCACCACAGATCGCCTATCTCATCACCGATATACTTGCGGATCGCTACGCACGTATGCGGTCCTTTGGCGAAAACAGCCCACTCGACGTTGACCGTCCTGCCGCTGCGAAGACCGGCACTACAACCGACTGGCGCGACAACTGGACGATTGGCTACAGCCCAAACCGCGTTGTAGGAGTGTGGGTGGGCAACGCAAATGGCGAGCCAATGGAGTCGATCAGCGGAATCACCGGCGCGGGCCCGATCTGGCATGAGGTGATGCTGACGGCTCATCGCGACATGGCACTACAAAACTTTGAGTCTCCCTCTGATATTGTTGAGGTAGACATTTGCGCCCAGGGTGGTCTGCTGCCCGGTCCGCACTGCCCCAGCACGCGGCGGGAGCGCTTCATCACCGGCACACAGCCGACCCAATCTGATAACACACATATACAGGTAACCATCGACCCCGAACGTAATTGTCGAGCGCCGGATGGCTATCCTTCCGAACGATCTATCACACGTGTGTTCCGCATCCTGCCGCCCGAGGCCGAGGCATGGTCGATCTCTGAAGGAGTGCCACAGGTGCCACGGCAGATCTGTCCGATGATCGCGCAGGAAAGCGAAAAAGACACGCAAACCGCATCACCACAGCCTGAATCTGTACATACATCGTCAGAACCAGTATTGCTCACACCGGCTTCAGGTGCTGTCTTTACGCTCAGTCCCGGCGTACCAGCCGAACACCAGCAGATCGCACTGCAAGCCCAGGCTGGGAGGCAAGCCAATAGTATCACTTTTTATGTCAACTCAAAACCGGTCGCAACACTAAGCCGGGCGCCCTACCGCGTGCTATGGCAGTTGGAGCTGGGAGAACATACCGCATACATCGAGATCGAAGATGAGGATGGGAACATTCGGCGAAGTGACACGGTTTCATTTCGCGTTACTGAACAGCGAGCAATGCCATGATTCGTGCGACTGAACGATTGATTCTACGTGAGTTTACCGAAGATGACTGGCCCGCCGTGCTAGCCTACCAGAACGATGACGACTACCTGCGCTTCTACCCGTGGGACGAGCGCACCGAAGAGGATGTTCGTACATTCATACAGATTTTTATCGATCAACAGTATCAGCAACCTCGCTCCAAATATCAATTTGCGCTCATCCTCAAAGAAACCAATCAACTGATCGGCAACTGTGGTATTCGCAAGGGCGGCCCCGAATCACGGGAAGCAGACATCGGTTATGAAATCGCATCAGTTCATTGGGGCAACGGATACGCGACCGAGGCAGCCCACGAAATGCTCGTCTTTGGGTTTGAAGAGCTTCATCTGAGTCGTATCTGGGCGACATGCATTGTAGAAAATACCGCTTCAGCACGGGTATTAGAAAAAATTGGCATGCAGTTGGAAGTGCAACTCGAAGAGCATGAATGGATGAAAGGCCGCATGTGGGACACCTTCATGTACGGCATCGTCAAAGATGAGTGGTTTAGCAACCAGTGACATCTTTGGCCAGACATACGTCTGTATCAATAAACAATACGCTTGGATCAACCACCGCATCTGATTACTATCGACGGAGACAGAGACATGAACCGCTTACAACCCCTGACAAAACCCCGCAACCTCAGCATTGCCATCCTTGCCCTACTACTTCTTATTGCTGGCATACTCTTTGGACCCATGGCCTTTACTGGTCCACAGATCATCCACACCACACCAGAAGCAGATGCCTCAGATGCCAACCCACAAACCGGCATCCAGCTCACATTCAACCAGTGGGTTCGGCCAGATGCGGTTGCGGCAGCCGTTCGCTTTGACCCACCAACAGATTTTACGGTTGTTGCAGAAGGAATAACCACGCCCTGGCACACGACCATGCTGATCCAACTACAGGATGGTTTACAGTATGGCACTGACTATACACTATCCCTTGAGCCATCGATCAGCAATATCCTTGGCCGAACTCTTGAACAAGAGCATACAATTGCCTTTACAACCGCACCTTACGTTGCCATAGAGCACTTTGGCCCGGAAGAAGAAGCAATAGATGTTGCACTGAATGCTCCGGTTGTGATCGAGTTTGACACGCCCATTGTATCTGAGGACGCGATTAGTGCCTCAGCGGAAGACCCTACACTGGCAGGCACCCTCCCAGGGAGTGGTGGCGCAGACTCACCACTCTTTGTGAGTCTGGTACCAGAGGTCGAGGGCATTGGCCGCTGGCTCTCGCCCCAGCACTTTGGGTTCTACCCACAAACACCACTGGATGCGGCAGCCACCTACGAAGTCACCGTTGAGTCTGATATTACAGGCGATGGGCAGGCCCAACTCGAAGAAGAGATGTCGTGGACCTTTACGACGGAAGCACCTCTCGTGAGCGGAACCCGACCCTACGATGGTGCGATTGACATTGCCACCGACAGCGCCATCGAAGTGCAACTGGCTGAGGACGTGGATACAGATTCTGCCACCGAGCATTTTCAACTTATCAACATGGCGGATGAGCAGCCTATCGACGGTCAGATCGAAACAACACATACAGGTTTTCGCTTTGTTCCGACCTCAACACTCCAACGCAGCGCACGCTACCAGGCCCACTTCACCCCCGGCGTGCAATCGACCAGTGGCGCAGAACTCAATCCTGACCCGCTGACGTGGAGCTTCGATGTAATCGGCGATCTGGAAGTCGCGCAGGTCGAGCCACCTGTCGATGCAAACCAAGTGCTGACCGATACCCGACGCATCAGTGTCCACTTTAATCATCCAGTAGTGTCGGTAACCACCATCGATGGCGAACAGGACCATGTGACGCCACTGGAGATCACACCGACACTTCCGGGCGAGGGTCGGTGGCTCAACACCAGCACCTATGTCTTCTCACCAACCACTGCCCTTGCCCCCTCGACACGCTACGAGGTGAGCATCGCCGATGGTCTGGAGGATCAGACAGGGGGCGTCCTGCAAACAGCATTTAACTGGTCATTCCAGACGATTACGCCACAGGTTGAAGAACTGGAACTGACACCAGACAGCGAGTACACCAGTCCTGATGAGCCGATTCGGGTAATCTTCAACCAGACCATGGACTCTGCGAGCATCGGCAATGCGCTGGCTATGCTCCGCGACGACACAAACGCAGCCGTTGCAGGCACCATCGACGTTGATGGACATGTCGTAACGTTTACGCCTGCTGCACCACTGGAACGCGGAGCACGCTATCGCGTCGTGGTCGCTGCAGGGGCCGATGCTGCCGAGGGTACTGGCTCACTCGAAAGCGACTACACCCAAGGCTTCCGCGTGGCACCACTCCCACGCCTGACTAGCTCGACTCCAAACGATGGTGCACAGTCGGCCAACCCACGCGAAGGCATCAATCTGACCTTTAGCACGCCAATGGATTGGTCATCGCTCGAACAGAACATGACCATCACACCAGAGCCAACCGATGTCTACACCTCCGCTTACAACACAAACTTCTCGTTCTACTTCGACCTCGCACCAGAAACCGACTATCAGGTAACAATCGATGGTACCACACGTGATGCGTTTGGCGCACCAATGCGCCAGGAAACGGCTATCAGCTTCCGCACAGCGCCACTGGAACATGCGATCTCGTTGATTAGTTCGAACCAGATCGGCGTGTATAATGCGTATGCCCCCACCCGTGTGCCGGTACGTTCCGTTAATGTTGAAAATGTCAGCTACAGTCTGTACGAACTAAGCACGATGGAAGTACCGGAGCTAGCCAACGACTTTAATGGGTGGAACAACTTCCAGCCCGACCCAGAGACCCTGCTAGACGAAGGCACCATCGAGCTAGCGGGTGAGCGCAACCAGCAAAATCTGGGGTTCCTCGAACTGGACGAACTTGAGCCCGGCACCTATTACATCGAAATTGGTGGCCCTGATGGCGGGGATCGTCAGATTATGGTTATCAGCCCATACACACTCACCATCAAACGCAGCGCCGACGAACTGTTTATCTGGGCCGTCGACCTGTCCACGGGTGAGCCGGTCGAAAATCTCCCCCTCTCAATATCGCTCTTTACCTACAACGCTGGCCCATCCGGTAGCAGCACGGTCGTTACCGAACCACGGGAACTTGGTCGCACCGATCAGGATGGTGTGCTACGTGCCTCGTTTGAAAGCGATAATCCCTACGATCCGCTCTATATCTGGTCGCCGGAGACCGGGCGGTTTGCCTTCGGGACGAACAAATGGGAGCGTGGGATCAATCCCTGGGACTTTGGCCTGCCCGCCGGATACGACACCACGCAGACCACTGGACATCTTGCGACTGACCGCCCGATCTATCGTCCTGAGCAGACGGTGCACATTCGTGGTGTCGTTCGCGTGGACAATGATGGGGACTACACCGTACCAGAGCAGAATGAGCACGTCGATCTGTCCATTACTGATCCTGAGGGCAATACCGCTATTTCGATGACGTTGCCGTTAAGCGAATTTGGTACCTTCCACACTGATCTGCCACTGGGTAGTGATGCCACGCTGGGCGTTTACTCGATGAACGTAACAATGCACAACGATGAACCAGACGAGCCAGATCCATTCTCTGGCAACTCGTCCAGCACTATCTACGGCACCTTTACGGTTGCAGAATATCGCCCACCGGCCTTTGAAGTCACCGTCACACCGGCGCAACCAGATCTTGTGCAGGGTGAAACATTGGAGATGCAGGTGTCGGCCAACTATTTCTCCGGCGGTGCGCTGGCGAATGCGCCGGTGCGCTGGCGCTTGCTGTCCAACCGTTTCTACTTTGAGCCAGAGTCTGCGCCGCGTTACCGCTTCGAGGATGTCGAAGATGCCTACGAGTGGTACCGCTGGTTTGATAGCGACCAGGGGCGTGGTGGTGAATCCATCAGCGATGGCACCGCCACCACCGACGATCAGGGCAATGTTACTATCGAGCTTCCTGCTGAACTCGCCGAGGAGCAACACAGTCGTACCTTCATTCTTGATGCCGAGATCACTGATGTCGATGGGCAGATCGTAGCGGGGCAGGGGACGGCTACGGTGCACCGGGGCGCATTTTACATCGGTCTACGACCCGATAACTATGTGGCTCAGGCCGGTGAAGCACAGGACATAGCGCTCCTGACCCTCGACCCTAATGCCCAGCCTGTCGGAGATCGCGAGTTGGAGGTCGGTATCTACCAGCGCGAATGGTTTAGTGTACGCGAACAGGGTTCTGATGGCCGCTTCTATTTCACCTCAACCTATACCGACACACTCCTCGAAACACAGGATGCGACAACCGACACACAGGGCCGGACCAACATTAGCTTCACGCCTGAGGAAGGCGGCTCATACCGCATCGGCGCAGAGGGCCGTGACGACAGCGGCAACACGATCAGGGCCAGCGCGTTTATCTGGGCTTTTGGCGGTGACACATTCTGGGGCATCGACGACTCCAGCCGAGTCGACCTGATCGCTGACAAAGATAGCTATGCGCCAGGAGAAACCGCCTCTGTGCTGGTAACCGCACCCTACGAAGGCATGAACGCGCTGATGACAATCGAGCGTGGCACGGTAATCGAGCACCAACTACTTACCCTCGACGAAACGACAGAAGTCATCGAAGTGCCTATCACCGCAGACCACGCGCCAAACATCTATGTGTCACTCACCTTGATCAAGCCTATGGATGATGAATTCCCGGTTCCCGACATCCGCGTTGGGATGATCAATCTGCCGGTATCGACTGAACAGCAGGAACTCAATATCGATATCTCCACCAATCAGGAGCAGGCTGGTCCACGCGACGAGATCACCTACACCATCGAGACAACCGACCACACTGGGCAGGGTGTTCCCGCCGAGGTCTCGCTCGCACTAGTCGATAAAGCTGTGCTCGCACTCGCCAACGATCCCAACCCCACGCTGAAGGAAGCCTTCTACGAGAGACGACCACTTGGTGTTTTCACGGCCAACTCTATCACAGCACTGGTGGACCGCGTCTCGCTCAAACTCCAGCCAGGGGACAAAGGTGGTGGTGGTAGTGATACCGTCAACGCCAATATGCTGGTGCGACGCGACTTCCCCGATACTGCCTATTGGAGTCCCGGTATCGTCACCGATGCAAATGGTACCGCCGACGTCACAGTTGCGCTGCCGGACAGCCTCACGACGTGGCAGATGAGCGCCCGTGGGCTCACGCTTGATACGCGTGTTGGCCAGAGCACGCAGGAACTTGTTTCGACCAAACCACTGCTGGTGCGCCCATCACTACCGCGCTTCCTGACCGTTGGCGACCGTCCGATGCTGCAAGCCGTCGTGCACAACAACACCGATGAGCAAGTCAACGCTACGGTGAGTCTCATCATTGACGAGGAGGAGTCCTTACTACGACTTGATGCACCAGCCAGCCAGGAGGTCGATATTGCGGCAAACCGACAGGCGGTCGTCACCTGGCCTGCACTTGTCGCTGATGAGCCAACAGAAACCACCCTCGAACCAGCAACGTTGCGCTTTGTGGTTGAAGGAAATGGCCTGTCAGATGCGGTTGAGCAACCGCTTCCACTCCAGCGCTTCACCACACCAGAGGTGGTTGCGACAGCAGGACAGGTGCACGAAACCACTGTCGAAACGTTGGAGATTCCCGAAAACCTGCCCCAGGCAACCGACGGCATCACCACCGCACGTGGCGAAGTCGATCTGGAACTGGCTCCTTCGATGACCGCCGGAGTCGAGGGTGGGCTGACCTATCTCGACGACTACCCCTACGCATCGGTTGAGGGGACTGTCAGCAGTTTTCTACCTAATGCTGTTGTCTATCAACTGTTCCAACAACTTGGCATGGAAGACCAGGAACTCAAACAATCGTTAGAGCAAAACATGGCAACAGGGCTCCAAAGACTCACCACCTTGCAGAATCTCGACGGCGGATGGGGCTGGTGGAACAGGGACGAAAGCAATCCCTACCTGACGGCGTATGTCGTTCAGGGCCTGCTAGAAGAGCGTAAAGCTGGCTACGGCATTAACGAAGCCTCACTCAACGATGGCATCGACTATCTCCAACAATCACTGAACGAGTCGTCGGACAATACCCGCCGTGTACGCAACTCACGCAGCTATGTCCTCTTTGTGTTGAGTGAGGCGGGCCAACCCGACCGTGGACGCACCATCAACCTGTATGAAGAGCGATCCAGACTCGATATTTATGAGCGTGCATACCTCCTGATGACCTTCGCATCGTTTCAGGATACCGACCTTGCAAGTGACGACGACGCTGCATATATTCGCACCCTTATCAGCGAACTCATGAGCACGGCGATTCTCCATCCGACGCATGCACATTGGGAGGAGCAAACCCACAATTACTGGGCGATGAGCAGCGACACACGCACGACGGCGCTGGCACTTCAGGCACTTGTACGCAGCGACCCCAATAATTTCCTGGTGCCAAATGCCGCCCGCTACCTGATGACACAGCGCGAAGACGGGCACTGGAGTTCGACCCAGGAAACGGCTGCCTCGCTCATCGCACTGGCAGAGTACCTAGCTGAGAGCGGTGAACTCGAGGGCGACTACACCTATCGCGCCGTGCTCAATCGCACCACGATACACGAGGGAACAGTTGACCGAGATAGCCTGACCGACACGATCAAGGTTGTGACAGCGCTCAATGATCTCAACACCGATGAGCCAAACGAACTGGTGTTGCAACGCGAAGCTGTAAATGGACAGAGTGGAAAAGGACGCCTCTACTATACCATTCATATGCGCTATTATCAGCAGGCTGCGGCAGTGCAACCGCTGGATCGGGGACTCAGGGTGGAGCGGGAATACATCGCGGTCGATACGGATACCCTCACACCGACTGGTGAGCTCATTTCAGAAGCCAATGTTGGC
>JBCDFA010000114.1:0-20311 GCA_039178835.1 Chloroflexota bacterium
GAAGTCGGGCAGCTTCAGCTTTCAACTCAGGCAGGTCAACGCTGGTCCGTTTTGGCAGAGAGCAGCGCACGGTGTACAGCCGATGAGCAGATACTTCATCTGCACTACTGGATCAGCGACCGACCGACGGTAGTGCACGCAAAAGTGGCCCGCAACCTCATCATTGTACTACTGACCGAGGCACGGGCCGCACGTTGGTGGCCAATAGGCGAAGCCGGGTTTGTCTGTGGTCCGCACCTCGCGCTACTGGACGAAACCCAGGCCTCAACTAATGAACTTGCGATAGAGATCGATCAGCGTGGTGTTCAGCCATGCTATTGGATGGGCAACGACGGACAGTTAGAACTCCTTGATCTGCATCAGGCGCAGGAAAACACCTCGCCGATTGTCTGGCGTCAACTCAACTGGCAACGACATACCGTTGCAGAGCGCTCCGACTCGGCAGAGTGGCAGGCAATCGATGCACCTCGCTCGCTCGATGAATTGGGGTGTTACACCGGCTATGGGTGGTATCGTGCTACCTTTGAGCTGGCCACGCCAATTCAAACGACATTGACTGTGCCATGGCTGGCCGACCGTGCACGAGTCCTTGTTGATGGAGAGGATAGGGGTTGGTTAGGCATTCATCCACATGGCGCTCGAATGACACTTCCGCTCGACCTGTCAGCAGGGCAGCACGATCTGCGCTTGCTGGTCGACAACCTGGGGCGTTTCAACTATGGCTCGAATACGGGTGAGCGCAAAGGTTTGCTCGATACGCTCTATTGGGGTGGGCAACAACACGATCTGACCCACGGCTGGGTTGCGTTGTGGCAGGAAGCCGTGTTCGCTGGTGAGGCTATCGCTGCCGCCCGACCTGCTGCAGTGCGCCCTGATGAAGTTGATGTGAGTCTGGATCATTTTGCGTTCCAGGGGCCAAGCGTGTGGCTGCTACGCGAGTTTACGGTGCAAGATGGGCAGGAATATATCCTCCAGATGACCGGCGACCGCAATCCTGGTGCTATCTTTATCAATGGACAGAACGTCGCACGTGTGAGTCGTCACTATGGTGGCGGTTATGTCAAGCAGAACATCACGCGCTTTGTGCAGCCAGGGGTCAATGTTATTACCTTGAATATTCAGGGATACAGCGGACTAAGCTGGCGTGCAGCCCTGCTTGAGTACAATCCTCAAGAGCAACTCCACGGGAATTGGAGTTTCCGTGCGGGCATTACACCTGGCGGCATCGTGAAGGATGGCAACAGTCTGTCGTTCTACCGCACGACTTTTTCTTATGATCCAGCGAAGCATGGTCATGGGCCTTTCAAACTCGCGCTGTATGGGCTTCGCAAAGGTCAGATCTGGTTGAATGGACACAACGTGGGACGGTACTGGCAGATCGGTCCACAGGAGTATTACAAGCTGCCTGTATCCTGGCTTCAGGATGAAAACGAACTGCTCCTTTTGGATGAAGAAGGCGCATCACTAGAGCAGGTATCGATTGGTATTGACGATCTGGGCCATGATCGACGTGTAATCATCGAACGAAAATAAACGAATGCAGTGGGAGGATCAGTAGATCCTCCCATTACATTCGTCTAACGGGGTTGTCACTTACTCGACCCGACGATGATCGGTTCCGTAACATCCGCCCAGCACATTGAGTCGAGATACGTGTTCATAAAGTATTGTGGTGGGGCAGAAAGTGGAGAGATGAGAGTTGGCCAGACGGATTTTATTGTTTGCACCAATCATAGTTTTCTTTGGTAGTATATGTGGTCTTGCATAAACATATCTTATAAAGTTATAATTTATTACCTACATATGTTGATTGTTTAACAATGACACAGGGGATATTATGCAACCGACCGTTACGTATACTATTGCTATGCCAGAGCCACATACACACCTCTATCACGTCACGATAGAAGTTACTGATGTCGATGGGCCCACACTCACGGTTGCATTGCCTGTCTGGACACCTGGGTCTTATTTGATTCGTGAATATCCACGCCATATTCAGGAGTTCAGTGCCACAAATATTAGTGGACAGTCGCTCAAATGGCAAAAAAGTGACAAAGGGACCTGGATCGTCGAAGTGGGGAGTTCTCGGCGGGTCGGGATAAGTTACAAAGTGTATGCAAATGAGTTGACCGTTCGTACCAGCCACCTTGATGGGACACATGGGTATTTCAATCCTGCAACACTATGCATGTATATTCCTGAGCGGATGCACGAAACGCTTCTTGTCCAAGTGTTGACACCAGAGGGATGGCACATATCAACTGGCCTCCCTGCGTGTCATGATTGTGTTGCAGATATTCCCTCAACGCGTCAATTTGTGTTTATAGCTAGTGATTACGACGAATTAGTTGACTCACCATTTGAGTGTGGGACCCACCGTCAGCTCACATTTGACGTTGAGTCTATTCCACACACGATTGCACTCTGGGGACGTGGCAATGAAGAGGAAGAATGGCTGATCGAAGACACCCGTAAAATCGTCGAGGTCGCCCGTACTATGTTTGGCGGTCTTCCCTACGATCAATACACGTTTATTGTGCATCTTTCGAACAAGCGTGGTGGTGGTCTAGAGCATCGCAATAGTGTTTCGATGCTTGTTGATCGCTGGACATTCCAACCACGGGATGCTTATGAGCGCTATCTGGCGCTTACGGCCCATGAGTTCTTTCATGTGTGGAATGTTAAGCGTATTCGTCCGGCAAACCTGGGTCCCTTTGATTATAGCTATGAGAATTACACTCACGAACTCTGGACCATGGAAGGCATTACCACATATTATACCGATGTCTTGCTACATCGGGCCGGTTTCATGAGTACTGAACGCTATCTGGAGCGGCTGGCTAACCAGATCCTGACACTACAGAATCAGCCAGGCCGTCATCTTCAGAGCTTGGAACAGAGCAGCTTTGATACATGGATCAAACTGTATCGACCGAATGAGCACAGTTCCAACAGTTCGATATCATATTATCTCAAAGGCGCATTGGTAGCCTTACTCCTCGATCTGGAAATTCGTCACCACACGAACGGAATGCGTTCCCTTGATGATGTGATGCGCTACTTATATGCTTCCTATCCAGCTGACAAACCAGGCTTTCCAGAACAGAGTGGGTTTCGGGATGCGGTTGAAACCGTTGGCACCCTCAATGGGCGCAAGATGTACGATGGCTTTTTTGAGCAGTATATTGCAGGAACCGATGAACTCGATTATGAAACGGCATTTCGCTATGCAGGCTTACAGATGATCTGGGGGTACACACCACCCTTACGCCGCACTGGATTGCCACCGTGGCTTGGTATCAACACGCAAACACAGCAAGGCAGACTGAGAGTCATCAGTGTGCGTTCTGACGGCCCCGCCTCTTTAGCAAGTATTTATGCCAATGACGAGCTTATCGCACTTGATGGCTTTCGCGTAAATGAGCAAAGTCTCAATGAACGTCTTGCCGAACGACAACCAGGTCAAGAAGTCGTGTTAAGCCTCTTTCGTCGCGATGAATTGTTGCACATTCCGGTAACACTCAGAACGGCCCCACCAAACACGCTCTCAATTGTGCCGATTGACCAGCCAAACCGCACACAGCGCACCATCTATGAGAGTTGGCTTGGGCAAAATGTACGCGTCGCACACGAAAGTACTATCAGAGAAACCGATGCATGATAAGCACATCGGTCAAACCAAGTTGGGCATGACGAAAAGCCTGAGGAACACGGCCCACCACAGTAAACCCATGCCGCTCCCATAAGCGCACCGCAACCGCATTGGTACTTACCACAAAGTTATACTGTATAGCTTGATACCCCATCTGCCGGGCCGTCTCTATCGAATGCGCACACAACCGCGACGCTATGCCACGTCCACGTGCCTGTGGATCGACCATGTAGCCCGCATTCACGACATGGCTGCCTAATCCAGGCTGGTTGGTTTTCAGCATATAAGTCCCGACAATCTGCCCATCTTCTTCGGCAACAAAAGGGTGTACCGCAGGATACCACCATACCTGTTGCGCACCCTCCTCTGTCGTCGCCGGATCAAACGCGTACGTATCGCCTGCTAACACAACCGTATGAAAAATACGCCACACTGCTGGCCAATCCGCATCTTGTGCAGCTCGAATTGTTAACTCACTCATTGCACGATTTTTCTGCTTACTTTATCATTGATGATACGAAACTATAGTTCCATATTGAGAGAAAAGCAACATGTCATAATCATTGTACTCAATGACCGTGCCGATTTCATACTCGAACATGCCTATCGAGTCTGGCGCAACAGTGAAGATGTTTGCTTAGGCGCGATGACAACGCAAGCGGTATCTCTGAGACCCGCTGCGAACATCCACTCCTGCTGACCAAGCTAGAGAGCGCGGCTTTTGGAGCTTTTGTGGGGTAGTAATGTCAGTTCCGTCTACGGAGTAACAGGTTAGATGACTGCTTGGTAGAAAATGGCACGTCGGTAGGAGCTACACCGAACGCAGAAAGTCTTGTACAGGAAATTGTTGTGTTCGCCTAACAGGGGCACCGCCTGACACACGATGATCTGGGGTTGACAGAGTTTGTCCACGCATTGTAAGCTGCTGGGCATCGGGCTGGACTGCGCCGGACTCTCGTGCACAGGTGATGCTCATGTTAGACTCTATGTGAGTTTCAGATGGTTGGCTATTATGACGAGCGACTTTTTAAGTGTCCGGTCTGCAACCTCAAATGACGCTGAAATTTTGAGTAGGATCAGACGTAAAGCAATTCTTGAATTGGCTGCGGGAAGGATGGGTCGAGAGCAAGCTCAATCATGGGCTGAGTCAGCAGGACCAAAGCGCGTGCAGATTGCGATTGAAGAACATCAGGTTTGCGTTATAGAAGTAGAAGAGCAAGTGGTTGGCTGGATTGAATATGACAGGAATCAAATCAAAGGGCTTTATGTGCAGCCTGAACTAGCATGTCAAGGTATCGGCTCGCAACTCCTTGCCGATGCAGAAAAGAGAATTGAGTCAGATGGTTATACATCAATACTGCTTCACGCCAGCTTGAATGCTGAACAGTTCTACGTAAATCGAGGTTACAAGCCAGTATCTGAACGATCGCCAAGCTTAGGGCTTGCAATGGCAAAGTATCTCGAAGTCGAAAATGTTTAAGTCAGCGCCCGAGCATCTCGCCTAAAGCAGCGATGCGGTAAGCTGGGCAAGTTGATCCGGCGGGTGCGGTTTCAATTGTTGCACAACTAAAACTGCATTTATCCGCCTTTCATCTGTTGGGATTTGGTTGTAACTTGATGACTGCAAGGGCGAAGTGCTCTTGTGTCCGCCGGGTAGTTAACCGCCTTGGCTTGGTTGGTTCTTTAGCCGTAATCCAAGAGCGTAACATTGGTATGAGTGTTTGGCATATCAAATTGAAGGTGTTCATGCTCAGGGAAATGCGTGCGATCCAGCATATAATAGGGCCGCAGATTACCTGTCACCATCGGCAGTTGTTAAAGGTCGCGTCGGTGGTAGCCGCACTGGATACGAAAATTTTGTACAGAGCGTTGTTCTGATTGCCTAACATAGGCTCAAACAGACTGGCGAGCGATCTGCGCTCGTTTGCATCAATTTATAGCTTGGCGTAAACTTCATCGCAGGAGATTGGTTGTAGGCAACTAGCACACAAAAGATAACGCCAAAGGAGTTAAAACCGAGTGGCCAGCAATACATATAATCCCAAAGAGACAATTCACCAAATATAAATCAAGCACCGAAATGTATGAAGTTCTATATTAGTCGCGTATAACAAATCGTTGGAGAGGGACATTCGCTACGTGCGCTCCACAATTGCCACTGTTGGTACTGGACCCATATCACTAGAAAAATAATTTTATCATGACCATTGTACTCAATGACCGTGCCGATTTCACACTCGAACATGCCTATCGAGTCTGGCGCAACAGTGAAGATGTGCGTTTTTCATCGACAGCTATTGGTAAGATGCTCACAGGAAAAGAGGCATTTGCAGCATTTGTCAATAGCGACCGAGCACAATTCATCTATGGCACGACTAGCGCTCCAGGAGCACGTGCGAAAGAACGGCTGTCCGACGATGCACAAACAGCACAAGTGGGCTCACTCCGAACGTTTGTCTCTGTTCGTGCTGCTTTCGGTGGAAAACTCCTTGCTCAGAGCACCAAACGCCTGATCGTATTCGCTCGTCTGGTGAATTTTATTGAAGGAACCGGACGAGTACGACCAGACCTTGCCCAACAAATTGCTGACTTAATCGCACATCCGCTTCCAGCGGTACCACTGAGGGGCAGTGCAGGACCAGGCGAAGTCATACCGCTACGAAGCCTGTTTGATGACATTGCCGATGTACCATTGGAGTTGGGTGAACCCATGACACTCATCAATGGCTCACCATGTGCCACGGCTTTTGTCACCGAATGTGTGTTTACAGCCGCTCATCAGCTTGCGCTGGCCTTACGTGTCTTCTGTTTAAGCATGGAGGCTTTTGGCGCACCATTCGAACATATCGATAACGCACTCACACGACTGTGGGACGACCCTTATGATCAGTTGGCTATCACACGGATGCGGACCCTACTCCACGACGCAACCCAGGAAGATCGCAGAAGGTATCAAGCCCCCGTAAGCTGGCGGATCATTCCACGGGTCTTTGGTGTGGCCTATCGCACTGCTGATCTGCTACAGGATGTTGCTACACACGCACTCACATCGATCTCTGATAATCCCGTTTTTGTATTTGGCGATCTGACTGATGATGCGAACCACACGTTTTCAACTGGAGGATTCTACAACGGTCAGGCAGCACGGGCGATTGATATGCTGAATGCCGTCTATGCAGACCTCTGTGTGCTGTGTGCTAAACAAACGAGTAAATTGCTTGATGGGGATATGACAGAACTACCGCCATTGCTGGTCGAGCCAGGCTCACGATTGGTCGGAACCGAATTTCTGGCGTGGATGCAGAATGATTTTGCGGAACGGGTACGGCTAGCGGCCACACCCTCACTTTTATCGTTGGGGTTAGATGATCCACAGGGTGTTCAGTCGGATGTGGCCTCACCTGTTTTTTCTGCTTATGAGCGGCATCTCACCGCTGCTGAGTGCCTGAATCATGCCTTGGCTATTTTGAGTTGGGTGTGTAGTGAGGCTCTGCGTCTGGCTGATCGGCAACCAGCCTCTGAACTAATGCCATTACGCGAAAAAATACAATCTGTTATTCCACACGTAGGATCTGTTAATGTACAGGACTATGACCAGCGATTGACACAGATTGCCCAATGGTTTGCTGAGGTAGGAAACGGGGATCACGAGGATCTAGTTGGCCCAATCACGTTTCAGAACAATACTATCGGTATCAATTAATTTGGTTTGGAGAGGGACACATCTATGATACGTCAGGATTACATCATACGCCTTATTGAGCAGTTTGGTCAAGCATGGGCTTTGGTAGTTGGGCAGATCCATGCAAAACTTTTTCCATCAGCCCGTGCAACGCTTGATCAATCGTATCAACTTCTCCTTGGACTGACATCTGACGATGCTCGTTCGTTCTCATCGGGAGATCTGCTGGCACGCATGTATGTAGGAACCTCCGCAGAACATGGACGTGCACGCAGTATTATCCTTGGGTCACTCCTGTCGGCTGAAGGTGATCTTGCCACCGAACAGGATGATCCTGATTTGGGCGCATGGTACTATCAAAAAGCGCTCGATATTCTGTTGGCAACGATTCGTAGATTTCCTGACCAACCACTGCCGGACTATGTGCCATCCATCGAGCATATTACTGACGCATTGGCTGACTATCACGTACCAATCAGTACCAATCGCCTGCTGCTTGAATACTATGAGGCCCAGGGAGCTTTTGCCAACGCAGAAGATTGTCTCTTCGATATGCTGTCTCACACTACAGATGTACAACCGATTCTCACATTGGGAGAAGGCTTTTATCTACGACTACAGATGCAAACAGATCAGGAACTCGCGGCGGGCAACTTTTCGCGTCAGGAGATCGCAGCAGGTCTGGCTGAACTCCAACGTATGGCTCAGGAACACCCTAAGCAACCGTAATCAGGTTTGTGGTGGGTGTTCAGGAAGACCAACATCGCCAGGGATACTTGCATAAACGACATGGTCGGCCCACGCATCATTCTCATAGAAAAAACCGCGTCGTATCCCTTCGTGGTGCATACCCACGGCACGCGCCAATGCAATCGACGGATGATTTTCAACATGAATGGCAGCTTCGATACGATGATAGTGTAAATCACGAAATCCTGCGGTCAGCGCGACCATAACCGCTTCTCTGGCGAACCCCTGTCGCCAATACTGATTGTGAATACCATAGCCAAGGTTTGCCCACTGGTTCTCTGCACGACGAATTGTGGAAATATCAATGGCACCAAGATGCATACCAGTAGTACGTACAAAGACTCCCCAAATATATACTTGATCATCAAGTGCTAAACGCTGGTGGCGCTGGCACAGTGCATCAAACCATTCCTGGTGGCATCCTGTGAGATCTAACTTTCCTGGATCATAAGGATGCTGTGCTGGTAACCGGTTTTCAAAGCCTGCATACCACATCTCGTAGTCATCGGACTGGAGTGGACGTAGATCTAATCGTTCGGTATGTAATGTCATATTCCAGACAGAATTTATAATAGGCATACTTTCGGCAATAATTCGTATGATAGATGATAAGAATACGATGTGCTTGAGTATAGAGGGTGCACCAGAACCTGTCAAGACAAGAAGAACGCCACAAGGAAGACAGCGATTATCAGAAGAAACTACAATGTGTATGATGTTACTTGCTACTTGAGCTTTCAATGTCGATCTCACTCAATCCAGGGCCAATATTCTTCTCAATAATCGTTTGCACACTGGCCAATTGTTTGAGTTGTTCCGAGGTTTGAAAAATAGTGTGGTCCATCATTGACAACATATCTGATTTAAGTGCGCCACTTCGTTCAGCTTCTATCTTGAAGAGCATTATAGTGTTTAAAAAATTGTTGACAATATCAAGTACGGTTCGCATTGTAGATCGTAGTACTGCGGCTCGCTCACGCTCTACCATTGCAGCAGTCTGAATTTTTTGCAGCCTGCGTGTTAGGTCAAACACGACCCCAATGATTACCACAATGAGTCCCAGAAAAATTTCATCTGCCTCAATAGCCTCAAGGTACTCAAGCGCCTCGACAATAACTTCGGCTATATCAAAGTCAAGTGTTAAAATCAATATATATACGATCAACACCAGCGCCAATGCCCCAACAGTGTACGGATATCTTCGAGAGAAACGCATGACGCTCACACCTCTTCCAGCATAATTGCCAACTGCTCAGAATTACTCACAGATCAGCGCTAATAATATCCTCAAAATCCAAATATTTGTACGTTGTGCTAGATAGGAAAGATCTAATGGACGCGAATCGTCTTATCGTTGTAGCCGTACGCAGTACTAGGAAATGAGGACACATCCATGGCAAGAAAACTTGTATTGTTCATTACATTCGCCCCCTTTATCGCAATTGGTATTGGTTTGGTTGTCGTTGGTTCCAGAACACCCCCAAATCTGATGATGTCACCCGGCTTTCCGTTAAGCTCGTTTTTCTACATCATGGGTGGCGGGTTTCTGGCAATGTCTTTTATTATGCTCTTAGGCTTTGTTATTTTCGGCACTGCCAGGCGGAAAAAGTTGGAAAATCTCATGGAGAATGGACAACAAGGCGAAGCTATCATTCTCGGGTTGGAAGATACAGGTGTGATGATCAATAATAACCCACGGGTGAAGCTAGCACTTGAGATACAGCTTGAAGGCCACACGCCCTATCAAATCCAGAAGACCATGGTTATCCCCTTGATTCGGTTATCACAAGTCCAGGTTGGTTCGAAAGTTCCTGTACTGGTAGACCCACGTGAGCCACAAAATCCGGCTAAACTTGGTTTGTTGCTCAGTTAGTTTCACCATAAAGATGCTTAAAAGATACACTAGGGAAGGATGAGACTATCACAATGTGTATAATCTCATCCTTCCAATGTGGTGTATCAATTTTGAGGTGAAGCTCGCCTATCCTCTATCATCTTCTACATAAGCTACCTTGATTGTTAGTTCATACTCGTAGAAACGAAAGCGATGAGGGAGGCAATTACTTTCAGCGCTCAACCAGCTTGTGTACGCGCATGTAGCCGTGTCATCCCCATCTTTTCACACTGGCTGTTAACCATTTCAATCGTGCGCCGATAAGCACGCAGTTCACGTTCATCTAGAAACTACGGATGCGGTGCCATATGCGTCCGGCGTATCGCGATGAGTCGTATGTCGGTCTCTTGGCCCATCGTGGCGGCAGCGGCCTGACTATTGGAGGCTTTATCACCAAATAGTCGCGCCCCCCGTGGCAAGACGCTTGCCAGTTCATAGACTGGGGTGCGATCGTGAAAGGCAGCGAGGAGCAGACGAAAACTCACGGTATCCCCGTTGGCGGACACATCAGGTGCCATCGCCACCCGCAAAACCGCTCGCGCTTCGCGGCACACTAGCCGCAGTACATGCCCGTCCCCGTCCCTTTGCGACAACACCGTGCGCGGACCCGCAGACAGACTGGCAGCGGCATGCTGTCGATTGCAAATACGTCACCCTGGCCCAGCAGTTCTCCCAGGGTGATCACCAGAAAGGTGTGCCAATCCGCGAGCTTATGGAGCCGTCGGTTGAACCGCGAGACCGCGAGGGGCTCAGACACATACCGTGTTTGATACAGGATACAGACAGCTCGTTCATGGTGATGGTGAAAGGACTTTGCGGCGCCCACTGCAATCAACATGACTTCCGAGGCGGGGGCTTGGGCGCACTTATTACGGTGATAGCCAAATCGTTCCATGAGCGTTTCAATGAAGACAAAAGCCGTTATAATCCAATTGGCGTTCATTGGTGCCTCCTGCATACACAATTGGGGATGGTAACCATGATGATGGCAGGAAGACCAATGGGTGTCAGCTAGCAATCAAGGTAAGCTATACCAAAAACAGATACTTGTATATTGGGATAAAGCCATTGCGGTAGAGCTTCCACGAGCCTTCTCCGCTGATGTTGATAATAAAAAATGTTAATGAAAAGGTTTTTCTGGGGCAAAGGTATTGCTTGTCACTGGGACAATCTCTCAAATTGCTAGAACTGGATTGACGACAGAAATGATAGAAAATGGCAATTCCGTTAATCAAAGAAAGAGCGCTGCCTGCCATATAATCGGGCAGATCAGCACTCGTTGATACAAGAGCAACTAACAAGGTTAGGATCACGCATCAGTTTGCACAACAAAAAGAAACCTCATATCTGGCTGTGTTGGATCTTCAAACACCTGGATCGTGTAGGTTTGTGTTGAGTCTTCATTAGTCCAAATAGCTTGGCCAATACCCGTTGACACCTCACCGCCAGCAAATGTTGTCCAGCCACGTCCGGTCAGTTCACTCTCGTAATGACTTTGCACATCATCAAAGGTGGTACCCTGTGGCAACACATATGCCTCAACGGTAGCACCAGCATTCTGTGTCGCTACTTGTTCCTGAAATGTATCCATGACCATTGCCATCGGATCGTCTGATTCTGGAGATTCAGCACCAGGGAAGAGCGCAACATCTGGAGCAGCAGGAACTGCTTCGTCACTTCCATCCGCTGAGGCTGCTCCAGACTCCTCAGTATTCCCAGGCGTGGGTGCGTTTGCGCCACAAGCCGTCAGCACGATGATCATCACTGCACCCATCAACAGCCTCAATCCAGAGTGACCGAACATACCTACGTTCATTCTTTTACTCTCCTTTCAGAAGATGAAATTGTATCCTTCTGTCGGAAAGACGAGTCCTGTCGATCACACCTTTCCTTACTTGGTGGTCGTTCAGGCCCAGATTTGAAGAGAATCTTTCACAAGTGCTATATAGGTTGAGATGATGCTTCGAGCAGTCTAAGTGAATAGAGCGATTAACATTCAATGATTTGCTTTGGCCCTGTAAAACTGCTACGCTGAGACACATAACTTGAGAGCATGTCAACTATATCATGGAGTAAGCTCATTTATGTGGTACCAAACACCATTCACAGACCTTGCACACATTACCTATCCGGTGATCCAGGCACCAATGGCGGGAGGAGCAACGCCCCCCGAACTGGTTGCAGTTGTATCGAATGGCGGTGGGCTCGGATCACTTGGTGCCGGGTATATGTCACCCCAGCAAATACAAGGTGCTATCCAGTCCATACGTGCCTTGACCGACCGACCATTTGCGGTAAATATATTTATTCCTGAAGCAAATGCAGCGGACTCAGCACAGATTGCTGCCAGCCATACGTTGTTACAGCCATACCGTGAGGCGCTTAGTATTGCTGCTCCACCAGAAGCTGCTGTGTACACTGAGTCCTTTGAGGAACAGATGTCTATCATTCTGGCTGAGCGAGTACCAATTGTAAGTTTTACTTTTGGTGGTCTTCCATCTGTGTGGATTGAGCGACTCAAAACAATTGGCACGGTCATTATGGGGACCGCGACAACGGTGCGTGAGGCTATGGCCCTGGAACAGGCTGGTGTTGATGTCGTTGTGGCGCAGGGCAGCGAGGCTGGCGGTCATCGTGGTACCTTCCTTGGTCCCGCTGAGGAGGCCCTAATCGGTACGATGGCGCTCATCCCACAGATCGTCGATGCAGTTCGGGTACCTGTTATTGCAGCCGGTGGCATTATGGATGGGCGTGGTCTCGTGGCTGCTTTAGTTCTTGGTGCATCGGGAGTGCAAATGGGCACCGCGTTTTTGACATGTTCTGAAAGTGGGGTGTCATCCTTGCACAAAGCCGCTCTTCGCGAAAACACCGAAGATATGACTATGATTACCCGTGCTTTCTCTGGCAAAGCGGCCCGTGGTATTCGCAACCGTTTTAGCACTGAACTCTATCCATACGAAGATCAATTGCCACAGTATCCGGTGCAAAATACCTTGACACAGGACATCCGCAAGGCCGCCAGTAAGCAAGGTCGCCCTGAATTTATGTCGCTGTGGGCCGGGCAAGGATTACGCCTTATTCAAGACAGATCTGCTGCAGACCTGATTGACGAGATTATCGCACAGGGGGCAACACTGCGAGATCGGTTCACACAGTAGGTGACTCAAAAACCGAACGCTTCTTTGCGTTGAGCAGCCTGTTCCACACATTGTTTGAGACCCAACAACATCTTTCGCTCCATCACAAATTGGAACGGTTCAAACAACACGCCCACTATTGCCAGTATGCGTGGATGCCCATCACCACGACTTCGCAGTGGGTTCTAGTGCCGCGACTAACATGCCCGGACCTCCATCAGGGGCAAAGCGTATAAGATCGCCAACCTGCAAGTGTTGTAATTCAGGGCGAATGCGATCAGCGCTATGAATATCAAGCCCTATCAGGTTTTCAAGCCAATCGTAACTATAAAATCCACCGCGTTCCTGCCCAATCTGAACAATCCATGGCCAGATATCTCTTGCCGATGCAGCTATGGTGATTGCACGTGTTGATTGCGTATACGGTCGCGGAATAAGATCGTCACCTGGTAAACGTCGTTCGCAATCAATATCTGTCGCACCCCAGTGTAAATACCATGGCCGAAGAAGTAACCAGTATGCGCTCGCAGCAAGCGTCCCACCCAATACGAGATCAATACTTTTATATAACCAAGCCAACCGCATTGTGCTATCCTCCAACTATTCTGAGTGTTGTGTTATCTATGGTCTGCATACCACAATGACAATATTCTGTTTGACACAGCTAGTAGCAGATTATCGTAGGACAGCGCCAATAGTGAAAATATCTCATATTTGCAGGTGATACTTAGATAACGATAAGTGAGTATGACCACTTCGCGGAAGATACTCATCAGCAATCAAGATATGTCGAAATCACAATGTGTCACAGGATAAGATCACGCAAATGACTTATGCTACCTGTATAACTTACCCACCAGCGTACAACAACACTGGTGGGCAATCTGACTCGTCAATTCTCAATGAGTTCAAGCAGGTATCCCTGACCTCGTACATTGCGAATGTATTGTGGTCGTGTTGGATCTGGCTCAATCTTCTGGCGCAAATGATGAATATGTGGCTTAATCAGCTCACACGCTTCCGGGTCGCTTATCTCGTATCCCTGAGCATGCTGAACCAATTGTGAATATGGCAGTGCTGTTCCGACATTTTCGGCCATATAGCATAGTAATCGGAATTCCGTTGGTGTCAGTGTTAACATATGGCCGTGGAGTGTCGCTTGCTGTCGCCATGGATCGAGTCGTAACGCTCCGACAACAATGTCATGCTGACTGACTGGCATGTCTGTTAGCGATATAGTGTTTGGCATCACGTAATGAAGTTCCTCAACCGCAACCCCCACCATATCGAGAAGTGCCGTCCGCCGAAGTTGCTGCGAGCGAGTAGCAAGACCAGCATGCACGCGGTCCAACACATATGCAGGATCAGATGTTTTGAGTATATAATCAAATACCTGATGGTGGATGCCTTCTATGACCGTTTCGAGCGATCCATGACCTGTCAGCACAATCACAACGATATCCGGCTGACGTTGCTGTGCGGCTGCCACAACTTCCATACCGTTCATTCCAGGCATTTTGAGATCTACCAACAATAGATCAAACCATTGTCGTTCAAGTTGACTGACAGCTTCTTCACCATTTTCAGCCAGCACGGTGACATATCCGGCACGTTGCAGTAACGCACCCATGGTGAAGCGTACATGCACTTCGTCGTCAACAATAAGAATACGTGCTGATGAATTCATAATACACCTCTTTTTAGCCCCATAGCAACAGAGGATACTAGCTTTATTATTTGGGGCTGTGCAAAATACACTGTGCGGTAGCATCAAGCTACCGCAATTAGCAGGAACATGGAATCGATTATGTGTGCATATGACCGATAGGGTCGTCACTTTCAGAAATTAGGCCGGTTTCAAAAACGTATCAATCGAGTCTTGGGGTAGTCTATCCATGCTACAGATGTATCGGCGTGTGCCAATTGTTGTGCTTTTAATTCCAGTGCCACAAGTACATCCTCCACTTCAACCGCAGCAGCAACGGCGGCCTGAGAAAGTGCGAGTTGGCTGGTGGTATCGATTCCATAAATGCGTAATACATCAACGGCGCCAGGAAGATAGGTAACAATCTCATTGACTCTTTGTTGGTCATAGCTGTTGTTACGCATAGCAAACCTTCTACTAACATACGTCATTGGTAATGGAGTGTAAAAGAGGCAAGGAGCCAAGTATGGTCTTGACTCCCTGACCCTCTGAAGCACACCATTGTGCTTGCAGGGAGACATCGTTGTCTCAGAAGACATTCTTGTCATTGAGCAATCATGGTGAGATGGAAACGACAGAATCTTTGTACCTTCACATACGTAGTTATCTATTTACTTTCGTAATACCATCTCAACTGCTTTGAGGATATCAAAAAGACCATCAATAGTCGATGGAAAAAAGTGGGAGGTTCGCGTGATGTTTGTGGTAAGAAGGGCGCCAAAAAAGCAGCCCTTAAGAATAATCGGGCTGGCCTTTCAGATAGATATCGAGGTTATTGACTTCAAGACTGGCCTGCCAGCTAAGCCAGATATATGTGCCATTTTTCTGTCGATAGCGGCAATTGAAGGTAACTTCTTTACCATTACTGTGGAGGGCGTACAATTGATTGATCACAGTATCAAGATCGTCAGGATGGACGCGCTCAATAAAGGGTTTTGTCAAAAGATCTATCCGTTGCCAGCCAAGAATCGTATACCAACCACTATCGACATCTGTAAATGAACCATCGATACCGATTGCTGCATACAACCCATTGTTTTTATGTAAAGTTAAGAGGTCTGTTGTTATGTTTGAGCGTGTCATGAGGGGCATTCTGTCAGTACTACGGTGTCTGCGTATTCTTTGCCAGGTAGATTATAACGTGATTACGGAGGCAAAACAATGTATTTTTGCGGAGATGTTGCGGGAAGTTGCGTGTGTTGGGCGGAAGCTACTTAATCTGAGTGTAGAAGAATCGGCCCCCAACAGTGCCGATTATCTTGGGGTGGCGGCACATGTTTACAAAAGATGACTGTGCGGCGTGCAGCCGCACCTACACACTACAAGATCAACGCCATCATCACGTCATCGAGATATTCCCCATCACGATAGATTGACCGTCGTCTCCGGCCTTCGACCACAAAACCATATTTCTTATAGACGTGGATTGCTGCTGCATTACGTGCAAAGACAGTCAATTCAATACGTTTGATGATACTTGTGTTCTTCGCCCACGCAAGTGCACTTGCCATTAGCGTGCTTCCAACACCTCTGTTTCGCCAATCCTTACTAACAGACACCCCCAATGTTGCAGCATGGCGTATCGCTTTTCGTTTACCACCATCGCAGTTCAACATTCCAACAATGTGTGCGTCAACCTCTGCTACAAAAAACACCGAGTTCTCTGAAGCAGCATACTCTTTTATGATAACCTGTTCTTCTTCAACTGTAAGTCTAAACTCCTCTGGTGCTGTCAAAACATCGACCTGTGGTTCGCTGAAAAGGCGCTGCAAAAAGACGATAAGCTGTGCGGCATCCTCAGGCTGGGCCTCTCGAATGATGATGTCAGACACACGTTACTCCCAATCTAATTTTGCAATAGTGATTTCATGATAGTCGCCCAGCAATCGGACAATCAGATCTCTTAATATCCACGCGCCATGGCCACCGTAGACACAAAAGTAGATGCCGTTTTCCTGAATGCGGGATTCCGCATCAGGCATACCAACCTGGTTGTGTTCTGATCGATACTGGTACCCACCAAACAGGGGCTCAACCTGTGTAAAACTTTCACTCTGGCGCAGCAGTTTGTCTAGATCATCCTGCGAGTTGTACGTGAATCGAAGCGTGTATTCAAATCCCATAGTCTATTATCACATAACCTTTTGTTGCAACGTATGACAGAAACGATGAAAAAGAGACCTGCCATGAGTCTAGCATAATCTGAACAGTATACCTCTTGTTACAGCGAGAACCGATCAGTGCTCTTCGCGGCGAAGTAACCAAGCCACTATACCAAAGGCAACCAGTGTAATCAACAAGAGCATGACGATGCTACTTACGACTTGCAGCGGTGCGGTGGCTGTTTCACCGGCAAGCGAAAGTTGGAGAACTTCTACCAGATGGTAGGTTGGTAGAGCAGAAAGGGCGACGGTAACAAGTGGAGGAACATCATAGACGAGCGCCATGATTGGTGCCATGAAGATAAGTACTTGAATACCTGACCATGCATTCACTTGCGTAGATGTGTGACACACACTACCTACGATCAGCCCCAGCGCTACCATCGCAAATGCTCCTATGAGTAACGTGGCTATGCTCACCAGCCAATCTCCTGTCCACCCCTGATTGAGTGCAATCAGTGCTGCAATAATGAGAACACTGTAGACCAGACCAGTCAAAGCCTTTCCTAACACAATCTCTATGGGGCGTGCTGGTGACACCAGGATTGCCTGCAACGTATGCTTCTCTTTCTCCTCGACGATCAAGAGCGGTACCAGAAAGACTCCGGTTATGGGCAATGTTATTGTAAGCACCATAATAAACATGAGTGGCTGTAGCTCTATCGTCATTGGTGAGGTGCTGGTATCGACCCAGGTAATGCGGACGGGTTGATCTCCAAGTGACCGCACTTGCTGCTCCAACAACTGTTGAAAAGATTGTTGCTCATCAACTGGTTTGTCGTTGTTGATATAGGCCTTTAACGCAGGCTGTTGTTCCACCTGCATCTCCGTATCAAAGTTTGCGGGTACAATTAATCCGCCAATTTGATCCTGCTGAATTGCAAGCGATACCGCTTCAGGTTCGGCAACTCTGGAAAGCTCGACCTGTGGCAAGGTTTGCAGGGACGCCACAAAACGAGAGTTGCCAGGATCATACACAACAATGTTGATTATATTTGCTGCATTGAGCATGGGTATTATCAAGCTCATCGCGGGCGATAAAATGATTGGTAACAATAGACTAAAAAGGATATATTGATGGCGGATAGCGTCAATAATATCCTTCTGGGCAATCGCCCACACAATGTTGAGGCGTTGTCTTATACTCATATCTTCTCCTAAAAAAGAATCAGCCTTCCTCTCGCCGTAACAACCAAGCTACACTCCCAAACGATACTAGTATGATCAACAAGAGCATGACGACGCTACTTACGACTTGCAGCGGTGCGGTAGCGGTTTCACCGGCAAGCGAAAGTTGTAGCACATGTATCAAATGATAGGTGGGAAATGCTTGCAGGATGATCGTAACCATGAAAGGAACGTCGAACATCAGGATCGCCGTTGGTGCCATAAAGACAAATAACAATAACCCTCCCCATACATTCACGTGCATGGATGTGTAACACACACTACCTACGATCAGCCCCAGCGCTACCATCGCAAGTGCGCCTAACAGTAACACCACTATGCTTACCAGCCAGTCCCCCTGCCAACCTTGATACAAGGCAACCAAGATAGCAACAGAGAGAAGACTATATATCAAACCAGCAATGCCTTTCCCGAAGGCAATGTCTCCTGGATGGGCTGGTGATACCAGAAGCGCCTGTAGCGTATGTTTTTCTTTTTCCTCGACGATCAAAAGTGGTACTAAAGAAATCCCATTTATAACCAATGTTATGACGCTCAGACCAATAAACAGAACCACATCCGGCGAGGCGTCCTCTGGATCTGCTTGTGCTGGTGTGCTTGGATTATCAACCCAGTCAATGCGGGACGGTTGCTCTCTAAGCGCCCATACCTGTTGCTCTATTAGCTGTTGAAACGATTGTTGCTCCAAGGGGGATTTATCACCGTTGATATAAACCTTCAGCTCAGGCTGTTGCCGAGACTGCACCTCAGCATCGAAACTTGTCGGTACAATCAGTCCACCGATTTGGCCCTGCTCGACTGCAAGTAGTACAGCTTCTGGTTGCGAAACCCTGGAAAGCTCAACCTGTGGTAAGGTTTGGAGAGCCATCACCAGACGTGAATCACCTGGATCATACACCACAATATTTAACGGATTTGCTGCATCTGCACCTTGAGCCATAAAGCCAAACATAAGCGCTACAATAAACGGTAGTAACAGAATAGAAAGCAGATACTGCTGGCGTACAGCATCCACAATATCTTTCTGGGCAATCGCCCACACAATCATAAGGCGTTGTTTCATAGGGTTTTCCTTCTTCTCCAAGGGGTTATTTTGTATTATCTACAGCATGTCCAGTCAGTTGTAGAAACACATCCTCCAGCGTGGCTTCGGTCGAATGCAGTGTTTGGATCTGCCCCGCTGCAGCTAGTTCGCCAAGCTGCATTCCTTCAACAGGATCATCAAGCGCTAAACATACGGTGCTGCCATCCTGTAAACTAACCTCAACAGAGCGCTGCCCGTAGGCCAGCTTCAAGGCCTCTGGCGTATCCAACGCAACAATACTGCCCTGATTGAAAAAGGCAATGCTGTCACAGAGTTGATCGGCTTCTTCCATATAGTGCGTGGTCAAGAAGATTGTCATGCCATCGTGTGCAAGCTCCGTAATCAAGTTGCGTATTTGTTGTGCTATTGACGGATCGAGACCGCGTGTTGGTTCATCCAGAAAGAGGACCTGTGGGCGATGAAGGATCGCACGAGCAATTACCATACGTTGCTTCATGCCGTTGGAAAAGGTGCGTGTCTTGTCGTTGGCTCGATCCAACAGGTTCACTTGCTCTAACACTTCATCTACCCGTTGGCGTGCAACACCATAGAGACGGGCTATGAAAAGCAAATTTTCACGCGCTGACATGCGTTCGTAGAGGTTTTGATGTTCGGAAACAACACCAATACAGGGTTTTAGTTCATCACGTTGGGTAAGCACATCATACCCAGCGACATACGCTTGTCCACTGGTAGGGCGCAACTGACCAGTGAGCATACGAATCGTGGTGGTTTTTCCGGCACCATTTGGCCCCAGAAACCCGAAGATCGTTCCTTCGTTGACGCCAAATGTGATGTTATTAACGGCAATACGGGTGTTGAATGTACGTGTTAGTTGTTCGACTTCAATAATAGGCACCTGTACTCCTTCGTACTCAAATATATCCCTCAGATGCAACCAGACGTTGAGATGGATAGCAGTATTATATCCCGCTGGATTTGCCTCGGATACATACATATGTCACCCAAAAGTAGACACTATAGGCGGTAAGGGCAGTACTACAACATACCCCACTCACGGCCACGAGCAACCGCCTGTATTCTGTTGCGGACC
>JBCDFA010000115.1:0-20213 GCA_039178835.1 Chloroflexota bacterium
GCTACAACCGTTCCGATATACGATGGACATGGCCATCCTATCCAACAATTACCCATAGTCGATCACGATCTCTCCTGGTCAGTTTACTTCTGCGATCCCTATGGCAACCGTTACGAGGTGACCACGTATGATTATCAGTTTGTGGCAGAAATGCACCGAAACTAAGGCAGTAGCGCCGAGACTGCTGCCTCGGGTTTATCACGCTCAAACCAGTTCGAGAGTTTCTCCATCGGCAGGAATGAGCAACCAATGTTCGGGTATGTTTGCATCGCTGGCTGCTTGACGTAGCTCAGATCGCGACACCGTACCATGATCAAGCGCTTCCATATGGATAGCAACAAGTCGGCTTTGGGGGGCAATTTTGGCGGTGTCAATGGTCTGCGCCGCATCCATGATAATGAGCACTCGCTGGTCGGTATTCTGTGGATCGGGCCACATCGCACCAGCCGAATGTGTGATGATGATATCAGGGGCATGGGTATGGATTGCAGTTTCCACCTCTTCACACAGCACTGTATCACCAGCCCAATACACCTTGGGTTCGTTGGCAGCCTCGAAGACAAAGCCACTGACAACACCCATTTCTTGTTCGACAGGACCCAGCCCGTGGTGCCCGTCTATACGTGTGATACGAATGTTATGCCATTCGACTGCGTCGGTGATGGGATGGACCTGATCGAATCCATGGCTGCGAATGGCATCATCATCACCAGGCTGACAAAAGATGGGTAACGATTTCGGGAGTTGTTCCTGCGCTACTGGATCAAAATGATCGGGGTGGAGATGTGAAACGATCACCACTTCGACCCCGTCCATAATCTCCTCCGATGGGTAGGGCAAATCTACTGTTGGGTTTTTCGATACGCCAGCAAAAGATGGGAAAACATGTTTAGGTGCAAAAAACGGATCAACCAGCAATCGGTGTCCTCCAAAATCAAGCACAAACGTTGCATTACGAATAAGTCTGAGTTGCATATAATGTCCTTCATGATGGTACAAACATCTGTCGGTTATGTTTCTCTAAGATACTGCTGCGACAGTGCATAGGCCTGCTCTAGAGTCATTGCTCGTCCTGTGGCCCAGGCCTGGGCAAATTCATCTGAACCTAGCGCTGTGCGAACATCATTGACGGTTTGCTCATAAAATGCGTCATTGATTGGGTCTATCCTTGTTTGCATGGTTTCACGCAGGGTTTCGGCAGCACCTAATAACTGGGCAGCAGCCTGTGGTTGGCCATATATGAGCAGGATCTCTGCAATACCCTCAAAACAGTCTGCGATCAGATGTTGTTCGTCGAGGTCACGGAGGTGGTTAAGGCTATCCAGAAGCCTCGACAGGGCGTCCGCGTGCTGTTGACGGCGTATGTTGCTGTATCCCAGATGGTAGAGCGCCAGGGCAATGCCCTGAGGATGACCACTGGCCCGTCGTGCGGTTAAACTCTCTTCAAAAAGGTCGGCTGCCTCATCATACTCGCCTTGATAACGAGCAACATCTGCTGCATTGTGTAAGGTCATCGCCACGCCAGCAGTATCGCCCAACTCTCGTTGGATCGCCAAGCCCTCACGGTATAATGTAAGAGCTTGCAGATAATCACCCTGTGCGCTGGCGAGAATCCCTAAACTGTTGAGCGCTAGTGCGATCCCAGCACGATTATCAATCTGGCGACTCAAGTGTAACCCCTCCTGATGGAGTGAGGTTGCCCAAGCGGTATCACCACGCCAATAAGCGATGTTAGCGGCGCCATGCAATGCCTTGGCTCGATACGCTGGTGTCCTGCCATCGTCTTGTGTAAGAGCCATGTCAAAGCGTTGTAGCGCTTCATGCATCAACCCACGCAGCCACCAGTACAGACGTAGAGAACCAACTAAGCGGAGCCCCATCCCGCGTGCATCGTGGTAATTACAGGCCCAGTCGATGGCTGACCGGAAGTTTGCCTGTTCTTGATCCAATTGACGAATCCACTGCTTCTGATGGGCACCTTGTAACTGAGGCTCGGCTCGTTCCGCTAACTGGGTAAAAAAGTTGGCATGTTGATTAGTAATACTCTGCTCTTCACCACTGGAACTAAGCTGTATGTAGGCATACTGGCGAAGTGTCGTCAGAAATCGATACCGGGGCGCTCCTGCTAATCCCTGTTCACGTTGTACCAGACTCTTTTGTATCAACGAAGCTAACATGTTCTCAATCTCTGGGATGCGTGTATCATAATTGGCAACGGCTTCAGCTGCCTCTATACTCCATCCTCCTGCGAACACGGCGAGGCGACGAAACAGTTGTTGGTGGAGATCATCAAGTAATTCGTAGCTCCAATGAATGGCCGCCTGGAGTGTTTGATGGCGCTCTGGCAAGTCCCGAAATGATAATACGGGGAGTAATGATGACGTTGTTATACGTGTCAGGATTTCTTCAGGTGATAGCATAGCGCTTTGTGCAGCAGCAAGCTCTAACGCCAGCGGCAGACCATCGAGATGAGTGCAAAGCCGCACCACCGCCTGCACATTGTCAGCACTCAGCGTGAACGTGTGGTCAACCGCCTGAGCACGCTGGACAAACAATACGACTGCAGATGCAGCACCAGCCTGATCGACATCAGCTTCATCCTCTGGTGATGGGGGTGCGAGTGGCTCAAGCACATACCGATGCTCCCAACGGAGCGCGAGCGACTCACGGCTAGTGACGAGGATCGTGATTCCTGCACAGGACTCTAACACTGCCAGAATCATTGATGTAGCTGACAGGACATGCTCAAAGCCATCCAACACTAACAACTGTCTACGATTACATAGTGTTGCCACGATACGCTCACGCAGTGGTTGATCGGGAGTTTCCTGCACATCGAGTACCCGTGCCAGGGTTGTTTCTATTGATATCTCATCGTTTGCTGCAGTAAGATCCACAAACCAGACCCCATCGACAAAATGAGGCATGATCGCGGAAGCGATGTCAAGCGCCATGCGCGTCTTGCCCACACCTGGCGGCCCCAGCAGTGTAACCAAACGTACATCGTTGCGAAGCACAAGTTGGCTTAGCGCAGCCTGATCGGTTTCACGCCCAACAAGTGGTGTTGGAGGCAGTTGCAGGTTATTGGGAACCTGTCTGGATGCAGAAGCAAAGAGCGCTGCATCGGCGCGAATCTGGGCGGCGAACGTCTCTGTTTCTGGGGATGGAGTAATCCCCAATTCACTGGTCAACATGTCCTGCAAATTCATATAGATCTGGAGGGCCATAGCACGATCACCACGACGCGCATGAACTTCCATCAAACGACGATAAGCTGTTTCATTGAGTGGGTCATGGGTAATCCCGCGTTCAGCAAACACGAGCGCAGACATGAGATCGCCTTGCTGGAAATACAAATCTACAATCTGGTTCAGGATCATCCCCATCCAACGGTGCCATAGCTCACGCTGGATACTCACCCAGTTATCGAAATCTGGCGCATCACCAAGCAAAAAACCTGCGAGAAATTCGCCTCTGTAGTGCTCCACCGCCGCAAGCAATACCGCCAGATCATCATTCGCAACAGATGTTGTACTGCTCGCGGGTCGTTGGATGCTCTGCATCGCCTGCTGAAGGAGACGGATATCAGTATCAATCGCGGTGAGGTCCAAGCGCAACGTATCACGGTCGGCAACCACAGGCGCAGTATCGCCAAGCGCCTGGCGTAGCCATGTCAGAGTGCTGCGGAGATTCGAGCGCGCCCGCGTGGTATCGCTCTCGGGCCAGAGGAGCGCCATGATCTGTTCACGTGAGCGTGGCTCCTCTTCAATGAGCAGATAGATCAGTAGGGCCAACGTCTTTCGACTGCGAAAAGTGACAGGTATGCCATCATGACGCACTTCCGGTGTGCCAAAAGCAGCAATCGTCAAGCGCGGCAGGGCCTCTCGTTCAACACTTGATTGTCCATCATTGATCGGCATGGTTGCGTTTACTGTATATCCAATAGTACATGATGTCAAATACACACATAGCGCATACCAATCATCAAAATACTCCTCAACAAGCGCTGAATTCAGATCAACGATTCGACCACGGTGTGACAGCGTTAGTATCACGGTACGACAGCGCCTGTCCAGTAGAATAAAGCAACCAGAACTTAACAAAGGTATATATCAACATGATGAAGAGTTGCATTCCCCGACAATATTGAAGGGATGCAAAAGTGTTTGTGTGCCTTTTGAGCCTTTGGTATGGACAAATGACAAACTTAGTATGAAAGAGAAATGAATGAAAACATTGCTGACACCCGAAAATTGCGTTATGACCTTGATTGATCATCAGCCACAAATGATCTTTGGCGTAGAGTCGGCTGATCGCCAAAGCTTGATGAATAACACCGTCCTGGTAGCGAAGGCTGCTAAAGTCTTCAACGTACCCATGGTTCTTTCCACAATTGCTGCAGAAAGCCTCGCGGGTCCGATCTGGCCCGAGATCCAAGACGTTTTTCCCGAACAAACACCCATTGATCGCACCACGATGAATGCATGGGAAGACGATGCCTTTCGAGCAGCAATCGAACAGACCGGACGCAAAAAGCTCGTCATTGCTGGACTGTGGACAGAGGTCTGTGTTGCCTTTCCAGCCTTGTCGGCCATGGAGGATGGATTTGAGGTGTACGCCATCATTGATGCATCCGCAGGGATGAGTAACGAAGCGCACAGTGTATCGCTCCAACGCATGGTCCAGGCCGGTGTGCGCCCCGTGACCTCGATGCAGGTCATGCTGGAATTGCAGCGCGACTGGGCTCGTGTGGCAACCTACAACCCCGTAGTTGATGTCATCACCACGAACGGTGGCGCGTATGGCGTTGGCCTCCGTTATGGCAAATGGGCGTTGGGTGAGCACGCTGACGAAACCAAGGCAACCAACAGATAGTGATACCGTCGTACAGCACGGTCGTACAGGCGATGGTAGCTGCAGCATCTGCTGTGGCTATCATTTCCTGCGCTTGCTGTACCTGTTCCTATGACTACTTGCCAAAGGAGTATTTACGATGAAAGTTGCACTTGGATTGCTAACGGCTTTCGGCATTGGTGTGGCGACCCGTGTGTTTGGTATTCCGGTACCCGCACCACCAGCACTCGTCGGTGCGTTGCTCGTCGTAGCCATGTCGCTTGGGTACATCCTCGCAGATCGTTATCTGACGAACCGCGCTGCAACAACAAAAAAGTGGTGTGGTGGCCCTACCGGAGAACCGGTTACGACAGCGACCTCTGAGCAACAGGACAACACATCATGATAGAAATTGTGCTTGGCTTGATCCTTGGTTTGCTGATCGGTGGCGGGTGTCGGTGGTTCGACATCCCCGTGCCTGCACCACCAACCCTTACAGGTGCCCTATTAGTTGTTGCTATGACCCTCGGGTTTGTCGTTGCCGATACCGTTATGTCTACCACCAGCACTAGCTTACCTCAATCATCTATTCATATATCTATCTCGGAATTGCATCGTGAGGTGCATACTCCGTATTCATAGAAGAGGCTCTTATGCGTGATATTGTATTAACGAATGGAAAGATCACTACGCTTGATCCCGCACAACCAACGGCGGAGGCACTCGCTATCCGCGCTGGAAAGGTAGTCGGTATTGGGACAACCGACGCGATCCTGAAGGAGTTTGGGAAGGATGCTGACCAGATAGATCTGCATGGTCGAACCGTCATTCCTGGATTAAATGACTCACATACGCACCTTATTCGCGGGGGACTCAACTACACTATGGAATTACGCTGGGATGGGATACCGTCGCTCCGTGATGCGCTAGAGTTGCTTCGCATTCAGGCTGTCAACACCCCACCGCCGCAGTGGGTACGGGTGGTTGGTGGTTGGTCTGAGTTTCAATTCCAGGAACGGCGGATGCCCACCCTTGAGGAGATCAATGCGGCGGCACCAGATACGCCCGTTTTTATTTTACATTTATACGGTCAGGCACTCCTGAATCAGGCAGCGATACGAGCACTGGGCTATGATACCAATCCTCCAGACTTTGATCGTGGTTTGATCGAGCGTGACCAGCAGGGCCGCTCAACGGGGATGCTCATTGCCAAACCAAGTGCCGCTATTCTCTACCAGACTCTGGCACTGGCACCCCGGCTTCAACAGACCGATCAGATCATCTCGACCCGCCACTTTATGCGTGAACTCAATCGCTTAGGGATTACGAGCGTGATTGATGCCGGTGGTGGTGGCCAGTATTATCCCGATGACTATGCGGTGGTTCAGCAATTAGCCGAACAAGATCAATTGACGGTGCGGATTGCCTACAACCTGTTTGCACAAAAACCCCAGCAGGAGCTTGACGAAATTCGACGTTGGGTGCAACTCACACGTCCTGGTGCGAGTGATGGACTCCTCCAACTCATCGGCGCTGGCGAAAACCTCACCTGGGCTGCCGCAGACTTTGAGAATTTCCTCGAACCACGTCCTGACCTGGCCGCCACGATGGAACAGGATTTGCAGCATATCGTTGAAGTGTTAGTCTCAAACCGCTGGCCATTTCGTGTCCATGCCACGTATAATGAATCCATCGAGCGGTTTTTACAGGTCTTTGAAACGGTTCATCGTAGCATTCCATTTGATGGTTTGCACTGGATGATCGATCATGCGGAAACCATCTCGGATCGCAATATCGAGCGGGTTCGTGAACTGGGCGGCGGGATCGCCATTCAGCACCGCATGGCTTTTCAGGGCGAGTACTTTGTGGATCGGTATGGCCAGCAGGCCGCGCAACGCACACCACCGATTCGCCGCATGTTGGAATTAGGCGTGCCGGTTGGAGCGGGTACCGATGCGACCCGTGTGGCAAGTTACAATCCGTGGGTGTGTCTCTACTGGCTGGTGACAGGCAAAACATTGGGCGGGTTATCATTGTATCCTGCTGAGAATACGCTGGATCGACTCACTGCGCTGCGCTTATGGACTCAGGGAAGCGCGTGGTTCTCCAGCGAGGAGCAGCAGAAAGGAACGTTGGCCCTCGGACAGTATGCCGATCTGGCGGTCCTCTCGGCGGATTTCTTCTCTGTTGAGCCGGAGGATATACAACGCCTCACGTCGGTCCTTACGATGGTCGATGGCAAGGTAGTGTATGCAGTAGACGAGTTTCAGAATCTAGCACCACCACTCCCTCCAGTGAGTCCCGACTGGTCGCCGCTGACCCGTCCTGGTGGGCAGCAAGGTACAACACTATCAGCCACATCGCACCATACATTAGTCCATCAACATACCGTTGGGTGTCACCATCATAGTGGAACAGCATACCGTGAAACCTTCAATCCCTGGTCAGGAGGATGTGGATGTTTTGCCTTTTAGACTGTCCAACAACGAGGTAATCCTTCATGACAACCAGCATACCTGAACGTATTTCTAGTGACACGATCCCTGTGGATGCCTGGAGTCCCTTTCGCTACACGATGTTTCGATGGCTCTGGATTGCGACGGTGGTATCCAACATTGGCACGTGGTTTCAGGAAGTGGGCGTGGCATGGCTTATGACTAGCCTGACGCCCTCTCCACTAATGGTGGCATTGGTACAAACTGCGACCACGTTACCAGTGATGCTATTTGCTTTACCGGCGGGGGCATTGTCGGATATCCTTGATCGACGACGTATGCTCATCTTTGCCGTGATCTGGCACACGCTGGCTGCACTGCTGCTTGCTGTTTCAACCCTCGTCGGTGCAACAACCGCACTGGTGCTTTTGCTGTTCACGTTTCTCTTTGGCATCGGGACGGCCCTAACCCAACCAGCGTGGCAGGCTATTGTCCCAGAACTGGTACCACGAGAACACCTGCCTCCTGCTATAGCAATTAATAGTGCCGGAATCAATGTTGCCCGTGCAATTGGCCCAGCCATCGCAGGAGTAGTTATCGCGTCGTTCGGGGTGGTGCCAGCCTTTTTTCTCAATGCCGTATCATTCGCTGGTGTCCTCTGGCTTTTGTACAATTGGAAACGGCTTCCCGTACGCCAGAATTTGCCCCCAGAGCCAATCGGACAAGCCGTATGGACGGGGCTGCGGTATGTGCGGTTTGCCCCGCAGTTACGGAATGTACTGATTCGCACTGCGCTCTTTATCATTTTTGGTAGCGCACTCTGGGCCTTACTCCCGCTGATCGCTCGCCAACAACTAGGAGTTGGTGCCGGAGGCTATGGCATGCTCCTCGGCGCAATCGGCGTGGGGGCCCTCATTGCAACGGCATTGCTGCCACGCGTGCGACCTCACACAACGACAGATACATTGGTATTTGGTGCATCGATCATGTACGCTGTGGTGATGCTGGTTGCCGCGATCTCAGGTCAGTTTATCTTTGTCTTCGCCATGCTTCTGTTTGGTGGTATGGCGTGGCTGACCCTGCTGTCAACCTTTCAAACCAATGCACAACTCGTGGTCACAGGCTGGATTCGTGGTCGTGCCATGGCTACGTACTTTATCGTGTTCTTTGGTGGGATGGCAGGAGGTAGTCTGCTCTGGGGAACCGTTGCCGAGTTTGTAGGCATTTCAACGGCAATGTTGTTGGCGACCGCTGGTCTGGTGATTGGGTTGCTCGGGCGACTCCGGTTTCCACTTGGGCAAACGGATCAGGTAGACACCACGCCATCGACACATCAGGTGTCACACACGCTTGATCAGGTGGCCGAATCAGAACGCACCAGCGCACCAGTGCTCGTGATGATCCACTATCGCATCGACCCGGCGCAGTGGGGATCATTTCTGCAGGCGATCAATGAGCTGGGGGTTTCTCGACAGCGGTCAGGCGCCATGCGCTGGGAAGTGTATCGATCACTGGATGAGCCAGAGCAGGTCGTAGAGCAGTTTGTCGTTTCGTCGTGGATGGCCCACATGCGGCAGCATGAACGCGAGACAATGGATGATCACCAGATTCATGAGCGGGTCAATGCCTTCCATCAGGAGGAAGAACCACCACTGGTCAGGCATTTTATTGCACCAGATAAACCGGACACATATATCTAAGCGATCACTCAATAGCGTTCTTATCTGTAAGTATGACCGATCACGTATGTGATCGGTCGCTTTTTGCATGCGCTACACAATGATTGTGGTATGATGGCAGCACCTGATGAGCCCAAAACAGATTGTGAGCGTAAACAATGCTTTCAGTAGCTTTTCTGGGGTGTGCTCATATTCACACCAACGACTACCTGCAAGCTCTGCAACAACGCCCGGACATGCAGATCGTCGCGATGTGGGATCACGACATCAATCGTGCGAACGAGTATGCCCAACGTGTCGGTTGTAGCGCTGCTCAAACGATAGATGAAGTGCTGACGAACGATTTGATTGATGCGGTAATCATCTGTTCGGAGACGGTGCACCACAACGATCTGGTGCGTGCTACGGTAGCGACACGAAAGCCCCTCTTTGTTGAGAAGCCCCTCGGCATGCGCGCTGACGAGGCGCAACGTATAGCAGATGTGATTGAACATGCCGATGTACTCTTTCAAACCGGCTACTTTCTGCGCTATCATCCATCCTACCAACTCCTCCAGCAAAACATCCAGCAGGGCCACTTTGGCACGATCACCCATGTCCACTGTGCACTTAATCACAGCGGACTCCTGGGCGGGTGGTTTGATGACGAATGGCGCTGGATGGCCGATCCGGCACAGGCGGGGCTCGGAGCATTTGGCGATCTCGGCGTGCATATGCTTGATGTGCTTTTGTGGATGTTTGGACCCGCTGAACGTGTCACGGCTGATGTAGCGACACTCACGGGGCGCTATGGCACTATCGATGAATATGGTAGTGGCATTCTGCGCTTTCAGAACGGGTTGCAAGCAACATTGACAGCCGGATGGGTCGACTTTGCCAATCCGATCAGCCTGATCGTGCAGGGCACTGAGGGCGCTGCCAGCCTGACAAAAGAACAGCTACACATTCAGACGGCTCTCAATGATAGTGTGACTGAGCCAGTTGCCAATCCACCACGCTCAATTGACGCGCTCAACGCACTGCTCGATACACTGACTGGCCAGACATCCGCACCGCTGATACAGCCCCGTGAGGCTGCACTCCGCAATCAACTGGTTGAGGCATTGTATCGTGGTGCTCACCATCAACGATGGGTTTTTCTTGACGAACTAGCATCATAAGGAGTTCATCATGCCTTTTGTACGAACTGCTTTTCTCAAAGGCAAGCCCGCCGGGTTTGGCAAACAAGTGTCCGACATCATCTATCAGACGATGATGGACACACTCAATGTTCCTGCCACCGACAACTTCCAGGTCATCACCGAGCACGATCAGGATACCTTTGTGTACGATCCCACCTACCTCGACATTCCGCGCACCGATGGCCTTATCTTTATTCAGATTACGCTCAACGAAGGGCGCTCGACTGAGATGAAGCAAGCCTTTTTCCAGACGCTGGCCGAACGCCTGCATCAGGAACTCAATGTGCGCATGGAAGATGTCTTCATTAATCTGGTAGAAGTGAAAAAAGAGAACTGGTCGTTTGGAAACGGTATTGCCCAGTACGCATAGCAGGAAACAGTTCCAGCCCTTTAGCGGATACGCGTCGCGTTGATGGCGTGTCTGCTGAGGGGTTGGGCATCATATCAAGGCAAAGCGGGTAGCACTTTTTTCACTGCTTCCTTCAAGATGTTTGGACAGATTTTGACCCAAGGCCAAACAGCACCGATGAAATCTGTGGAAAACCATCGGGGGAGCGATGCGCCTGCAACTGTGCAAAAGCCGCTTCCTTAAAACGCTGCACTGCAACCTCTCCCTGTTGCTGCTGTAGCGCTTCCAACCAGCCACGTATACCGTGTGACCAGAGCGAATCCCACCAAGTTTCTTCGTCAGCATAGGTGAACCGGGCCGTCTCAGGGATAATATGTACATCCATGAAACCAGCATCAGCCAGAATTGTCGTCAACCCCTCTGGCGTATCAAACGTTGGCATCGCACCACCTCGCGTACGCGCAGGTGCTTGCGGGGTAGGCATAAACTGATTTTGCAAGGGCTCTAGCCAATCGAACTCAGGACCAAAAACATTTGCCCATGTCGAGAAAGCAATGCGTCTAGTTGGACGTAACACTCGGCGCATTTCAGCAAGTGCCTGATCCATCTGTGGCATCATAAACAGTGCGAATCCACAGAGCACCGCATCAAATGATGCGTCAGGAAATCGAAGTGTCTCAGCATCCATGTGATGAAGTTCCACATTCGTTTTACCCTGATCCACTGCCACAGCACGGGTTAGCTCAATCATACTTGACGAGAGATCAATGCCGACGACTTGTCCAGTTGGGCCAACTGCTGTCGCAGCGGGGAAGAGCACGGCCCCGCGTCCGGTAGCCACATCGAGCACACGCTGGCCAGCAGTAATGTGAGCCGACTCAACCAGAAAGTTGCCAAAATAATCGAAGAACTGCGCCCCGATCTGACCATAGGTTGATGCCGCACGGTCGAAGATACCGGCGATATGGTGCTTGATATTGTCATGGTTTGTTTCGTGGTCTGTCATGTACTTCTTTTAAAGGTATATATGGCTAATTCCCCCCTCGATAACTGTCTTTATCCGTGCCGTTGGGGATAATCTACTTATCAGCTTTAACGTTGCTTTGAACTCACAATCAGTCATCGAATATATGACACTAAGTATCAATAATAATACTTCGGCAGAATCAAACTGTCAACATGGGTTATTATGATCCTTCTTCATGTAGGCTATTCTACTCCACTAGTGCCTCGTCATAGTACATGCCCAAGACATAACTGACCAAAGACACCCTATGACATTACCCGACAGTCGTATATCGCAAGTCAGAGACAAAGTTCTATCGCATGGACAAGCATTTTCTATCTTCTGAAAGATGAAATCACACAATCATTCATATAAACTAAAGACACACTATCTGGCGTATCGCCCATAACAATCGGAAGCAACCGCTATGGAACAATCACCACTATCAAGATCATCTCGATCGACACGGCGACGTTTTCTCCAAATAAGTGCACTGGCGAGTGTGGGAACTCTGGGCGCATTCGGTGGATCACTTGTGTGGGCTAATCGAGCGGTGCGTCAATTTCACAATGAGATGATTGTGCCACTAACACCATGGTTTGTGAATACCTATCTACTGCGGGGTAGTCAGCCGATCCTCGTTGATACTGGATTTCCGACCGATGAAACTGCAATCCGTGTGGGGCTAGCTACCAATAACGTACAGCCACAAGACTTGGCACTTATCTTTGTCACTCATGGTCACTACGATCACTTTGGCAGCGCAGGCGCTCTCAAATCTGCCAGTCATGCCCTGGTGTCTATTCACTCAAACGAAGCAGATCGACTACGCACAGGCATCAATCCCTCAGTAGAAGCGTTAACAACAACCGGACGTATCATGCGGCCACTTGTCACCAGTGAGCGACCTGCTGCGCCTGTCACGCCAGATATATTACTCAATGACAATGATCGGCTAGATGATTTTGGTGTGTCAGCCAGAGTCATTCACACACCAGGACACACAGGTGGATCATTGTCGCTATTGGTTGACGGATTTGCCATCATTGGAGATCTTATGTCGGGAAGTTTGCTCTATCCCAATCAGCCCGATTATCCGTTTTTTATTGAGGACCCTACAGACCAACCACGTATTCTGAGCAGCCTTCAACGGCTCCTTGATGAAGGCACTCAGGTCTTTTTTCCTGGCCATGGGTTACCTTTTGATCGGGCAGCAGCGACACGTTGGTTAAACTCCGTAGGTTAAAAAACACAATATAGAAAGGTATACCGTCATGCATAATAAAACCGTGCTCGTCACCGGAGCCACCAATGGTATTGGAGCAGCAATTACCGAAGAGCTCGCAAAGCAAAGCGCACATGTCATCATCGTCAGTCGTGATGAGGCTAAATGTGCCGCAATGGTCGAACGTATACAGAAAAGTGCCAATAATCAGCACATTCGGTACTATGTAGCAGATCTGTCAGTTCAAGAACACATCTACAACCTCACTGAGAAACTGAACCAAGATCTCACTCGTCTCGATGTTTTGGTGAGCAATGTCGGCGCATGGTTTACCAATCGACGACTTAGCACTGATGGTATTGAAATGACTTGGGCCCTTAATCACCTGAGTTATTTTTTATTGACCTATGGATTACTGGATCTATTAAAGCATACAGCAGCCACCCACGGCGAAGCACGCATCATCAATCAGTCATCTAGCGCACACCATGCAGGTAAGCTACACTGGGATAATCTACAATTCGAAGGCAATTGGGATACTGATGGCAAGGGGAGTGTTGGGGCCGGTTGGGGTGTATATAGTCAGAGCAAGTTGGCCAATATATTACATGCGTTTGCACTGGCTCGTCAACTCGAAGGCACCAGTATAGTTGCGAATGCAGTGCATCCCAGCACCGTTGTCACCGGCTTTGCTGCGAATAATGGACTGGTCTATCAATTGGCGGCACCCTTTCGTCGCTTATTCAACCAAACCACACCACAGGAAGGTGCCTCTCCGGCGATCTATCTGGCCTCAGCACCAGAAGCAGCCATCATCACCGGCGCCTACTATGGTCCACCAAAGCAGCGCGAGGATGTTAACCCGATAGCTAACGATATCGAGGCACAGGAACGTCTCTGGAATCTCAGTATGACCCAGGTCGGGTTGATGCAGGTATCTTAATGAAACTTGAATACTAAATTTTAACGAATGGGCACATATAAGTAGGAAGGTTTCTGAATAAAATAACAACTGATATGAAGATCTGCTCGTAGAGGAGAATATCACATGTGTGATTGTTAGATATGTCAATCTTGACGCTCCGCCATATAATCACCTATACTTTCACAACAGTATTTAATTCAGGTGACTGGCGAGAGTCGTGGACAGAACCACAGGGAAGTCTGGATCACATGTTTTTGATAGCCGCTCGCCTGGGCTAGACACCGCACTATTTGACGGTGTCTTTTTTATGAAACCAGAGGTTCCACATGCATCATCGACTATCACTTGCTCACATTGAACAGGCCATGCAGATCATCGATCCGGTCTTTCTCAACACGCCGCAGTATCATGTCGAGTCACTCGATCCTATTTTGGGGTGCCAGCTCATCGTAAAAATCGAAACGCTCAATCCCATTCGTTCGTTCAAGGGGCGTGGGGCTTCATACTTTGTGTCGCAGGTGCCTGAACAGACGACACTGGTATGCGCCAGTGCGGGCAACTTTGGCCAGGCCATGGCCTATGCCTGTCGTTCAAGGGGTGTATCACTCATCGTGTATGCCAGCACCCATGCAAACCCGCTCAAAGTTGAGCGGATGCGCGCACTTGGCGCCGAAGTACGTTTACACGGTGAAGACTTCGACGCCGCCAAACTCGAAGCCAAACGTTTCGCCGCAGAGTCTGATATGCACATGGCTGAAGACAGCCTTGATACAGCGACAGGCGAAGGTGCTGGCACCATGGCTATCGAACTCATGCGCTGGTCGGAACCATTTGATGCCATGCTTGTTGCGCTGGGAAATGGTGCTATGCTCACTGGTATGGGGCGCTGGGTAAAAACACACGTACCAACCACCCAGATGATCGGTGTTGTGTCCAGGGGTGCTCCCGCGATGGCAGACTCATGGCATACCGGGCACGTTGTTGAACACAGTCAGATAGACACCATTGCTGATGGTATTGGTGTACGCATTCCAGTTCCCGAAGCTGTAGCAGATATGCAAGGCACGGTTGATGATGTACTCCAGGTGAGCGATACGACCATCCTCGAAGCGATGCGACTTTTGCACCAGCACCTGGGCCTTGTCGTAGAGCCATCGGGAGCCGTCGGTGTCGCAGCGCTCCTCGAAAACCGTGAGCGCTTCCAAGGCCAACGAATTGCGACGATCATCTGTGGGAGCAACCTCACACCTGAGCAGATGAACCAATGGCTAGGGTAGACACCGAGCAATCCTATGGTATACTTCGCACATATGTGTTACCTTGAATGAGCCGGTGATTCATGACAGCAACTCCACCATTAGAAACATTTACCCAGGCAGGGACTGCTGCATTGCCCGCAGCTGTACTGGCCGCTATTAACACCTGTGCCGACGCATGCCGTGCCACGCTCACAAATCTTGAGACAGATCGGGACCAGTTGCGCGAAGCGCTCTCACGGCGTATTCGCCCTGCCCCCGATGGTGCTACACGGCGTTTATGTGCGGTTGATGGCTCACACGCAACAGTGGCGGCCACCGGTGCGACTTTTGCCGCCGTTGCCGCTGTTGCGGTGGAAGAAGCGACCCTGACCGATCAGGATGTGTTGGTGCAACTCTTGCCACCAGTCGAGGAGCTAGAAACCATCCTCGGTGGGGTCCGTATGATGCTGGAACTGCGTTTATTGGCCAAACGCATCCGTGCCACCACCAGCGGCTTGTTTGTGCTGGATGGTTCTTTCTACTCCACGCTTCTAGAAATTAATCGGCTGTTGATCCGGCATGCTCAGGATGCTCGTAGCGACAACCCGCCAGTGTGGTGGGCTCCATTCCACAACCTGATCGAGACGTTTTTTGAGGAGGAAGACTGGCGACTGGTGCTGTCGTGTCGTCGCGTCATTGCCCACCCCAAGCAGGCCACCGCTGCCGATGATGTTGCTACTCTAGCTCCGCATCTCTCCGGTACAATCACCGACCGCACACTCTGGACAACCGTTCTAGAAGCAGGTGAACACTCATTGCCAGTTCCGCTCATCAAGGAAGATCGACCTCATTTGCTTACCGGCTATCGTTCATCGAGTATTGCGAACTTTGGTGAACGTCGCAAAGTGATCGAACAGGGCTATGGTCAACTGTATGTCATTTACTATCGACCGGATGATAGTGGACCAGCGTACCGTTTAGAACTGCCATCCGCCTTGATCGCACGCGAACCACTTGGGGCAGTGTTGGCAACCTTCCGCAGCGCCTTGCAGATCAACGCTGTTCAGGAACCACTCCCCCAGTTTCTGGCTGATGCCATCTGCCGCCAAATCGGGCGTGCGCTCGATGCAACGGCTGAAGGAGCACGCACTACGCTCCAGAACCAATTTGGTCTTGAGCTTGTTCAGCGCTATCTGGGACCATATCGTACACCACGACGATAGTATTTATCTTCCCCTAAACACAGACTGTATCAGAACGAAATCAATCCTTCACGTTTGAATAGGGTACCAATTAAGCACAGTTTGAGCGAGGGCACCTACCCAATTCGACACACTCTATACGGGTAATGTTTCATCATGACAAACAATCTCATTTATGGCATTACCATTTACCATAGATCAATATGGAATTCTATACTCGATGTACTTGATAAAAGTAGTGTATTGGCCTTCTTATCTATACTTTACAGATGAGGGTGTTTTTCCCGAACATTCAGTCGGGCTGACATAATTGACACTACTCAAACTATCATAGTAGAGCTATATATTAGTGTTCTTTGTTTTTGTAGGTATAATAGCGCGAAACTAGATAATTGTTATGGATAAGTTAAATATTCTATACAAGTACTAAAGTAACTATACAAATCTTCGTCTTAATATAAAATTTGAGTGTAAATTTACATATTTGAAAGGAATGTAAAGAATGATTCAGGTGTATCGCTTCTGTCTAGTCGCGCTATGTGGACTTATGTTGAGTGCTTTTGTTGCTGTCCCACAATCACAGGCTGCGACATTACAAACATCTGCTTCTTTTAGTTGTGCTAATATTGTCGGTTTTGGCAGCTGGTGTCTAGATGCGCTTGCAGGTGACGGATACAACACCGACGTTGCGCCCGGGCAGAGTGTTTCAATTACTGTTACTCGTTTGACAGCTGATGGTACTGCTTACGCTTCATTTAAAATACGCTCCGGAGATAATGAATTCGCATCATTCAATATGAGCGAAAATGATGGTATTCCAAACACATTCTCGTGGACTAATAATACAGGTAGCACACAAAATGTTACTGTAAGTGGCTTTGTCTATCAATTTTGCTTTTGTGGTGGTAGCACGTCTGGCGAAGGATTCATAACGGTAAATTAAATATTGTTTTCTTCTGGACAACAGCTGATACAGTCGTATTAGCTGTTGTTGGCTTGTCCTCCAGTGGGTAGAACTCATCATCTTAACTAGAACTCATTTCAAAATTCGGTCAATCCCCCAAAGAATGATGGCCATCAAACACCAAGCGCGGTACCTATGCATATGACGGTCATAGCGCACGACCAGACGACGACCATTATCCATCCAACCAAAACCGCGTTCGACGTTCCATCGCTGACGATATCCTGCTCCGGTGCCGATGGGACGCCCACGTTTCGGCGTCTGGCGCTTGCGCCGTTCGAACGTCGGGATCGTTGGCTTGATGCCACGTCGGCGCAACTTGGCGCGAAACTCGGCACTGTCGTCGGCTTTGTCGGCGACCAGCTCGTTCGGTCGTGTCTTGGAACGCCCCCGCTTGCGCGGCACTGCAATCGTCTGCCACGTTGGTTCCACCCGCCGCAATTCATGCGGTTGCGCGCTGTCCACCTGCAAGCCGATGGGCAACCCATTGCCATCGACCACCACCATCACGTTCGCGCCTTTGCCAACCGTGGTTCGTCCGATCCCATCGCCCTCTTGTTAGCGGGAACCAAGCTCCCGTCCAAGAACGCACGTGTCCATTCCAGTTTGCGGCATCCAGGCGGCTCAGGAAGGTGCGCCAAATCCGTTCCCACGTCCCATCCAGCGACCGCGCATGCAGTCGTCTGAGCACTAGACGGATCGAACCAATGTAGATACCTGATTCGCTGTTTTCCGGTAGTCGTTCATCATCTTTATCTAACCAACGACCACAACCAAGCCAGGTAAAGGTGCGATCAATCACTCAAGGCTATGGCTACACCGCAAAGCCGCTCTACCCTACGATTTGGGCAACCTGTTCGAGCATGATGGCATACTACTATAAAGGTGCGTTTACGGCCCTTGACCTTTTTTCCCACGTCGTAGCCACACTCACCACCCGCCTCAGTTGTTTCGACACTCTGGCTGTCAACCAACTCGGCGGTCGCGTCAGGTCCTCGTCCAACCTGCACGCGTCCAATGCGGAAAGTCAGTGGGGAGCGGGTGCCACTGACACCCAGTACGTTCTCAGTAGCATAAGGTGTTGACAATCATCCGTAAGTCCAATGTAGTGTGTAATCCCATTCAAGAACGAGAGGCATGATACCAGATGACACGCCTACTTTCTGAACATGCTCTTAGATAATTCAAAATATGTAAGCTTAACATCCCTGAAACACCCCATACCGTACCACAATATGATCTCAAATAAAATGTGACAACGTGCTCTCAACACAAACAGCTACCTATAGGCTACACAGCCTGACGGTGTATGGCAGCCATGACAAGCAGTCCTCCCATGTCTACCAAATCGCTCATCGGTCGTACCGATTCACTTAGCTTAATCACACAATTATTGCAGCACCGTGATGGTGGGATCGTGACATTGACAGGACCGGCAGGCGTTGGCAAAACACGCCTTGCTCATGAAGTAAAGCAACAATTGTCGACGTATTTTACCGATGGAGCATGGTTTGTTCCCCTCGAAGGAATCACCGATACAACGATGGTTCTTCCAGCAATCGCACGCGTCCTGAATCTGCATATACCAAATCGCCAGCGACCACTTGATACCTTGAGCCAGTTTATTGGCACACAGAAAATATTGCTGGTACTCGACAATATGGAGCATATCATCACGAGTGCTCCTGATATTGCACAACTCATTGCTACCTGCCAGCAGCTTACCATCCTTACAACAAGCCGTATCCCGTTGGCAATACGCGTCGAACAGCTTGTGACACTCATGCCGCTGGAATTACCTGACACAGGTCATGACTGGACTGTTGAGACTTTACAAAAGATACCTGCGGTCCAGCTTTTTGCGCAACGTGCTCAGTTACGGAACCATGCGTTTGTGTTGACCGAAGAAAATGCACAGGATGTTAGCAACATCTGTGTACGCATGGATGGCCTGCCATTAGCACTTGAGTTGGCTGCTGCCTGCATACCATCGCTAAATGTTGCAACGATCCGTTCGCAATTGGATCGTGCCTTACCACTACCAGTGGTTGGATTTCAGGATATGCCTGAGCGCCATCAATCACTGGATGCAGCCATTGCCACCAGCTATGAGCTACTAACTCCACTGCAACAGACGTTATTTCGGCAATTAAGCGTTTTTGCAGGAAGTTTTACACTTGAAGCAGCGTTAGAAGTTATCACTCCGACTGGTCACACATCACAAACGACTCTTACGGCACTCCTAGTATTAGTTCATCAACATTTACTGTCTGTAACTGAGATACACTCACAACACCACTACTATATGCTTGAAACCATACGTTCATTTGCACACCGCCAACTAGAGCACCATGCAGAGACAACCAACGCATACACAAAGCTCTACGACTACCTGTATGGTGTAGTGGCCGAACAGCAACCGTTGACGATTATGCATGTGGATGAAGGCTGGCTCCAACGTATCGATACCTGTTACGACAGTATGGTCAGCTTCCTCGGTTGGTCACATCATACAGAGCAATGGTTTGAACGGCGCACACGACTGATCGTTGGTCTCATCTGTTATTGGACGGTACGTGGACATCTCCTCGAAGCGCAAAAATGGTTAGACTCAATTAGAATGCATCCTGCATTACCACACCACCCACACCTCCATATCGACGTGTTGATCGGTATTGGTGTTGTGCTCGCACATAGGGGGCTGCTCGATCAAGCCTATACGTATCATCAACAAGCCTTCAGCCTCTGTACGACCCACCAAGATCTGGAACGACTGAACTATGTAACCAAACGAATTGGGTACATTTTAGCGGTTCGCGGAAAACATCATGAAGCTATGCATATGCACGAACGGAGTCTTGCACTCGCCCGTGAGCTTGATGATACAACGAGTATCGCCGACGCCTACATGAATCTCGGACACCTCTGGCACAAACTGGGCAACAACGAAGCGTCCCAGCATGCACTTGAACAGAGCATACAGATTGCACATCAGATCGGGGCAAAACGAATACTGGCATGGTCCTGGCTCGGTCTGGGACACATTGCTCAGACCCAGCAACGCTACGATACTGCTCAACAAAACTATGATCATGCATGCCAGCTCTTTCAGGAGCTACACGACAAACGTGGCATCGCATGGTCAATGATCTATCTCAGCGTAAGTACTTCCCGAC
>JBCDFA010000116.1:0-20165 GCA_039178835.1 Chloroflexota bacterium
GACCGCTACATCAGCCACGAGTAGTTGTACATCATCTCCGGCATTATGCACCACCAACGTGGTCTTGAGTCTGCCGTTGGTGCTCAAGGGCACGACATCGGCACGCGCAACATAGACAGGTGGCAGTGACTCCAGATACACACCCTGAATGATGCCTGTATAGTTCCACCAGTCGTTGTTGATAGCGGGCACAATATCGGTACGCGTATCCCACGGCGGATTATCGACGCGCACGACGACCACATTCTCATCACCATAGTTTACCAGTTCGGTCACATCAAGCGCGAAGGGTATATAGCCACCCTCGTGGTAGCCAGCCCACGTGCCATTGACCCAGACATCAGCCACATAATTCACCGACTGAAACACCAGTCGTGTGCGCTGTCCCTGCCAACTTTCGTCAACGGTAAAACTGCGTCGGTACCACACCCCGTCCTCGTAGCGTTCAACGGATGTCGGACTCGCATCGGGGGTGATGGTGTTTTCTGGGCGCGGCAGCGTCATGTCCTCCCAGGCCACGTCATCAAAATCCGCGAGATGTCGACCATCTGCAGCAGCTTCGATCTGCTCCAGTGCGACTGATCGATCCGTCAGACTCAGATCGTGGTCAAAACTGGCACGCTCTTTCTTCCAGGTTCCTGCCAGATCCAGCACGGCCCGGTCAGGTTGCAATTCTAACGAAGCCCAGGGCCGACCAGCGGTAAAAGGCACCTGTATACCATTGATAGAACGCAGATCCACTGTAGGTGACAACGTCCCCGCTTCGCGTGAAGTGTACACATCTGTCGAATCGATTTGCTCGGTTGGCTGACTTTGTGCTGGCATAACAGGTACGAGTGACAGGACAAATAGGGTAAGGGTGAGTAGCATGGGGATGATCATACGCCAAGACATGTAACCTCTCAACATTGAGATACTCCTTTGCTGCGGGCGTGAGAAAGAATTCCGAACCTACCATCAGATAGGCGTAGCTTGCTGGCACCTTACGTACAAGCGTTTCCGGGTGTACTCATAGCATCTGTGGTCATGCGTCTTCCGTGTCGGTTCACCACATCGTGCGTGATTTATTGGGCTGCCGCATCAAAACGTAATCATTGCGAAAAAAACCTTCCAAAACAAGCGAGGCCGCACCCATGGCAATGGCATCTTTGCCCAACTGTGAGAGGGTAATAGTTGTATCATTGAAGGGTTGCCGCAACGCATAGCGCCCAGTAATGCGCTGAATCTGTGGCAAGAAATGAGTACCCAATTGCAATCCTACCCATCCGCCAATCACAACAACCTGTGGATTGAACATATTGACGAGGTTGGCAATTCCAGCACTTAGGTACTGAATCGTCTCATCCATCACCCATGCCGCAGCAGTATTGTGACCACGTGAAGCCTTTATGATCGAGGGAATAACCAGCACCTGGTCTTCTTCCTGCAACAAGTGACTCTGAGGCGCCACATCACGGAGGCGTTCAATGATATGAGGTGCTCCAATGTAGGCTTCAAGGCAACCACGACTCTCACAACGACAGGGGCGTCCATTAAGCTCGATCACGGTATGGCCCCATTCACCTGCACTGTTGGTGTTACCCCGATACAGCTGGCCCCGTGTAATCACACCTGCGCCGACACCGGTACCAATCAGGAGCACTGCCAGATCCTCGTCCCCACGCCCGGCCCCAAACCACATCTCTGCTTGTGCCATTGCCTTGGCGCCATTATCGACATAGATTGGCATGTCTAACTGCTGCTTGAGCAGCGCTACCAACGGAACATCCTGCCAACCCCAACCTGCGGCAGAGACCATCACCTGTTCCGAATGCCGCACCACACCGGGAACACCGATACCAACTCCAATCACCGTATCGGACGATAGTGCTGTACGTTTTAACAGGGATTGAACGCCTGCAACAATTTGCTCAACTACTGTTTCAATCGTTTTCGCTGTCAATGGTTGATAAAGGCTATCACGTGGTCGGAATGATAAATCAAGCAGCACCAACTGGATATGTGTTTCACCAAGATCAATACCAATAAGAAAACCATACTCAGGGTTGATCGAAAGGATGGTGCGGGGCCGACCGCCCTGCGATTCTTCCATACCCGATTCAATCACAACTCCCTCAAGTAACAATTCACTCACGATATTGGTAATCGTAGCGGGGCTCAAACCACAAGACTGGCTCAACTCAAGACGGGTAACGGGGCCAGCAAAATACAGCTGTTGCACAATCGTCTGACGGTTCATTCGACGAAGGTCGCGCGTTGTAGAGCGAGATGGGGGCATAACACACCCAATGTTTGGTATCTGGCTTTGAAAAAGACTTAATTTAAGATGTAGTTTAAGTACAATGAGTCTACTGAAAAAGCAATAGGTTGTCAAGAGGTTAACAAGAGCAGACTACCAGCCATCAAAACCCACACAGCCGACAGAATTTCCTCTATCGGCTGTGCAACAGACATATGCTATGTAAAAATGTGGATTAGGACTGGATGATATTCCCGACCAGCGTGTGGCGGAAATCGCGGAGTGGGCGTTCGACAAATTTTGTTGGTTCGTATCCGGTCAAATCGGCGACCAGGACGGTGTGGGCGTTGGGGCTGGGGCAAAGGACTTGCTCAACATCCTTGAGGCGCACCGTCACAGCCAAATTACCGTTTGCAAAGAAGCGTGTTACAAACTGGAAGCCTAACTCTTCCTCGGCAGGAACTTCTTCGATAGTACAGCTAAACTGTGGTTTGTTCGTGATGTCAACACGAGGAATCTGACGTTTCCAGGCGTAGAACAACTCTGGTACACCAGCATCGTCGAGCAGAATGGGCGCAAAGATTTGTGTATCATCACCACGGCCACCGACATAGAGATCACTGCCATCGCCAGGAGCCCAGATGTTGATGTCATCGCCACGACCACCATCGATCACGTCGCTATTGGGGCCAACAAAATTCTCGACTCCACCAATGGTAATGTCATCGCCACGACCACCATCGATCACATCATTGCCAAGCAAGCCGATGAGCAGATCATCACCGTTTTTTCCAACGAGCAAATCAGTGTTATTCAGACTTTGTGGTCCAGCATCCTCTGGCTGAATAAAACTGTTCTGCTCATTGTCATTGTCAGGACCAAAGACCACATTTCCTTTTCCATCACCAATAACCACGGCTGCGTTGGCTGGGCGGACCAGGGATGGCAACAAGGCCAAGGTAAGGATGGACAGGAGTAAGAGTACAGCAAGACTACGTGACTGATTCGAGAGACGACCTACTTTCGGTTGAGACATGTTTGACATAATGCGTTCCTTTCTTATGTTTAGTGGGATATTTTCCCGACTGAATGGGCACATCACCCGTAGAAAAAGATAGCATTTATGTCTCTTTCAAACGATGGGAATTCTCCTAAGCTTACACTAAGGGAATAACGTACACTCAAAGAACCAGAAAGACACAAGAGAAGCGCGATGCCCACTATCGTATGGCACCACGCCTCTGTCTCGCTAACAAAACCAGCTCGTTTGCTCACGTAATTCTGCGGCTCTCCATGTTGGCATGTACATCGAGATAGCGTAACCACCCACGTATGCTGAGTGGACCAAACTGATTGTGCCGTACCAACGTGGCACCATCCACATCCTGATCTATCAACGTTTGGGCTACCTGTATCGTCTCTTGTCGTGTCTCTCTGAAGGATGTGCGAAGTTCATCCCAGGTAAGCGACGAGTCAGGGCGATAATCATCGTACTCATCAGTGAGGGGGGGTTCACCCAGTACAACGCGTAGCCGTCGCTGACCCCATCGCTCAATACCCACGATGTGCATCAACTGGATACGATTTGGCAATGTTTCACGAAAGGCACCGATTCGTGTCGTAATCTTCTGACCGGAGGTATCCAAATCACGAGTCAATTCAGACAATGTGCGTTTGCGTGCAGGACGCTCAAAAAAGAGACCAACCACAATTGCAGTCAGCCGATCTTGAAAACCCATATCGTTCTCCTGAAATAGACAAAATCTGTCATCAAAGATGAACTCCTATCACCACAAGGAGTCACTATTAGCTTATATCTCTCTACAATCATACCTTGATTATTCGTTATCCCTGTTCAATTGTCAATGTTATGTATATTGGGGATAAAACATCTTTTTTCAAATCATTCTTTCCATTAATCTTAACATTTCTATTACATTCATGTGGTATATTAATCCATAATTTATACGTAAACATATATTTACAGTAATTATGTTAAGGGAGCAGTATATGCTTAGAAGAAAACGAATACTTCCCATGTACACCCTCTTTGCAACACTCATTGTCGCTTTGATCGCAACACTATCAGCTCCTCCAGCTGAGGCCGTGAGCGTACCAACAATTAGCTATACACCCGGCGGACGGCAGATGATCTATGTGAACAATCCAGAATTACTACTCAACGCCGATCTTGCGAATAATCGAAATCGAGCGGAAGGAAGAGGACCTTCTTTATTAACTGTTTCGATTGGTGCCGGACAATACCGCGATTATTTTGAACATCTGAACGAAACAGGTACCGAAGTTGCCTATGGCTTCTATGCATGGAACCCGACCAATGAGACAGTTGTTGTTAATCGAACCGCCAAAGGCTGGGCAGCAGGCGACTTCCGCATCGGTGCACAACCATTTGCCCAGCTTTTCAACAACTCAGAGTCGACGACTCTTACACTTACACCCAACACTGGTGGTTGGATTTTCCGTAGTGATGCCTCATTTGGGCCAGGTGGTATTGCTCAGAATGGCGAATTCTTGACTGGTGTGGTGGATTTTGGTGTCGCCGTCGAAAATAATGCCGCGGCACAAATTATTGTTCATCATCTGGTCTATGATCCCAGTCAGTTTGATACGCTTCCTGGTAGCTACGAGTATATTGGCTACGAGACACGCATGCGTCCTTCAGGGAGCCCTGAGTCACGCACCTACAAAGGCATAAGTAGCTCATCTGAGGTTACAGCTAACCTCAACATTACGATAGAAAGCACAGACGGCCCACAAGACCTACAGGTATCCTATCCCCAGTATGTGGCCGACTCCAGTGGCACCTATGTACCGGGCCCAACCATCACTTCCCCACGTTGGTACACCCACGACATTCCCTCGCGTGATCGTACCGACTCACAAGTTGTCGCAAACGATATGCGTTCATTTGATATGCCTGGCTGGGGGCTGGTAAACCCACTGACGCGTTCATCTGCGCCACTTCCCGGTGAAACCCAGAACAGCTATCCCAATTTTGGAAACTGGGGCGTGGTATACAACCACAATATCGCCATTACCAACAACTCAGATCGTACACGCGCTATCGAGGCCAGGCTCGGTATCTACAACACGACTGACTCGGACAATGCCCTGTTTGCCTACCAGATCAACAATGGTGCGTGGCAGACCGGGGCAATCGTCGAGAGTGATGGTCAGTCAGTTGTTTCTCTGGGAACTATCGATGCCGCACCAGGCCCTTCGACTCATACGGTTCGTATGGTGCTGGGCGCTCCGGCTGATGGCCGTCTCTTCCACGCACTGACACTTATCGACTAGAACTGCTCAAACATCATCACCTACCGACAGGGTATCTCTGCTCTGTCGGTTTCTTTTATCCCTTCATCTATTACCACTTTAATGCTACAATAAGAAACTATGTTGTCCTAGACATCTATCCTAATCTTGTAGACAAAAGCCATGTATTGCTTATTATGAATGTTGTCTTTCTATCACCACATTTTCCAACGAATTATCATCTGTTTTGTGTTCATCTCCGTGCACTTGGCGCAAATGTTCTCGGCATATGTGATCAACCATATGAGCAACTCCATCCTGCACTGCAATCAGCACTGACCGCATACTACTTTGTTCCCGACTTACACGACTATGATGCCATGGTACGTGCGTTGGGCTACTTTACCTATCGTTACGGCAAAATCGATTGGATCGATTCGCTCAATGAGCACTGGCTGGAAATTGAAGCACAGCTCCGTACCGACTTTCATATTGAAGGGATTATGAACAGAGATCTGCCGCAAATCAAACGCAAATCAGAAATGAAGCGAGTGTTTACAAGTGCAGGCATAAACACAGCCCCAGGGCAATTGGCGCAGACTCCACAGCAAGCACGAGCTTTTGCAAAGGAAGTTGGCTTTCCTATTATTGCCAAGCCAGACATTGGTGTTGGTGCCAAACAAACCTATAAAATCACAAACGCTGAGGAACTGGAAGCATTTCTGAACTATGGTCTGACGGGCTATTTTATGGAGGCCTACATCCCTGGTGTGATTCAGAGTTTCGATGGCTTAGTTGACCATCAGGGGCGGTTGGTGTTCTACATTTCGACACAGTACAGTCAGGGTGTGATGGAAGTGGTCAACACCGACAGCGATGTGTACTACTACACCCAGCGCAAAACGCCCACCGATCTGGAGGGCATGGGGCGCACACTTGTCGAGGCCTTTCAGATACGCAAGCGCTTTTTCCACTTTGAGTTTTTTCGCACCCCCGACAATCAGCTGATTGCGCTGGAGGTGAATATGCGTCCTCCAGGTGGGTTAAGCATTGACCTGTTCAATTATGCAAACGACATTGATCTGTACTATGAATGGGCAAATGTGGTGGTAAACCATCAATTCACAGCAGAGTGTACATGGCCTTTTCATGCATGCTACGCAGGACGGAAACACCATCGAGCCTACGTGAGCAGTCACGATGATGTCCTGTCACAGTATGGCCAGCATATCATCCACCATCAGCCGATGAGCGAGGTGTTCCGCAGAGCAATGGGCGACTACGGCTACATTGTTCGTTCCCCACACCTGGATGAAGTCATCACCATTGCTACGGGTATTCAGGCCCAGAGTTACTGAGCATTGCACAATACAAAAAAGAGCACCCTTGATGGGTGCCCTTTTGTCATTGCGAACAACGATTACGGCATAGCAACTGTTGAGCAGACATCTATATCTGGGGCAAGATTAAGGACAAATGCCTCCATCTCATACACATTTTCAGCGTCCATCGGGATAGTGAAATACAATGATGATGAACCACTGGGGTTTGCCTCAGTGGCCAGCCAACGATAGGTCCGTGCTATGCCGTCGTTACCGCGGTAATTGACATAGGCTTCGAGCGAATACTCCCCTGGTGTAAGCCCCATCTCCGCAGGAAGGTCATACACAAGATAGCTGCTCACTGGATCAACCATAATAGGTATGCGCCTCGGGTCTTCGTGCAAGGCATACCCTTCTGAAGCACGAATCGTCACATAGCCATGACCTCCCTTTGGCGCGAGGAAACCAGACAGCCGCTCCACTTCGTGACCTGAGATATCCGAGGTCACAGCACCACGTCGTGCCAGACAGGTAATCTGCTCAGACCGTTCATTAATCACCATCAGAATATCATCTACAAAGGCAGGTTCACTTGCTACAAAATGCATATCTGGTTGTGATGCGACTTGGGCTAATCCAGTTGGATCGACTTGAGCCAGTCCAATGGTGTATATATCTATGCCAGGTTGCTCCTCCTTCATCTGATTGGCCTGATCTATCATAGCTGTAATTGGCCGTAGCGTTCCATTGTTGGTCACGCCTAGTTGACAAGGATCAGCTGTGGTCGTGGCTTGCTGTGAAGGCATATTCCCACAGATGTCACGAGCCATATTCGTTCGACCATTAAGGAAGACATTCGCAACACCATCCGTCATAAAAATAGCAACTTGTTTGTATGCAATGCCATTTGGTGCGGTTTCTGGCAACTTATCCCATACACCCCGCCCAAACTGCACTGCCTGAGCACTGGAGGTCCCCCCACGAGTATTGTAAGGCCCTTTACCCTTACCCCAATCACCTGCTGTCAGAACGGCCTCTTCCAGGGCACTTCGATCACTTGACCATCCCGCTTCTGGATATGCTTTAGCATTAGCATCACCTATGCTGTCATTGCCAGTTGTAAAAGCAACAATCCGCATAACATCCTCTTCCTCCAGCTGGTCAATGAGTTGATTTATTGCTTGCTTGGCAATATAAATCCGGCGTTCTTCCGCTATTCGCCACGCCGAGTTTGGGCCTCCATAACATCTTCCGTAGTAGGGTAATCCTAATGGGTTGGGATTATCTGGGTTGTCACACTGATAATCCCTTCTCGACACAGTACCATAGCCATTGAAATCCCAACTCATCGAACCGCTTACATCCAAAATAATCTGGTATGCAATGGGCTGGCGGCTCTCGGTATCTGCCCATTGTGGCTGGACCAGCACTTTGCCCGTAACACCAACCGATGACAAAGGTTCTGCTGCTTCCCCGTCGTCCTCATTATTGTGTGATTGCGCCCAGGCCACGTTACTTGTAAGTGTGAACATGAGTAGTGTCAACGCCATGATACGGTAGGATACACTTTGCAACAAAAATGTTCTCAACATACTTCCTCCAGTGTGTTTTTCCAGAACGTAAAAAATACAGACGACAACACAGCGATAAAGACTTCCTTGCGAATCAACCAGGCGGTACCAGGCATGGGCCTTCCAGATCACACAGAGAGTTCACTACATTTGAGTGGATTCGACAAGCGGGTTAGGTGATCGAAGCAGGACCAAACAGGAGTCGCATCACAAAGACTCTCGTTTTTTTGACAGAGTGACAACATAGTTCGTGGTGTCACAGAGGAGTAGGGGCCTTATCAACGCATTAAAACGGGGCAGGGTACGGGGCGCCCATGGTCGACACTCCGTACCTCTCTACAAAGACTTATTCCATAGGAGAAGCTGGACACAAGGCTACATCGGGGGCAATATCCAGTAGAAGTGAGTCCATGGTGTACACATCACCCACTGCATTAGATGGAATGGTGAAACGTAATAATGATGTACCATCAGGATCGTTGGTGATCACAAGTTGGCGATAAGTCCGCGCTGTGCCGTCGTCACCGCGATAGTTGATATAGGCTTCAAGTGAGTACTCCCCTGGCGCAAGACCCATCTCAACTGGGAGACGATACACAAGATTACCACTTACTGGATCAACCACAACTGGTAAGCGCCCCTGGCCTTCGGGCAAAACGTTCCCCTGTGAATCACGAATCGTCACATAGCCATGGCCGCCCTCTGGCACCGGAAAATCAGGGAGACTCCCCGCCTCGTGGCCTGAGATATCCGAAGTAGCTTCACCCTCGGTCACTCGACATGTACCAGCGTTTGATTGAGCAGCAATCAAAGCGAATATGTTATCTACCACACTAGGAGTATTAGCTGGATAGAATAGCCCCATCTCAGAGGCGACTTGAGCTAACCCTGTATCGTCGGCAGGGCCTATGGCAAGAACATACAGATCCAGATCAGGATCATTCTGTTTAATCTTTATTGCCTCGTTGATCAAAGCTGTTACCGGGCGTAATCTACCATCGGCAGTAATGCCAAGCTGACAGGGGTTAGCAGTACGAAGGGCCTCAGCCACTGACATATCTCTACAGAAAGGAATATTACGAGCCGTATTCGTCTCACCATCAAGGAAGATATTCGCCACTCCGTCAGTGACGTAAATCACTACATCTTTATACTCACTCCCATCTGGTGCTCGATCTGGTGCCTGTTCCAGCAATTGTCCAGTGGATTGCATGGCCTGTGCGCTGGAGTTCCCACCACGCGTGGTGTACGGGCCTTGTCCCCAATCGCCGGCATCACGAATGGCCCGATTCAATATGTCTTTGTCGCCTGTCATACCATCTGCTGGGTATGCCCTCACATTCGTTTCACTAATACTATCGGCATACGCAACGACTCGCATACTATCGTTCTCTTGCATGTTGTCAACTAATCCAATCAGCGCCTGTTTCACGGCATAGATCCGACGCTCTTCGACGACTTGCCAACTTGAGCTAGCACCATCTAGACACTCATCTGTGTAGGGCAAATCATGCGGGTTAGGATTATCTGGGCTTTCACATTGTATAGTCCTCGTCTCCAAGAGTGCCATACCCATTAAAATCCCAACTCATTGAGCCGGTCACGTCCAGCACCACATGATAGGCCACTGGCTGGCGATCCTCGACCTGTACCGACTGCGGACGCACAAACACATCGCCTTGCAACCCTACAGATTCAGGTGATGCACACACATCCATTGATGGATCAAGATCAATAGTTGTGGAGAGCAATTCAACGACCTGATCAGGTTCAGTTGGTACAGGAACCGTAAACGTCAAGCGCTCTTGTCCGGTCGAGTCGGTAGTGTTGCTCAACCAGTTGTAGCGACGATCAGTGCTATCAGGACCTTTGTATGCGACAAATGCTTCAAGCTGATACGTTCCTGGCGCAAGGCCTTGCTCGGCAGGCAATGAGAAACGCAATGCGCCGGTGGTCGGATCGTGGCGAATCGACAAACGCCCCTGCGCTCCAGGCAACCTCTCACCGTCGCTATCGTGCAGGGTGACATAGCCAAAAGTGTCGCTGTCCGGTAAACCAAAAGCTGTCGGATCATCCACAACAGCCTCTTCACTTACACGATCAATAGGATCACCGCTGGCTGGCACGCACCCCTGTTCACGTACGTTGATAGAATCAATAATAGGCTCTACAACATTCGCGTTACTTGCACGATAGAGCATTTCCGGCACCGACACGACCTCATTTAATCCAGTGCTGTCAAATTGGGCGAGCGCGATAGCATAGATGCTCATCCCAGGATTTTCTATTTCCATCAGATCAGCTTGCTCAATCATAGCTGTAATCGGCCGCGATATCCCATTCGATGTGGTCCCAATATGGCATCTCGGGGTGTTAAGAGCCTCATTCGGAGTCAATTCTGGACATATATCACGTGCGTCATTCATCTGCCCACTCAAAAAGACGTTCGCAACGCCATCGGTGATAAAGATTACTCGCTTCTCGTATGGACGACCATCAGCAGTCTGCTCAGGCGCCTCATCCAATACTGCCCGGCCTAACTGAAATGCCTGTGGGCTTGAGGTCGCGCCAGTGGTGTTGTAGAGTCCCTGACCCCAGTTTCCTGCGGCAAGAACTGCCTCTTCCAGAGCACTCGGGTCACTTGACCATCCATCTTCGGGATAAGCTTTGGCATTGGCATCACCAAGCACTGGATTCCCAGAGCTAAATGCAATCACCCGCATCAGGTCATCTTGTTCCATCTGTCCAATGAGGTTGATAATGGCCTGTTTGGCGACATAGATGCGGCGCTCTTCGACCACTTTCCAGGCCGAGTTTTCGCCACCCATACATTCGCTGTTATATGGCAGATCAAGTGGATTGGGATTATCGGGACTCTCACATTGATAGTCTTCACCTCCAACAGTACCATAACCATTGAAATCCCAACTCATTGAGCCACTCACATCAAGAATGATTTCATACGAAATCGGTTGATCGACGGTAGTAGCCCAGCGTGGTTGCACCAATACATCGCCAGTGAGTCCTACAGTCTGGCTTATACCTGGGGTGGCGGTGGGTGTTATCGTCGGCTCAGGCGATACGGTTGGTTCGGGCGTTGCGGTAGCAGTTGGTGGTGTTTGTGTGCCACTGGCCTGGATCAGTGGAAGATAGACATTCTCTTCATCTGATTGGGCGGCATTGATATGGTTCCCAAAACCTCTCCCTGATAGAACCATTGCGACAAGTGACACGCAGAGTACCAAGACAGACAAACTTCGACGAGATTGCCACACGGATGGTTTCACTTTTTCCCCCTTTTACACCCATCCCTCGTATGGAGCGATGGGCACAACACATAACTAAACCCTTCATACATACATACGCTTTTGGGTTCCGAAAGTAACGAGTATAGCTACTTCAATAGTTGTGAGTTGTAAACTATTCGATTACAATGGTGTTTCTAAATCTGGCAAATAGGCCCTACAGCACATGCATCTCAGTACTAGAGACGCTTCATGGTGTTGGTTTTACCAGACACATCTCAAAATAATCATCAGAATCTGAAAATACACGGAAATGCGAATGACTCAACAGACAGAAATGCCCTACGGCTCATGGCAGTCTCCTATCAGCACCGACATGATTGCATCAGGTGGCACAGGACTCACAACCGTCGCTGTTGATGGTGGTGACATCTATTGGCTGGAACGGCGTCCGACTGAGCAGGGCCGCAGTGTTATTGTGCGACGCGATAGCAAGGGGAATACAGAGGATGTGACACCAACGCCCTTCGATGTACGCTCACGGGTGCATGAATATGGTGGTGGCGCATTTACCATTTCAGATGGACATATCTACTTTGTCAACCAAAAGGATCAGCGGATCTACCATCATATGGTTGGGAACATGCCACAGGCCATTACTCCCGAAGGCCCACTTAGTTATGCAGACATGACTATCGACCAGCAGCGCAACCGTATCATCTGTGTGTGTGAAGATCACTCGAACGCTGGGCAGGAGCCAACCAACACGCTCGTAATGATTGACATAACAAATGGACACATTCAAACGTTGGTAGAAGGAAATGATTTTTATGCAACACCGCGCCTGAGTCCCGATGCAGGGTATCTTGCCTGGTTAGCCTGGAATCACCCCAATATGCCGTGGGACGGTACCGAATTGTGGGTGGCCTCGCTCACCGCTGAAGGGCAAATCACAAATGCGGTGTGTGTAGCTGGCGGTCCCGAAGAGTCCATCTTTCAGCCAACCTGGTCGCCTGACGGTACACTCTATTTTGTCTCAGATCGCAACGGATGGTGGAATCTGTATCGCTGGCAGAACGACTCTGTGGAACCACTGGTCGAGATGACAGCCGAATGCGGTCTCCCTCAGTGGATTTTTGGCCTAAACACCTATGCATTTGAGTCGCCAGATTCGATCATCGCTGCGATCAAGGAGCAGAATGTAGATCGTCTGGCACGCATCGCCACAAACAATGGAGCACTTACCTGGCTGGAAACACCATATACTGAGATACGCGATCCACAGGTACAGGATGGGCAATTAATCTTTATCGGGAAATCGCCGATTCTCTCGCCACAGGTTGTACACATGAATCTTGCGACCGGCCAGGAAGCCGTGTTACGCAAGGCCAGAGACATCGCGTTAGACCCGCAGCATCTCTCGCTACCCCAATCAATCGAGTTCCCGACAACAAATAATCTCACGGCGTATGGGCTTTTTTATCCTCCTCAAAACAAAAACTACATAGCACCTGCAGAAGAAAAACCACCGCTCATCGTCATGAGTCATGGCGGACCAACCGGCGCCACATTTCCTACACTCAGTATGCAAACACAGTTCTGGACCAATCGGGGCTTTGCGGTGCTGGATGTGAACTATGGCGGCAGTACCAGCTATGGTCGTGCCTACCGACAGCGTCTGAATGGGCAGTGGGGTATCGTAGATGTAGAGGATTGTATCAATGGTGCACGGTTTCTGGTTGAGCAGGGCTGGGTTGATGGCGAACGGCTTATCATTACCGGAGGCAGCGCAGGTGGCTATACTACACTGTGTGCACTCACGTTTCATGATGTCTTCAAGGCGGGTGCAAGTCACTTTGGCATCGGCGATCTTGAGGCATTAGTACGCGACACCCATAAGTTCGAGTCACGTTACTGTGATCGGTTGGTCGGCCCCTATCCAGAGGAGCGTGCAATGTATCAAGCTCGCTCACCCATCAACTTTACTGAGCAGTTATCGTGTCCAATTATTCTGCTCCAGGGCCTTGATGATAAGGTCGTACCACCGAATCAGGCGGAAACCATGTATGAGGCGGTGCGTAACAAGGGCTTACCCGTCGCTTATCTCCCATTTGAAAACGAAGGCCATGGCTTCCGACGTGCCGAAACGATCAAACGTGCGCTCGAAGCAGAACTCTACTTCTATGCACAAGTTTTTGGTTTTACTCTGGCAGATTCGATTGAGCCTATCGATATCGTAAACCTCTAAGCTCATAATCTTCTTTCTACAGAACAAAATAATTCCAAAGGGATAGATCTGGAAATCTATCCCTTCTTTATGACTGTAGAGGTATATGTTGACCATCGGTGCTTCTACACGGTCTTGTCACCACCAATGGGTTAACTCACACACTTCTGAATTAGCCTGCACTCGAAGTATGTGTCTTTCGTGTGGCGAACACCCTACTGTACTTGTATATACACATTAGTACTATAGACGTATACAAAGTTAAAAAACCAATAAATACATCGTATCTTTCAAACAGATGTATTTATTGGATTGAAATACACACTAGTAATATAAATAAACAAAATACCATATTAAGCAAACATTAAACACTTAATCAAAGCTTTACAAACAAAGTATCTTTGAACACATCATGACAGCTTTTCAATCAAAAAAACAACACAACGGTGGAAAAAAATAACCCACTATGATAGTGGTTTAGGATAAATATCGATGAAACTTGGAAAAGCACAAAGGAGAACCTATCCACGATGATAACTCAGTTCAAGCACATATTGCCTGGGTTGCTTTGTATCTTTATCCTTGTTGCGTGCGGTGGTCAGCCAGCGGCAGAACAGCCTGCTGTCACTGATGAAGATACAACAGCGGAAGAAGCACCTGCACCAGAAGAGGACACAACTACTGAAGAAGAACCTGCAACAGAAGGTGACACAGCCGCTGAAGAAGAAGCTGATACTGATACAACAGCTGAAGAGTCAGAGGCTCCAGATGCTGCGAGTGGCGACGATCTCGATGCCCTTATTGCTGCAGCAACTGAAGAGGGCGAAGTGACCGTCTACTCATTCACCAGCCGAATCGCCCGCGTTGAAGAAGCCTTCGAGGCTCAATACCCGGACATCGATCTGGTCGGACTCGATATCTCTTCAACCGAGCAGATCGCCCGTATTCAGGCTGAACAGGAAGCCGGTGTGGCAGAGGCAGATGTTGCCTATATTTCTGATGCGCCGGTTGTCTATGGTGAGTTGGTGCAGGAAGGCATCCTGGAAGCCTATGTACCACCTGAATTCACCGACCGTATTCCTGCTGAGTATCAGGAGCCACTGGTTGCGAACCGTATTTCAACCAAAGTGCTGATGTACAACGAAGAAGCCTATCCTGATGGTTCACCTGTCACCAATCTGTGGGAGCTCACCCAACCTGAATGGACAGGCAAAGTCGTGATGGTTGATCCGTTGGTACGTGGCGATTATCTCGACTTGATGACCGAGGTTGTGTTGCAATCCGACGCAATGGCCGCCGCCTATGAGGAACTTTTTGGAGCACCAATCGAACTTGGTAGTGATGCGACGACGGCTGGTGAACAGTGGATTGTCGATCTATTTGCCAATGATCTCATCCTCGTTGACAGTACCGATAGTGTGAATGCTGCTGTTGGTGCCATCGGACAGGAAGACCCGCCCGTCGGCTTCACCTCCTACTCAGATCGCCGTGATAACGAAGATGAGGGTTGGGCCTTACAGGTCGCAAATGAGGTCGCACCATCGCCAGGTATTGCCTTCCCAGCACTGCTCGGTATCGTCCGTGATGCACCCAATCCATCAGCAGCCCAACTATTCATCCACTTTATGATGGGTGATGATAGCCCAACTGGTGGTCCTGGCTACGAGCCATTCTATGTCCCAGGCGACTATGCAACCCGTACAGACATCGAACCACATCCTGACGCCATCCCGCTCGATGAATTCCGTGCCTGGCAGATCGATACAGTTGCCACACTCGAAATCCGTCAGGACGTTTCCGATCTTATTCTCATACTTCAATAATCATCTTACCAGGGATGCGTATAGTGTACGATGCCGAACGCATCCCTATCACATAAACTATCTCTATGAGTGACACAATCACAACACCCGAAACACCCATCGCTCAGGATCGAAAAAAACAACTCTTTTCACTCAAACGACTACGTAACTCGTTCAGACAACCATCATTCATTCTTGGCCTCATGCTCTTCATTTTACTGGTGCTACTGGTGCTCATGCCCTTGCTGCGCCTGGTAACAACCACACTCACGGGCGATGGGCTGGAAGCCTGGAACGATGTACTTAACAGCCGACTGTCAGAAAATTTATTCTGGCGCCCTCTGGGCAACACCCTCGCCATCGGTGCAACCGTAGCCCTGGGGACGCTCATGATCGGAGGCTTCCTCGCCTGGCTGGTTGTGATGACCGACATGCCGGGGCGTGGAGTCATCGGTGCGATGGCGGCAATCCCCTTTGCACTGCCCAGCTTTGCGATTGCTCTGGCATGGGAAACCATCTTTCGCAACGACCGCGTTGGTGGTCAGATTGGCGTCTTGCAGGACCTCGGTCTGAGCATACCGGACTGGCTCGCGTGGGGCTTTATCCCGGTTGTGCTGACACTTGTCGCACACTACTATTCGCTGGCATTCGTCCTGATCAGTGCATCACTTGCGTCGGTCAACACCGAACTGCTTGAGGCCGCTGAGATGACCGGGGCCAACCGTCGGCGGGTCCTGACTGACATCACCCTGCCGGTGGTCGCACCTGCCATCGTCTCCTCCGCACTACTGGCCTTTGCCGAAGGGGTGAGTAACTTCGCGGCACCCGCACTGCTTGGCCTGCCGGTGCGCTTTCACACCATCTCGACCCGATTGTACGGTTCGATCAGTACCGGACAAGTGGAGCGTGGGTATGTGCTGGCCATCCTGCTCATTCTCGTGGCAGCCGTGTTGCTCTGGAGTAGTACCCGCTTTGTGAGTGGTCGCCGTTCGTTCGCCACGATCACCGGCAAAGGTGGGCGGCGCAAACGCCAACAGCTTGGTGGTCTGCGCTGGCCTTTGTTTGGTGCCGCTCTCAGCATCTGTGTCGCTACGACCATCCTGCCGACGCTGGCACTGCTCGGCTCGAGTTTTGCGCGTAGCACTGGCTCGCTCACCAGCGGATTTACCAGCCACTTCTGGATCGGCGGGTCAGACCCATCGTTTGCTCAAGGACAACCAGGCGTGCTCCGCAACGAACAGGTCGTCGAAGCATCCGCCAACACCATGATGTTGGGCCTTTCTGTCTCGCTGGCTGCCATTGTCCTCGGTCTGGCCATCGGGTATGTCGTGATACGTGGCCGCAAGGGGCCGATGACCAGTTCGGTCGGGCTGCTGAGTTATCTTCCTTTCCTCATCCCCGGCGTGGCCTTTGGAGCCGTTTATATCGCCCAGTATGGCCGACCGTTTGGCCCACTTCCGGCGCTCTACGGCACCTTTGCACTGCTGGTGATTGCTGGCGCTGCCTACAACCTCCCGTTTGCATCACAATCAGGCCGCTCGGCGATGAGCCAGGTTGCCGGAGAGCTAGAGGAAGCGGCTGTTATGTCCGGGGCTAGGTTTATGCGGCGCCTGACGAGTATTTTCATCCCGCTCACTTCACGCGGGCTGATTGCTGGTGCGGTGCTGGTATTCGTCAACGTCGTGCGTGATCTTGCACTCGTCGTGCTGCTCGTCACACCAACAATGCCGCTGCTCAGCGTAATCACTTTTCGCTATGCCTCCGAGGGATTTGCCCAATTTGCGAATGCCATTACTGTTATTATCGCCACCATTTCGATAGCTGCAACCCTCCTTGCACGTCGATTGCAGGGCGCCGTACAGCCGTGGAACGAAAAATAAGTACCATTTCAATAGATGAGAGTCTCATATGCAAGCACAATCAGTTTTGACAGAAAAACAGACCCTACCAGCGATCAGCATCACGCGCCTCGAAAAACGTTTCGGCGACAATTACGCCGTTGCGGGGGTCCACATGGAGGTGCCCACCGGCGCGTTTCTCGTGTTACTCGGTCCTTCTGGGTGCGGCAAAACCACCATTCTGCGGATGCTCGCCGGCCTGGAGGAGCCAACTAACGGTGAGATTCACTTTGGCGACCAACAGATCGCCAGTGGACAGAGTGGCATCATTGTCTCACCGGGAGATCGCAATGCCGGCATGGTATTTCAAAGCTATGCACTCTGGCCACACAAAACGGTGCAAGAAAATGTTGAGTGGCCCCTTAAGGTCAAGCAGTGGTCGGCAGATGAGCGTCGCGAACGGGTCAAGGAAGTACTCGAACTCTTGAGCATCGGCGATCTGGCAGCACGCTACCCCGGAGAAATCTCGGGTGGACAGCAGCAACGCGTCGCCATCGCCCGTACCATCGCACCAAGGCCCAGAGTGCTCCTCTTTGACGAGCCTCTCTCGAACCTCGACGCCAAGTTGCGCGCCGAAATGCGAACCGAACTCCTACGAATCCACCGCATCACCGGAGCAACCAGCGTCTATGTTACCCACGATCAAGTCGAAGCAATGACTATGGCCAGCCATGTCGCGGTCATGAACCATGGCAAAGTCGAGCAATTTGGGGCACCACGCGCACTGTATGAGTCACCAGCCACACGCTTTGTGGCGACATTTGTCGGCACACCACCAGCCAATCTGGTACATGCACAGATCGAGGATGAGCGGTATGTGTACAAGCAAATCGACCTTGGTCCGGCCAGACCATCAACCACTGACACAACCCAATGGCTGATGTACCGCGCCGAGGCACTCAAACTGTCGCACACACCAGATGAGCGACGTATCGCAGTGACTTTTGCCGAGGGGACACCAGTAGCTGGTCGCTTTATCGTTACCGTCTGGGACGAACACCAGCGCATCAGTGTGGTGACCGATCAATTACCGGAGGCACAGCTTGGTGATCAGTTATATCTGGAATTTCCTGAACGCCCAACAATGGTCTACGAGAATTAGGAAAGGGAAAGCAGCAGCACGTTGGTGCTGACTACGATGAGCAATAACTAACGTGCTGCTTTTAACAGATCGAGGAGTTTTGCGACTTCTTCCGTCGGTACCTGATCATCCATACATAAACACTCACGTGCATATGTTTCAGCGACGAGCGTGTTCAGACTGGCAATCGAGGCTTTGATGGCCGCCAACTGCTGCACAACTTCACGACAATCGCGGTCGCTCTCGACCATGCGATGAATACCACGTACCTGACCTTCAATACGCTTGAGCCGTGTTAACACATCAGAACGTACATGTTCGCTAATGGGACGAGACTCCGGTGTTATAGACATATTCACAGCCTCAAAAGAAAAGAACCAAGAACCAACTAGAAGAGTTCGGTTCTCGGCTCCCTAGACTTCAACTAGCAACAGTTTAGCCAGTCATAGCCGCTTCAAACTCTTCTTGCAACACCCGCTTGGGACGTGCACCCTGGATACGACGAACTTCTTTGCCGTCTTTGAAGACGATCATGGTTGGGATAGCCATAATACCAAATTTGCCCATCCAGAGTGAGTCTTCGTCCGTATTGACTTTGGCGATGGTCAACTTACCCTCGTACTCACCAGCCAACTCATCAAGAATGGGGGCGACTGCACGACAGGGACCACACCAGGGTGCCCAGAAGTCAACGACAACTGGCACATCGGACTGAAGGACTTTTTGCTCGAACTCGGCATCGGTTATGGCAATAGGCTTTGTCATTTCGTTATCTCCCTAAAACTATATACAAAAATAAGATTATTGCAAATAGAAATGCATACCCATACCCCCTTGGGGTATATTGCTATTATAAGCATTTTTGCTGTTACGTCAAGAGGGGCTGTTTTTTGCGAAGAATATGCTATACTAGAAAGACCGTAGGTATAGGCAACTTAACGACTTCTGTATAATCCTCCCGCACAGATAACGCATCTTGTGTGGAAACAGCACTTTTGGATATGTCAAAGGAGGCTTTTATGACCACGCTTGGACGCGATACAACTATTACATGGCTGGGCCACGGCACCTTCCACATTCAAACTCCCGGTGGCAAACGCATTTTGATCGATGCCTGGGTCGATGGCAACCCATCCTGTCCCGACGAATGGAAGCAACGCGTACGTAGTGAAGGTCTTGATGCTATTTTTATCACACATGGCCATTTCGATCATATTGGTGATCTGCTCAGCATGGCAACATTAAACGATGCCAAGATCGTATGCCAATTCGATCTCGGAACCTGGCTCATGATGAAGGGGCTGACTGAAGAACGTGTTGTCCAATTTCATATGGGTGGCACCATTGACGTGGCGGGCATCAAAGCTACGATGACCCACTCAACACACAGTAGTACCTTTACCGATGGCGACACGATTGTGCCCATGGGAACCGCTGCGGGATATGTTCTGCGTATGGAAAATGGCTTCACCATCTATCATACTGGTGATACCGCTGTCACCTA
>JBCDFA010000117.1:0-20158 GCA_039178835.1 Chloroflexota bacterium
AACTCGTGACGTGGAGGAGTTGAGAGTATCTAACACAGGTTGTACGTTAGGCAGAATATTTTTTTAGCCTAGAACACGCCCATATTTCAATTTTACGTATATAAGAAGTATCTGGTTTTCTTCTAGACCCCTTTTTTTATTACAAATAGTAGTAATCTATAACATATGTTCCTCCAGAGCCACAAACATCATTGTTTCAGGTGTTAAAGATAAAAAATGAGGTGTAGTACACCCCATCTTTTATGTATTGATGTTTTGTGGGAGGCCAGCTAGTGCGCAGCACTGCCTTCACTAATCGAGGTTGCGCGATTCTGCTGCATGATTGAGTTTGTGCTATCGACAAGTTCGTCTGATGACTTAACTACGACTTGTGGACCCTGGAACCCAGCCGTAGCAATAATACGATTGGCTATCTGCACAATAATGCCAGCCACGAGACCAATAAGCGCACCAGCCAACGCACCAGCACCAGCACCAAGCGCCAACATACCAGCGGCAGATGCCATCGTGCCTCCGGGACGTACAAACCCAAGCGGAACAGCGTTAAGGTGGCCAGAGCCAAAAAGAACACCTACAATAAGACCATAGAGTGTGGCATACACGGCTACAATACCCATCAATTCAAGGGTTTGATTCTTTCCTTCTACACCATAATCACCCAAAGCAGGATTTTCACTTGGTACAACTTTGATCGCGTGTGCGGGGATGCCACTCCCTACTAACGCCTGCACGGTTTGTTGTGCACTTTCGTTATTGTCGAACTGGCCGGTAATTGTTTTAGACATAGCTATATCCCTCTAGCTAAGAACACAAGATGCCCTCTGTAGTATACGTATGATAATTGTGATTGTATGCACCAGCTTATAAAAAGAGTAATAGTACAACATTTTGGGGTAAAAACAATTATAGGGTATCATACTTTAGACCTATGTATTATCCACAGTTATACACAACTTTTCCACAAAAAATACTTACACATCTGCCGCTTATCCACTGGAACAAGTCCGCATGAGTGTGCTATAATAAGCGAGTCGGGGTACCGCAGGAGGGTCATCATCTACACGTTATGTATACATATCCCGTCCTGAAGCGAATTCTTCTGACAGCCTGTGAAGCTCACACCATGCAATACCTGATTGGTGAGTCTTTGCGAAGAGTGTTTCCAAGAAATAGTGTAAAAAGTTTTATTCTCGTCCACACCAAACCAGGGGTACCGCATGAATGATTTTACCCATCTCCATGTTCACTCAGAATATAGCCTCCTCGACGGTTATGCTTCGACGAAAGCCATTGCCGAACGTGCTGCTGAACTAGGTATGGACAGCATCGCTATTACCGACCACGGTGTCATGTATGGTGCGATTGAGTTCTACGAGTCTGCCAAAAAGGCTGGTGTGAAGCCAATTATTGGTATGGAAGCGTATGTGGCACCTGGCTCACGAACAGCACCGGCCAAGCGTGGCAGTAAAAGCGCCTACCACTTGCTGATGCTTGCCAAGAATGAGGTCGGATATCGCAACCTTACCAAACTTACGACGCTGGCTCATCTCGAAGGCTTCTCTGGGCGTGGTGTGTTTGCCCGTCCTCGTGTTGACCGTGAATTGTTGGAACAGTATCACGAAGGACTGGTTCTGACATCATCATGTATTGCTGGTGAAGTTATTCAGCACCTGACACAGAGCCAGAAAGATGAAGCACGTAAGGTTGCTGCATGGTACCGTGATCTGCTTGGCCCCGATAACTATTATCTTGAACTCCAACTGCATGGCAACACTCCTGAACTAGAGGAAATCAACGACGAACTTGTGCGCATTGGCAAAGAGCTGAAAATCCCCCTAGTTGCCACCAACGACACACACTTCGTCCGTAGCGAAGATCTCGAAGCCCATAAGATGATCATGGCGATGGGCTTCAACATGACGTTGCAAGAGCTCTGTAGCAAAAACTATGACATGGATGAGACCTACCACATTATGAGTGGCGAAGAGATGTGGCAGCGTTTCAAAAAATATGGTGTCGAGCCGCTTGAGAACACCCGCCGCATTGCGGATATGTGTAATCTCAATCTCGAATTTGGGCGAGTCGAACTCCCGGCATTTGAAATCCCCGAAGGACACAATGCCTCTACGTACCTCAAATTTGTGTGTGAAGAAGGTTTAGTGAAGCGCTGTAATGGCGAACCGTCAGAGGAGTATTTCCAACGGCTTGAATATGAACTGGATGTTATCAACCAGACTGGCTTCCCCGATTATATGCTGATCGTGTGGGATTATGTGCAGTATGCCCGTGAGCGCAATATCCCCTGCCTCCCCCGTGGTTCTGCGGGGGCATCGCTCGTGTTGTACTGTCTAGGCGTCACCGATGTCGATCCAATCGAGAACAAGCTGCTTTTTGAACGCTTCCTCAGCCCTGAGCGACTTGAAATGCCCGACGTGGACACCGACTTTGCTGACAGCCGTCGCCACGAGATCCTCGAATACATCGCGCACAAATATGGTCGAGAAAACACCGCTCAGATTATCACCTATGGCACACTCGGTGCCAAAGCGGCCCTGCGCGACGTTGGACGCACCCTCAATCTCCCCCTCCCCGATGTTGACCGGGTGGCCAAACTGATACCAACCCTCCCCGTTGGAACAAACATCGCACAGGCACTAGAACGCGTTCCCGAACTCAAACAGATATACGACAACAATGCCGACATGCAAAACCTGATCAACTGGGCCCAGAAGGTCGAGGGGCGCATGAAGAATGTGGGAACCCACGCGTGTGGCTTGGTCGTTAGCCGCAATCCGCTTGACCGGGTGGTGCCACTCCAGCGCACCACCAAGGACGAAAACGCAGTGATGGCCTCGTATGAAGGACCAACACTGGCGAAGATTGGTCTGCTCAAGATGGATATTCTTGGGTTAACCAACCTGTCGATTGTGGCTGAGGCGCTCAACTATATCGAGGAGACCACAGGCACACGCTTTGAGTTAGCCGATATTCCGCTTCAAGATACGAAAACGTTTGAAAGCTTGGGGCGGGGTGAAACAACGAATGTATTCCAGTTTGAATCTACAGGCATGACCCGCTATCTGACTCAACTCAAACCGACCCGTGTGGGTGACCTCTACGCGATGGTGGCACTCTACCGGCCCGGGCCACTTGAACAGATTCCGGTCTATATTCATAACAAAAATAACCCCAAGGATATCAAGTATCTCCATCCCATTCTTGAGCCTATTCTCGCCGACACCTACGGCGTCATCGTCTACCAGGAGCAGATTATGCAATTGCTCCAGGCGATTGCTGGATACACCCTTGGTCAGGCGTATATTGTGCTGAAAGCCATCGGGAAGAAAAAACGCGATCTGATGGCTTCCGAAGAGCCACGTTTCAAGGATGGATGTATCAAGAATGGCCTCACACGGGATCAGGCTGACACCCTGTGGGACCTTATCCAGCCGTTTGCAGGCTACTCCTTCAACCGGCCTCACTCAACGCTATATGGCCTCCTCAGCTACCAAACGGCCTATCTTAAGGTCAACTATCCAACCCAGTACATGACCGCAGTGCTGTCCGCCTCTGCCGGTGAAACCGAAGCGGTGACCAAAAGCGTCAATGAGTGTGGTCGCCTGGGCGTAGCGGTGATGCCCGTGGACATTAACCGCAGTAGTATCGGTTTCACCGTCGAGGATGTGCCAGAGGGCCAGTTGCCAGAATACGAAAACCGTAAAGCTATCCGCTTCGGTCTCTCGGCTATTCGTAATGTCGGTGAAGGTCCGTTACATGTTATTCTCAAAGCCCGCGAGGCAGGAGGACCGTTTCAGTCACTCGAAGACTTTTGTGATCGGGTTGAACGTTCAGCACTGAATAAACGTGTGTTGGAGAGTCTCATCAAGTGTGGTGCACTCGATGGGATGCCTGGTGACCGCCGCCAAAAACTTGCTATCCTTGAACAGGCCCTGTCAGCCGGGATCGAAGCGCAACGTGCACGGGAGGCAGGCCAGTCCAGTATGTTTGATCTGCTTGGAGGCGGTGATGATGGAGCAAATCCTTCCGTTCAGTCTATTCCACTTCCGGTCATAAAAGAAGAACCTGATCATTACAAAGAGCAGTTGGCTTGGGAAAAAGAACTGTTGGGGATGTATGTTTCTGATCACCCCATGGCCCGAGCGCTCGAGCAGGTTGATATGAGTCAGATCACTCCGATCAGTCTGGCCGCCGATCTGGTAGGACAAGGCAATGGCAAAGATAACAAACACACCTTTGTAGGGATGCTCTCAGGCGTTCGTCGGCTCATGACAAAGAAGGGCGACAGCATGGCCGTCGCGACTCTGGAGGACCTTGAGTCATCCATCGAAGTTGTGGCATTCCCCAAAACCTTTGAAAAGTATCAAGACCTGTTCCAGGATGATGCGCTGATTTGTGTCACCGCCAAGGTGGATACCGGACGAAGTGGCGATATGCTCCAACTTATGCTGGACACGATTGAGCCGCTTGAGACAGCGACACAGAAAGCACAGGAAGCCACGGCAGCAGTGGCTATGGACCTCGATGGCGTGGCCGACAATGTGCCCGACGATGTGGTGCGGCATCCTGCCCCACCAACAAACGACGTGCCCACACCAGCGAATGGCACTCATCCAGCACCGCCAACGAATGGCGCAGAACAGAGCGCCAGCGCTGCACCAGTCAACGTTATTCGCTCGCGGGTGAAAGTTGCCGCCCACGCCAATGGCAATGGCCACGAGAATGGAAACGGGAATGGTCATGGAAACGGGCATAGTGAGCCTGCGCCAGCAACACCCAAAAACACGTTACGTCTCTACTTCCATCGTTCTGATAATTTTGATACCGATATACGCCGTATGCAGGAGATCGACCAAGTCTTACGCCAGTATGAAGGTGATGATGAAGTCGTTATTCATGTGCCAAACGGCGTTGGGATTGTCCTCCTCAAGACCCATGTTGGCGTCCGTTGCAACGATACACTGGTTGGCGACTTGGCGCAAATGCTTGGTGATGATCGCGTGGTGGTGGAGTAGGCGATCATGCTGGACGAATTGCCAATGGACCTGCCTGATGAAAATGAGGATGCGGCTGACACCAGTAATGAAATCCTCCATATCAACAAGCTACTGCTGATTGAGGCAACCCGTAAATTGCTCGATGTTTCACCGATGGATACATTGCGCGACAGTGTGTTTGATCTCAAGCAGCAACTGCTTGACCCTGACAGTCCGTTTCAGGAGATAGCTGAAACTGATGAAACCATCCCATTTTCGCCTGACTATCTGTGTGATGAACTCGACCAGATCAGCGCATCGCAATCGCTTGAGCGGGCCCGCTATTATATCGAGCGTTTCCTCAAAAGTATTACCGAAGTGCGGACCAACGCGGTCAACGATATCAACCTCAATAGTTGGAAAAAATACGATGATATCTACACCGACAGTCTGTGGGTAATCGACCGACGCGATAGCTCCGGGGTGCATACCGCAGGCTATTGGGGCAACTTTATCCCGCAGATTCCCAGTCAGATGATCCGGCGTTATACCAAACCCGGCGACTGGGTAATCGATATGTTTGCGGGCTCAGGCACCACGCTGATCGAGGCCCAGCGCTGGGGTCGCCACAGCATCGGCGTTGAACTCCAACCTAACATTGCAGACGACGCACGAGCATTGATCGCAGCCGAACCAAACGAGTATGGCGTTATCAGTGACATCGTTGACGGCGATTGTACTACTATCAACTATCACCAAGTTCTGGACCGCTACCAGCAATCATCAGCGCAGTTGGTGATTATGCACCCACCCTACTTTGACATCATCAAGTTTAGTGAGGATGCACGTGATCTCTCCAACGCCTCCTCTGTCGAACACTTTCTCACCATGATCGGGCAGGCCGTTGACAATGTCAGACACGTGCTCGACCCCAAACGTTACCTTGTGATGGTTATCGGTGATAAATACGCTAAAGGGGAGTGGATACCACTGGGCTTCCAGTCGATGAATGCAATTATGGAGCGCGGTTTTTTGCTCAAGAGTATTGTTGTAAAGAATTTTGAGACGACGACCGGAAAGCGCCACCAACGAGAACTCTGGAAGTATCGCGCACTCGTTGGCGGCTTCTATGTGTTCAAACACGAGTATATTTTTGTGTTTCAGAAACGGTCGTGATAGATCGGTGTTTCTATTTTAGCGATGATAAGTGAAGTTGGGTGGTAGTGTGTTCCACTCAACTAGTTTAGTTCTGCACCTCAACTAGTTTAGTTCTGCACCAACACTGACCGCATGACCTCAAGCGCCTCTTCGACATCGTTCGTATCAATATCGTGATGAGTTACGACACGCAGATAGCCTCGCCCAATTTCACCAATGAGGATGCCTCGTTCAGCTAGTACCTCGGTCAGGCGTACTGGCGTCCAGACCTCCGAGTCGAGTTTGAAAATCACAATATCACTCTGGACCTTCGCAAGGTCTATAACAATCCCCGGCAATGTGGCTAGTCCTTCTGCCAGCATCCGTGCATGGCTATGATCCTCGGCCAGTCGCTCCGCCATCTCATCAAGTGCGACAATACCCGCAGCCGCAATAATCCCCGCCTGTCGCATACCGCCACCAACCATTTTGCGAATACGCCGCGCACGCTTGATAAACGCCGCATCACCTGCCAGCATCGAACCGACTGGCGCAGACAGACCTTTGGAAAGACAAAACATCACGCTATCGACATGTTGGGTGATTGCCTGTATATCAACGCCAAGCGCCACCGCCGCGTTGAACACACGTGCACCATCGAGATGCACCGCAAAGCCTCGTGATTGTGCAAAGTCATGGATTGTTTGCATATAATCCAATGAGAGCACAACCCCACCACAACGGTTATGTGTATTTTCTAAACAAACCAATCGCGTCAGCGCTTCATGCGAATCATAGGGATCACGGATGGCTTCCTGAATAGCTTCCGGCGGCAACTCCCCGGTTGGTTCGGTAGCGACTGGATGCAACGCCACACCGCCAAGCACCGACGCGCCACTGGCCTCGTAGTGGTAGATGTGCGACTGGTCGCCGATGATCGCTTCTTCGCCACGGTTGCAATGGGCAAGCAACGCACAGAAGTTCCCCATGGTGCCGCTGGGAACCAGCATCGCCGCCTCTTTACCTACCCGTTCCGCAGCTAACGACTCCAGACGATTGACCGTCGGGTCTTCGCCATACACATCATCACCAAGCTCCGCCTGTGCAATGGCTGCACGCATCGCATCGGTGGGCAATGTAACCGTATCACTACGGAGATCGATTTTTCGCATGGAGTACTCCTTTGACGTTGATATATTCACAAGAAAAGACGGGCAGTCCTACATAAACCACCCGTGGCATCTGGATCGACATCGAGTTATTTTGATTTCACAACTAGCTATTTCATTCGTGTTACTGCTGTGACCACCGCAATGGCTAAATACAAAAAGAGAAACGGATTTAGCAACGCTACTGGTAATGTCCCCATAGCGATAGCCGTCCCAATAGTGATCTGCATTTCGCGACCACGTTTGGTGCCTGTTACCCGATCAACGACTCGAATAATTAATTCGGCAATGGCTGGGCCAAAGAAGATTAACAGAAAAAGGAAAAAGAAACCAATAAAGCTTGAGATAAAGAATAAGAATATTCCCATGATTAAAGAGACAAAAAATCCAACTAAGCCCCCCACAATCATATTGCTCACGGACACCTGGTAGTTGGGTGGCCTCCGCTGACGGCGACACTCAGGACAGAGTTGTCCCACCGAAGCGGGTTTGGCGCATTCGCCACAGACGGCCCGATTGCATTGCACACACCGCAACCCGGTTTCGCGGTCGGGATGTTGATAGCAATACTCGACTTCTGGGACGACCTCTGGCTCAGGCGATGACAAAAGTGGTGAAGCATCACCAGCGACATTCAGCTCCTCACGGCGCTTTGATGGTGCCAGTTGCATCCCTTCAGACTGCAACTTCTCGACATATTCAAGACTTGCATGTGCTTCACTGTTGCCTGGGTCCATTTCTAGCACACGTTGTAGATATTCGCGCTTTTCTGCTAACATAGGCACAACGCTACTCAGCCCAAACCAGGCCTCGGCTGAGTTTGCATCAAGTTCGGTGGCCTGTCGAAAACGTGACCGTGCCACTAAATTATCACCTGCTAACGCCGCAGCGCGCCCTTCCTGCACTAGGCGTTGCACCTCGGCGACTGTTGTATCTGACATGTTTTCCTCTTTGACTGTGATATTTTGTTGTTCATTCTTGCATTTATTATAGCAAATCAAACTAAGGATAATGATGTGTATATGCTTCTCTAACAATTCACTAACGCCCTGCTGATATGAATATGGTATCGTTAAGTCAGTCTAAAATGGGAGGAATACGCATATGTCGTTTGATATAAATCGTTTCACACAAAAGTCACAGGAAGCTATTGCCGCTGCCCAGGCAACAGCTGAGCGCAATGGTAATAGCCAGATCGAACCGGAACACCTGTTGCTGGCGATGCTTGAGCAGAGCGATGGTGTGGTGCCACAGGTCATTAGCAAGCTGAATGTTGCGGTGGGGGTGCTAGTACAACAGACACGAAATGAGATCAATCGCATGCCCCGTGTGAGTGGCAGCAACATGCAGATAGCCATTTCGCCGCGCTTGCGAACGGTGTTGGTGCGCGCCCACGATGAGCTAGGTCAATTTGGTGACGAGTACGTCTCAACCGAACATCTCCTGTTATCGTTAGTGAATCATGCAGGTGGTGCCGCCCAGCGCATCCTGCAACAGGCCGGTATCACCCGCGATGCGCTACTCACAGCATTGCGAGAAGTCCGTGGTACACAGCGTGTCACGAGCCAGAACCCTGAGGGAACCTATGCGGCCCTCGATCAGTATGGGCGCGATCTAACTGAGTTGGCGCGGCGTGGTCGGCTCGATCCAGTGATCGGTCGCGACGAAGAGATTCGACGAGTCATTCAGATCCTGAGTCGACGCACCAAGAATAATCCGGTGCTGATTGGTGAGCCAGGAGTCGGGAAGACCGCCATTGTTGAGGGGTTGGCCCAGCGCATCACCCGTGGCGATGTTCCCGAGTCGCTCAAAGATCGGGTCGTGGTCGCACTCGATATGGGGGCTTTGATTGCAGGAGCCAAGTATCGCGGCGAGTTCGAGGAACGACTGAAAGCCGTGCTAAAAGAAATTCAGGAACGTGAGGATATTGTCCTCTTTGTTGATGAGCTACACACGGTCGTTGGGGCGGGCGCCGCAGAAGGCGCCATGGATGCCGGGAACATGCTTAAGCCGATGCTGGCACGCGGTGAGCTACGGTTGGTCGGTGCAACGACGCTCGATGAGTACCGTAAACATATCGAGAAGGACGCTGCGTTGGAGCGCCGTTTCCAAACAGTGCTGGTAGAACAACCAACTGTTGAGGATACCATCAGCATTTTGCGTGGTTTGAAAGAGCGGTATGAAAGCCACCACGGTGTACGCATCACCGACGGAGCTATCGTTTCCGCAGCCATTCTTTCCGACCGTTATATCTCAGACCGTTTTCTGCCGGACAAGGCCATTGATCTCATCGACGAGTCGGCGGCACGAATGCGCATGGAAATCACAAGCGATCCACAGGAACTTGATGATCTTAAGCGCCGCATGATGCAGCTGGAGATCGAGCGAGAAGCGCTCAAGAAAGAGCGAGATCGCGGGAGCAAAGATCGTCTGAAAAAACTAGAAGAGGATCTGGCCAATCTGCGCGAGAGTCGCAATGCAGTCGAGGCTCAACTGCAACGGGAGCGCGAGGTGCTCAACCGTATTCAGCAATTCAAGGAGCAGATCGACCAAACACGCATTGATATTGAAGGTGCGCAGCGTGAGTACGACTATAACAAGGCTGCCGAGCTACAGTATGGCAAACTGAGTAACCTGGAACGCGAACTGGCCGAGGCTGAGCAGCAGTTGGAGAGTAATGGAAATACGCTCCTCAAGCAAGAAGTCGATGAGCAGGATATTGCGGAAATTGTCGGACGCTGGACAGGTATTCCTGTGAGTAAGTTGCTGGAAGGCGAAGTCGAGAAGCTTGTTAAAATGGAGGATCGATTACATCAGCGTGTGGTTGGCCAAGACGAAGCAGTCAAGGCTGTCTCAAATGCGGTGCGGCGAGCACGCGCCGGGCTACAAGACCCGAACCGACCTCTGGGCTCTTTCCTCTTCTTGGGACCAACTGGCGTCGGGAAAACCGAGCTAGCTCGCGCATTGGCCGAGTTCCTGTTCGACGATGAAGCTGCGATGATACGCCTCGATATGTCGGAGTACATGGAGAAACACACGGTCGCTCGACTGATTGGTGCCCCTCCGGGCTATGTCGGTTATGACGAGGGCGGTCAGCTGACCGAGTCGGTGCGGCGCAAACCATATTCGGTGGTGCTCTTCGATGAGATCGAGAAGGCGCATCCCGATGTGTTCAATGTGCTTTTGCAGATCTTAGATGATGGGCGACTGACCGACGGCCAAGGGCATATCGTGAACTTTAAGAACACGGTTGTGGTGATGACTTCAAATATTGCCAGCCCGATTATTCAGGAGATGACACAAAATGGCGAAAGCCTTGAAACGGTACGTTCACGGGCGATGGAAGAGTTACGCGATGAGTTCCGCCCAGAGTTTCTCAACCGTATCGACGAGATTATCGTCTTTGGCCCACTGAGCCGCGCACAGATCGGCAGGATTGTTGACATTCAACTGGTGCAGTTACGCCAGCGGCTGGCAGATCGGCAGTTGACACTAGAGCTGACCGATACGGCACTGGAGCAACTCGGAAATGAGGGGTACGATCCGGTGTATGGCGCACGTCCGCTCAAGCGGGTGATTCAGCAGCGCTTGCAGAACGCACTGGCTTTGCAATTGTTACAGGGTGATTTTACGAATGGTGATGTTATTCGTGTCGATGTCAATCCGCAGGGAGACTTTCTCTTCGAGAAGGCAACGGTCGGCGAAGCAGTCACCACTTAACATAAGAGGAGTAGGTGTGTTTTAATATTGCACATCTACTCCTTCGTTTTATTTTCTGTTGATATTTTTGATGATACAGACCAAACCTCAAGCCGCCTCCGAGAAGTATTGCCCATTCATGAGTTCAAAGACAAGCTGGTCGAGCGTTACCTCAGCTTCGGCAAAGGTACGTGCAAAACCAATCAGTTCTCCGTCGAGATACATCGCGTAGTCTTTCGTTTCACGATCATATACGATATGTTTGCGATACATGTATAACCTCTTTCTCAACACATGATGAGATATACTTTTTAGTCATGTTTATATTAGCACAAAAGTTCTAAAAATACAACCCCCTTTTTGCACATCGGATACACTCCATCGCGCAGTTGCAGAACTACCACTTGTCCGGTATGATGATGCCTCATTCATCACTTGAGGGATTACTTTTTGTGAGCACATCCGAAGCATCATCACTGGGGCGTGTTCGACGTTCTGGAATACAAACAGTGCTGTCGGCACTTCCACAGCCACTGGTCGCTGCTACTGTGTTAATCCTACTGACTCTGGGCATGCTGGCACTCGGCGTGCTTGTAGCCAACCCACATATCTTTTTTGCTGCCGGTGATGGCACAGACGAGCGCTTTCTGGTGCGTTTCCATGGCTCTGAGCAGAATGACACCGAGCAGTTTCGGTGGTCCCAGCCAGATGGCGTCGTGTTCCTCTATGGATTTGATGGTCGGCCTGCACAACTTGAGTTGCGTATGGTGGGTACTCGTGAACCAGATGCTGAACCAGCGGTACTCCGCCCGTCTGTGGCAGGACGTGAACTTAATCCAATCTATATCACACCTGAATGGCGCAACTATACGTTGGTTGTTCCGACTAATCCAACTGGAGATACGGCGGTACAACTTACTAGCAACGTGTACCAGCCAGAGGGAGATCGACGGATTTTAGGTGTAGCAGTGAGCCACGTGGATGTAAAGATGCTCGGTACAGGCAGCGTGTTGCCACCCTTAACGAGGACCTTGTTTTTGCTTTCCTGGCCACTGGGAGCCTGGTTGTTGCTGTGGCGTCTTGGCGTGAACATACGCATTGCATTCGGCGCAGGGATGGTATTGGCGTGTCTTGCTGGACTTGCAGCAGCCTACCCGCTCACCTCTGGGTATCTAGTGCCGACGATCTGGTGGCCGTGGTGGCCACTCTTTGCCTTACCGCTGCTGGCCTTGGCTCCCGCCATCTCTCGTGGCGCACACAGGCTTTTGGCTAGATTACAATCTTACGGTCAACTGATGTTGTGGGGTGGCCTGGCACTAATGGCACTGGCACTTACGACACTGCCCCGTACTGATACCATAACGCCGGGGCTGGTGGGATTGTTGGGTGGTACGGTGGTTACACTGGCAGGTATCTATACGGTGTTTCGTGCCCAGAAATGTAAGAATCTTACAAGTGCACTTTTGGCCAGCGCGGTCCCACATCGCTTCGAGATCGGTGCGTTGGCGGCGCTTACTGCTCTGGCCATTGGGTTGCGCCTCTACCAGCTTGATGTATTGCCACTGGGGCTCTGGCGGGACGAGGCACGTCACGGCTTGTTAGCGTTACGCATCTGGGAAGATCCGTCATTCCGTCCTGTTTATGTCGTTACTGGTGCAGACCTCCCTGCTCTGTTATTTTATCTGATGGCACCTGTCGTAGGTATTTTAGGCCCTGAGGTAGGCAATGTAAGAATGGTAAGTGCTTTGCTTGGTGCACTTACACCACTGGCGCTCTGGTGGGCTGCTCGACCCATTGTCGGTCCACGTGCAGCATTTCTCGCGGCAGCATTGCTCACATGGTCATCGTGGAGTCTGAGCATGAGCCGCTGGGGGTTTCCCGCTACCCTGGATCAGGTATTATTACTGACCGCAGTCGGAATTATTTGGCGTGTCGTGGATCAGATCGAAGCAGCCGAGGATCAATCAAAGGTGCGCTTCAGGGTTGTTGCCGGCGCTATGCTAGCTGGTCTGTGTGCCGCATTGGCTGTCTATGCCTACCACTCCGGTCGTATGGCTCCCATCATCATGGCCGTTCTCACAACCCTGCGACTCGGTAACTCACTGATGTTGTGGCGACGCGCTCTGCCCGCATTGGTAGCCGCCATTCTGGTCGGGCTGATCGCACTCGTACCAATTTTGTCATTTATTGCCGATGATTATGGCGACTACAACCGTCGTGTTTCCTACGTATCAGTTGTCAACAGTAGCGATCCGACGATGCACGCGCCACTTTTGTTGGTGCTCCAGAACACCTACCGCTACTTATTGATGTGGCACGTAAGCGGCGATGCCAATGGCCGTCATCATGCACCCGAAGCGCCTATGCTTGATCCTGTTGCTGGAGCTTGTTTGCTCCTCGGTATAGGCATAGCACTGATAGGCCTACCACACCGCAAAATCTCTATCGTCCTGATCTGGATTGCATTGGGGCTTGTTCCAGGCATTTTTAGTATTGAAGCCCCCCATGCTATGCGCTCTCTTGGCGCACTTGCACCCGCATGTATTTTGGCTGGTTTAGGTTTGAGTGCAATCTTACACGTCATACAAACGACATCAACGCAACGTTACATTACCCTCTTGGCCGGGAGTTGTGTGCTCGTTATCAGTCTGGTTGGAAACACATGGTTATACTTCTGGCAGATGGCGCGCGATCCGCTGGTCTACCACGAATTCGATATCGCCACCACAACCATGGCACGTATCGCACGCCTGCCTTTTGAGACCAAAGACCCAGCATTGCGCGACGTACAGGTGTATCTCCCAGCAGAACTTGATCGTAAGGATATTAAGCGACTGCTGACAAGCAGAGTACCGACCGAAGCATTTAGCCGCAATCAGCTTTCTACTCCCCCTGGCGCACAAGCTATTATTCTACTGCCAAGCGATGCACCGTCGGAACGTCGTGAGGCAGCTCTGGCCTCACTAGGACCAGATGCATCGCAAATCGCTGCTGTCCCACACTACCCGAATAGCGATCAACCGATCTTTCTAGCGTATGGGGTGGGCGATCAGGCACATCGCCTGCTGGCAGAAATACCCCTTGTTAAATAAAATTACATGTTCGCCAGTGCGCTGGACATCAACCAAGCCATGGCAAAAGCAATCATCAGGATAGTTAAGAAGCCGCTACATCCCAAACCAGTGCGTTCTCGTGGTACAAAAACATCGATGCATTCTCCCTCCGGGTCGACCCGGACAGGGTTGAGGAAGAAAAAGGTGATCCCGGCGAAGATGAACATGAGAAGGAGTGATCTTGTCATACGAAACCTCCAAACACTACTCCAGTTCTGTTGTTGGCCCTTCGTCGAACATGATAATGTAAGAAAATATGTGTTAATGTAATATTCTTACATGTTTATATTACAACACGATATACAAATTTGTCAATATCATAAAGTTAAACGTAGGAATCTTGCAATTTGGTGCATACTCACCTATACTAGCGCCGTATATCTGTGAGGGGTATGAAATGGACCATTGTTCAGCAGACATAAGCCCAGCAGATGGACACCTCAGTGCCACGGTAGCAAAGCTGTTGCCGTCATATACACGTATACCCATCCACTACCGCCGTGTGGCCGAACAATTATCTGCCTGGGAATTACCAACGCACTTGGTGCAAACAGGATTGCTGATGCGCCATCTCGAACGTGGGGCCATACATCTTGACCAACTAGAAGAGCTACTTGGCCCTGAAGCCACTGAGATTGCCGAGGCACTGCGCGACATGCATCTTGCGATGCCGCGTCCATCGCAGCAGCAAGTTGAGCAAATCTGGCGTTTGTACACACTGGCCCAACGACACTGGCCTGCAACCATTCTCAAACTGACAAGCCTGTTAGTATACACATATCAATCATCGGATAGCAATGTGTCTGTTCAGCCAGAAACACTTTCGGCAGCAGCATACATCTGCGCCCGACTGGGCATGTGGGAAACTCGAGCAGAACTGCTCAACACACGAGTGCGCCTATCCGATCCTCATCTGGCCAATCGCGCCCGTGAACTGCTACAGACCACCGAACCAGTTCGCGAACAGTTCTTTGCGACTATCAAAAGTGACATCTATGCCCTGTTTCATTCCTACAGAATCACGGCACACATTGAACGGCGTGCCCGTCCAATCTATCAACTTGTTGACGATGGTTTGGAACGTGCGAAACAAACACCACACTGGATCGACACGATAATGGTGCTGATTGAGAATGTGCAGGACTGCTACCGTGTCCTTGGGGCCATCAATCAGAGCTATCCGGTGGTAGGTGCACAACTACGTGACTATGTTGGTGGTCCCAAAGAGAATGGATATCAGGCTATACATACTACGGTACAATTCTCCTCTGAAACGCTCGATTACCCTCCTACCCCTGTTGAAATACGCATCGCTACACCGGCAATGGATTACTACAATCATAAGGGCTTTCTGGCCTATCTCTCGGCAAAGGTGGTGCCGGTACGACGCCCCACACCATCCGACGATTATGCACGTTGGTTACGCTCCTATCAGCAAACCTCATCGGAGATATTTGTCTTCACGCCTCGAGGTGTGCCGGTATTTCTCCCAAATAACGCCACTGCCCTCGATTTTGCGGTTCGTGTGCACTCCCAGCTTGGGGTGTATTGTCGCGGTGCATTGGTAAATGGACATCGTGTTTTGCCAAGTGAGCGGTTGGAACGTGGTGATATCTGTGAAGTGCTGATCGACCAGCACACTGCCCCTATCGATCAGCGCCTCTTACAGGCCGCCACCACTAAGACAGCACGTTCGCGTATTCGCCGAGCCCTACAACAAGATCAGACCGGGGTTGTGCGCGGCAGACAAATCTTTCGTGATACGCTCGCAAAACAGCTCGAAGCATATGAGCTTCAGACCAGTGAGGCGCGGCTTGAACAACATATGACATCCTTCTGCCAGACTCGTGGATATCAATCCGCTGATGCGTTTTATCGTGCAATTGCGCGTGGTGAAACGTCTCCGAATCAACTCATCGGAGAGATTGTCAACAGTATGCTTGTAGCACAGATCGACTTTGTATCGCTGCCACAAGAAATCCGCATGGCGACTCAACAGGTGCGACTAGCATTCTGTTGCCAGCCACATCCTCCATTGCCTGTTGTTGCTGTGCCAACTCACTCGGGAAAAATAGTCAAAATCCATCGGCTTGACTGTCACCGTGTAAGAGCGCCACTCTATCCGGTCGAGTGGTGCCCAATTGATCATCATGTTTATGTGGTAGATATGCTCTACGAGAGTTGGGATCGCCCTGGTCTGCTCCATGAGGTGACAACGGCGATTCATCAAATTCAAGGTCTGAATATTCGTACTGTTCAGGCAGATATCCCAGAACCAGGGTTAGCCCGTTTGCGGCTTTCGGTCGAAGTGCCTAACAAACACGACATCGAGCAACTACGACTCCTGCTTGAAGGCCTTACGGAACAACGACGATTGGAATTACGAACCGTGGCACTTATCGATGGGGAAGTACAGACATCCACACCCTTGGACAATCCCTACAGCCCTCAGCCTGTGGGGCAGTGGCCCTTCTTTGTTGGACGGACAAACGAAGTTCGCGAGATCCTTACACATCTGGAGCAGACGAGGGGTGCACGCCATATTCTCATTCGGGGTCCCAAACGTGTTGGCAAAAGCTCGCTTCTAGAACATTTATCACGATATCATTTGAATCATTTTCAGGTTTTGCCTCTGCTCAATCTCCAACGGCTCCCGACTCAGGAGTTGTGCTTTCCACATTTGATCAGTCGCTTTTCAGCCCTGATAGTTCAGACCCTTGGTCGACATGCAAAAGTCACAGCACTACAAGTCGAAGACATTATGCATGATCCTATTGATGCATTTGCCCATTTCTTACAGACCATTATGCAACAGCATCAGACTGAACGTTTTATCGTGCTTATTGATGAACTTGGTACTGTGGTCAGTCGGTTACAGAATAATGATCAGGTGCGAGAGTTTTTTGAGCAGTGGCGAGCTTTGCTCAACAATCCTCAGGTGTGTCAATGTATTTCGTATATTGTGGTGCTTCCAGATGTTGCACTAGAACAACCTGACACAGATACACCAATGAGTGTACGGATTTGGCCAACCCTCCGAGTGGGCGAGTTGGGGTACCCTATCCGTATGTCAATATTAGATGTGCATGATGCCAGTGATTTGATAATCACACCGATAAAAAACCATTTTGCGTACACTTCTGATGACTTACAGTATCTATTGACACAGACAGGCGGGCATCCGTATTACATCCATCTGGTCTGTAGCCATATTCTGACAGCCATTCAAACGCAACAGCGCCGCACGGTGGATCTTTCAGTGCGATCCAAACAGGTGATACCGACGGCTCTTGTATACCAGGCTTGTGATGTTGTGGCAATGAATGATGATGCATTCTATCATACGCTGGCTGATACTACCTCTGCAACACGAGCAGTCCTTCATCTGATTGCGGCATCCAAAAAGCCAACGAAAGGATTACGCGCAACACAGCTACGCACCCGACTCAGACGCCTGGACACCAAGTATGGAGCACATACCGTAACACAAGCACTTGGGGAGCGTCCCGATCTTTTGGACACTATTGAAGGAGATATCTGCATACGCGTTGAACTGGTGGCACGTTGGCTGCGTCGCCACCCAGACATTACCCATATGAAGGATTAAGGGATGAATCCATATCGACGTGATATCATTTTGCAAGGTATTGTAAGCCCTGAAGGACGCTTTATTGGTCTGCACGAAGAGCTTGAGTGGTTATTCGCACGTCTGAGTGAAAACCGACCAGCCGCGGTATCGCTGGTCGGGCCATGGGGTGTCGGGAAGAGTCTCTTGTTGGCTTTTTTGGCGAAATATCAGGCCAGTCACCGTATGTTTTATCATGCTCTCGGTAAACAATTTGTCTCTGATCCAGAACGCCTGTTGTTTGTCACGATTGACTGCGATCATCTCTCGCCAGGTGAGGATAACTCAGTATCTTTTTTCACGCTTGTTTATCAGGAAGTCACTCAAGCTCTTACCACTTTACTTCAAGTCGATGATGTCCAACTCATTCCTTTTGACCGTATACCAACACGGCGGTTTACATCCGTTGAAATTGTACGCACGCATATTCATCGGGTTCTGGCACAGGTTCAGGAAGACACTGATGATGATGAACTATATGAACGTTTTTATACGGTCATGGGAAGCAACTTGCCTGATCGTCTACTTGAGTTGCTCAAACGTATTGAGGCGTGGGGCATACGTGTGGTATTGCTCGTGGATAACTTTGATGTGGTAGCACCCCACTTGACTTGTGAAGATTGCGATCACTTGCGTGAACTCATCTCTGTGGCCTCTCTGGTGATTGCAACACGAAAAGCACTAAGCGAACTTGTCGCTAGCAATGTTCAGTCATCTCCTTTTTTCAACCTTGTGCATCGTCTTGATCTGATGAACATCCATTTTCTCTCCATACAAGAAGCACGTCGATTAATTCAGGAGCCACCTACATGGTTTGAACAAACGGCATGGTTTCAGTTTAGTGAGTCTGATATTACCTTTATTTTAGAAATAGCTGGGCTCGACTTCGATCTCATCCGAGCCACCTGTGAATATTTGTACATACGTACCCATCAACGTGTCTCATCAGAACAAACCGATTTGCTTCCCGACGAAGAGCGACCATTCCTCCAAGCGTTGTTACGCAGGCAATTTGTCGATATTTTTGCCTCGCTATGGTATCCATTAGATAACGATGAGCGTGCTAAATTGCATAAGATTGCACAGAGTGAACTTACTGCTATCAAGCCGCAGCACATCCTGCCCAAATCTGCACTTACTAACCTTGTTGCTCGTGGATATGTCATCTTTGAACAAGGGCGTTATCGTTTATTTGCCGGACTCTTTCGTGATTACGTTCTTGAACAGCATGATCGTCCACCAGAACCGGAAACCGTTCAAGTACCACCATCGTTAACAAACCTCGAAACGAAATTTCTTGATATGTTGCGGAGCAAACCGGGTCAGGTAGTTCAACGTAACGAAATTATTATCACACTGTATGGGCCAATTACGAATGAGCAGGATCGTCGTGAATATCGCCGTCGACTTGACACTTTGGTATTCCGTTTACGTGGGAAGCTCGAGGGTGCACCAATGTTGATCGAGAACATACGCAGGCAAGGGTATCGCTTGGTTTTGCTCAAAGAGAAACAAGACCAACTCACCTACACGTGAATGGTCAGTCCTTTATTGAAACATGCACAGCCCCTGCTCATACACGTTCCGCAGTAGGCATCACTTGGGTCGATTACAACAGTGTTATTCTTCTGCCTCATCCGAGAACGTATTGTGCCTACGACTATCTTGATGAGCAAACCCACCCTGAAGTGAACGTTGTGAGCTAGCAGGAGGTATATTGCGAGGTGCCGTTGTTTGGTCATCAAGAGATGAACGCCCCCTTCGTGATCGACTCAGAACACGTAGCGCAAAATTCTGAGGTTGCGTGCTTCGTGGTGTCATTGGTAGTTTTAGCGTGACACGTGTGTAGCGTCCTTCCTGACTGTGTAAACTGACTTCCCCGTCGTGGAAGTGTACAACGGCATGTACCAACGCCAACCCTAACCCTGTATGTACTGATTTCCGGGCAACCTGATCACCTTTATAATAAAACGGAGCAAAGATATGACACTGATCCGCTAATGACACACCCTGACCATCATCCATAACTTGCAACACCACATGCGCTCCGTGTTGTAACGCTTGCACCACAACCTGACCTCCGTCAGCAACATTGTCAATGGCATTATCAAGTAGTTCGGTGAGCGCCAACCGTAGTTTGGCACGATCTCCTTGCATTTTTACCACACCATTTTGGCGCGTCTGGATATGGAGATTCCGATCTATCACAATATCGTGATAAGTCGCAATAACCTCTTTTGTCAGTGCAATAACATCTATTGTTTCAGTTCGTTGCAAAGTCGTGTTTTCAAGTTCATAAAGAATACCTAACCGTTGTACTTGTCGGGTCAGGTGTGAACTAAGACGGGTTACATGTCCCCATAGCATTCGTTGCCAATCATCCATGGTTTGAAAGTCTGGCATCATTGAGATTAGTTCTTG
>JBCDFA010000118.1:0-20009 GCA_039178835.1 Chloroflexota bacterium
CTGTTTCGATTATAGCAGTGGATACAGCAAAAAGCAAGGGGTGGTATGTAAGAGGTGTAAAATATTGAACTTCTGATATATTAGGGAACCTTCTGGGGAACACGTAAGTCTATATATGTAAACATACCCTATGATAGAACCATTAGATACATTGGAGAGTAATAGTATGAAACAGATGTTATTTACAGCATTTTTGTTTGGAATGATTCTTATCGGATGTGGTCAGTCTCCTATATCGCAGACCGAACAAGAACCGGTTGAACAGCAAACTGCTGCTGTTGATACACCGACAACAGAATTGGTTGTCACACCAACGAGTAGCATACAACTATCCGAAGAGGTTCCTCCTGAAGCGACAGTGTCAACTCCAACGGAAGAGGTAATAGAGGACCCACAGGGTAACGAAACAGCACAACAAGCGACTATGGAGCTACCAGAGACCAGTATTACACAAGTGGTACCAACTGAAACCCCGGTTGAGTCTTTGCCAGAGCCAGAACCAGCCACACCTGAGGGTTCTGATGGAGGACCAACTGCGACACCATTTGTCGGTGATCCGGTAGAGCGGTTACAGACGGCAGTGCCTGCTTCTGATCCTAATCCAACACAGGTTGAAACGATTCCAATCTATGGTATTGGCGAAGCAGCGGGAGGGCAAGGTGAAGAAGCTTACGCACGCGACGTGACAGAGGCCACGAGCGCCGATCTTGCAACACGGCTTGGTGTCAGTGTTGATACAGTGGTCGTTGTGAATGGCTCATATGGGGAGGTACAGAGTATGGCCCCTTGTGGTACATCATCGAAGGACTCGGGACAACCCATTGGTGATGGGATGGAGTTTGGTTATGAGGTGGTCTATGAAGTTAGTGGTGCAACATTTCGGTATATTGGTGTTGGTGGTTTAGCATATTACTGTGGTGCAGAATAAGTTATCGGCACTCATAGATCAAAATAATGAAAATGTGGGACTGAATTTTATCAGCCCCACATGCGAAATACCTTTTTTGATTGCTGACTACCAGAACTGATACCCTGGTGAAATAAATCTTGGTGGCAGATACGAAACGAGAAATGGCCCATATGCGATAATGATAAGTACAATCGCTACTGGTATCCATATTTTCAATTGATCTAGCTTGGTTTGCCAACCCGTGAGTGATGGTGCTGTCAATGTTTCTGACCATGGAATATCTTTGGGGTTTTCTCCTTTGCGACCGATGAGTATCGTCATCGCAATGACCACAAAGAAAAGCATGATGCCGACAAACATTAATGTTCCACCAATACCGGTAAGCATACCACCGAGATCCCACGCAGCACTGTCATAGGCATTATCCGCTGCCCGATAGAAGCGTCGTGGCATTCCTTCCAGACCTGCAGAAACCATCCCACGTGCGAAGATAAGAACACCGATGGTGTAGATCCATGAGGAGGCTATCGCCATTGGGCGATTCCACAACCCTCGACCCGTAAGGTAGGGAATGAGCCAGTAGGCGACACCAACCAATGTCAGGGCAACTGCACTTCCCACGGTCATATGGAAATGTCCGGGAACCCAAGTCGTATTATGGATGACTTTATTCATCGCAAGGCTGGCGTTGATCAATCCGGTAATACCACCAAACACAAAGGTGATCATAGCGAGCAGTTGTGCGGTGAGTGAGGGATCACCCCACGGAAGTTTGGGTATCCAGCCAAGTAGACCTTTGCCGCCGTGTGCTCGTCCCCCCATTTCCAGTGCTGCCATGACCGAGAAGGCTGTTGCAAGACTGGGGAAAAAGACACCAAAAGTAAGAACGCCATGGAGTCCTTTCATCATCTGGGAGATGCCAGGGTCGGTGTATTGATGATGAAATCCAGTAGGAATTGAGAGAATAAGGAACAAGATAAACGCAAAACGAGTCAAAGAGTCACTGACAACCTTACCACCCGCTTGGCGAGGCACCAGAACATACCACGAGATATAGGCTGGAAGCAACCACGCATAGACAATCGCGTGACCAGTAAACCAGAAGAGTGTACGTGAGAACAGTGGATCTATCTCAGGCATTATGCCAAGGGTCCATGGAATCATGAATCCCAGGAATGAAACTGCCAGCGGGAGTGATGCGAGAAACCACATGACGTATGAGACAACAGAGATAAAAGCCAGTAATGGTACCCGAACCCCTGGGTTGTCACGACGCCATTGAAAGAATGGAAGCAGCATTGCTAGAGTCGATAGCCAGGTGCTAATGACCACAAATACCAGTCCTACATAGTACGTCCAATGTGCTTGTAAGGGCGCATATGATGTATAGAGCACGTTTGCCTGATTGGAGACGATAGCATACACTGTGAGGATGTTACCAAGAACAAGTGCTCCAAACGAGCCCCAGAGTAAGTTCGAGTTCAATGGTCGTGACAAAGCACGTGCGGTCATAAGGGGAAGAAAAGCGTTGCTAAATGAAAATGTGAAGATAAGGACATTGGCAACACCATGGGCCGTTAAACCCTGATAATAACTCCGCAGAATAGGAAAGTACCCTAGGATATCAATATTGGCGTAGGAGAGTGCTTGGGCTAATCCGTGGAATACACCCGCAACCAATGCCAGATAGCCAATATAGAGAGTCCACAACAATGCACGCTTTTGATGGGCGGGAAGCTCATAGTTGGTGGTCTCAAGAACGATAGGTGTAGAAGTGCTCATTCGACGATTACCTTTCCGACCATGGTATGATGTCCGGTGCCACAGTATTCGTGACAAATAACTAAATACTCGCCTGGCTCCTCAAAGGTGTATTCTGTGCGAGAAATCTGTCCTGGTATCAACATCAAGTTGACTCGCGTCTTTTCAACATTAAAGCCATGTAGTACATCCTGTGCAGTTGCAATGAACGTGACATCTGCACCAGCTGGTACCCGTATCTCTCCTGGTTCGAAGCTATATGCACGGCCAATAACCACGACTTCGTACTTATTCGCATCTACTTGACGCACACCTGGTTGGTCAAATGGCGGGGTGGTCGCAAGTTCTGCGGGATCGAGTTCACCAGCCTGACCAGGTAATTGGATGCCCATGACCACACTTGCAAACAAGAGTGCTGCCAAACATGCACCCAGTAATACCCCACCTAAAGCAAGAAATGCCTTTTCGAAAGTTTCAATATTCATAGCCTCACCGATTCAAAAGCATCACATACATGATTGTCCAGAAACCGAAGATCATCATCAAGAAGATCAACGACAAAAAAATAGTACCAGCAATAACTGGTTCTTCCTCAGAGGTGACAACGTGCGACTCAGGATCGGTAGGTTCAGTAGGTGAACGGTTGATAGTATCTTCGCTCATGCGTCCTCCAGATTAAATAGAAGTGTAAGAAGCTGTGATTAGATAATCCACTTACGAATGCGGGAAGTAAGAATAGCCACGAAACCAACAAAGAGAATCAGAACTGGTATGCCAAAGAGTATTTGGGTTGGAGTGGCTGAGAGTGCCAACACTTTGTTGATTATCTCCCAGAGGTAGGCCACCATCGGAGTACCGATAATGACAAATAGCACCATTTGGACAACAATCATAACGAAAGAGGGCTGTTTGTTGTGTTCCATAACAATGAGATCCCTTACTAGGTACTAGATAAAGCCGGTTGAGGTATAGTAAAGTAATATGCAACCTGCCTAAAATATCATATATTTAGAATGATTCTAATCATGATTTTGCTATACAAGTTACAGATATTCTTATCATTTGTAAAAATATCTATGTTGGGAGATGCTAAAAGCAAGATACTGTTATACACTAGTTGTATATTGCATAGATCTTTGATGAACCAGAATTGACCTACTCGATTGAGTCAGTCAGGGCTACAGACTCCCAGCCAATGTCTCACTATATTGACTATCTACAACATACAAAATTCTGATCAACATTCTGTCTGGTTGCTCTGTTGTAGTTAAGTTAGGTGTAATCCTGATTTCATTGTGAAGTATAACACTATGTTGAAGAGGGAATTGGGTACATAAAACAACTTAGATTGGGCTATCTTTACCATTATATATCTTAGAAAATGTGATTTCTGAGAGGTTTTTACTTGATTGTAGTCAGGCAAAAGCAATGTTTCTCACGATGTGTTATTTGTAGTAAGTGGTTATTTGTTAATGGTGGGGAGATAGTTAGAATTGCGATAGCACAACTAAAGTTGTGTGAACATTAACTATGATGGTTGTGTTGATTGTACTACTACACTAACAAAGAGATTTTGTATGTTGTAGTCTAGTGTGAAAAAATCCTTTATAATTGACTTTATTAAAGTAAGGGCAAATATCCCTGCTCTGTGTAGAGCCTGTTACCAGAACAATGTTGTTTCTGGTCACTACTGTGTGATGGTTTTAATTATGTGAAAGGAGTGATAACACATATGGATAAAACGCTTCAAATGATGAAGGATCTGACCGATGCTCCTGGCGTATCTGGCTTTGAGGAGCCGGTGCGTCGGGTCATGCGCCGTTACCTTGAGCCTCTTGGTGACGTTACGACAGACAATCTTGGCTCTATTATTGGCCGGAAAGTTGGTAAGAATGGTGGTCCCAAAGTTGTTCTTGCTGGTCATATGGACGAAATTGGCTTCATGGTTACTCGGATCACTGATGAAGGGTATATCAAGTTTCAGACACTTGGTGGTTGGTGGTCGCAAGTCATGTTGGCACAGCGGGTTGAGATTTATACACGAGATAGTGTGATTATGGGTGTAATAGGATCGAAACCACCACATATTCTGTCTCCAGATGATCGTCGTAAAGTGTATGCCATTCCTCAAATGTTTATTGATATTGGAGCCTCTTCACGCCAGGAAGTTGAAGATTTTGGCATTCGTCCTGGTGATCCAATTGTACCGGTTGGCCCATTGACAGTAATGAAGAATGAGAAACTTCTGATGGCGAAAGCCTGGGATAACCGTTTTGGTTGTGCGTTGGCTATCGAAGTGATGCGTCAACTTCAAGACCAAGAGCATCCCAATGAAGTGTATGGTGTTGGTAATGTACAGGAAGAGGTGGGTCTACGGGGTGCCACGACAACAACCAATATGATCGCACCAGACATTGGTTTTGCTGTAGATACAGGTATTGCCGGTGATACGCTGGGAATCGAGCCAGACCAAGCTAGTGCTAAACTGGGAAGTGGTCCAATTATTGTATTGTACGATGGAAGCATGATACCGCATGTTGGGTTACGCAACTTCGTTATAGATGTAGCCGAGGCTGAAGGTATTCCATTTCAGTTTGATTCAATTGCAGGAGGTGGAACAGATGCAGGGAAAATGCATGTCTTTGGTGCTGGTGTGCCTTCCCTTGTGATTGGTGTCCCTGTACGATACATTCATACACATGCTTCCATTCTCCATCGTGATGACTTTGATATGGCAGTAAAACTCTTAGTTGAAGTGATTAAACGTTTAGATGATGAAATGGTACGGCAGTTATGTAGCTAAATAGACCTTGAGGTTTTTGATCTTATAACTCCAAATAACACAATAGATGTGGCTGAGTTTTTGCGATATCTGAAAATTGCTGTTTCAGGCCGTGACAAATTGCCATGTTTTTGCATTCTATTATATACACAGGCTTGCATATTTGTGGTGTGTCACATTGAATGTCTTTGTTATGCCAAAGAGTGGTAGAAAGCAAAATGTTTCTGCTGATGTGGTACTAAGATTGTCGTAAGGAGTAGCACCATGACACGTGTCTTGGTCACAGGCTTTGAGCCTTTTGGCGGTGGAAAGCAAAATGTTTCTGCTGATGTGGTAACACAACTTACAGATGTACAATTTCCCGGTATGGAAATATATACGCAGACTCTCCCAGTAGATATCACCATTGCACCGCGATATCTGACAGATCAATTGGTATCGCTTTCTCCCAATTGGTGCATTATGTTGGGAGAAGCTAGTGGGCGAACCACAATTACCATTGAACGAATAGCGATCAATCTCTGCGATTTTAGGATTGCCGATAATGGCGGACATCAGCCGCGTAATGAGCAAGTAATCCCAAATGCTCAAGATGCGTATTTTGCAACACTCCCGATCCATGATATGCTTGACGCTATTCAAGCAAACGGTATTGAAGCTGAACTTTCACTTTCTGCTGGATCATATCTATGTAATGCTGTCTTTTATACGGCGTTGTATTATAGTTCTGTATATAACCTTCCTACACGATGTGGTTTTATTCATCTTCCTACTTACGAATCGCTCTCTCTGTCTGATAGTTACATAGGAATATCTGCCGTCTTAGAAGCATTGGCACTCAGTCAACCCGCAACTCCTGTAGCAGCTCTCCCACATCACGGCACCAATAAACCGGCGCGACAAGCACCGGCTTACTGGTAGATCGTGCTCAGATGTTCACGGGCCTATGTGCCAGACTCTTCACTTATCATGACGTTTGATACACTGTTTTCGTTTTCTGTATCAGCACTGATGGTGATAGAGAGGTTGCGTTCTTCTTTGGTGAATTCTAAGGTAATGAAATCGCCGAAAGCAGTTTCTTCTCCAGATTGCCAACCTTGTGACGCCATCTCATCGCGGTAATATGTTGCGATATCTGTAGGTGCATCTGGGCTCATGAAAGTTATAAATCCTGAAAAGCTCGATTGATCTGTTGCATTGTCAGGCACAGGTATGTCATCGGCTGGACCTTGACCGACACACTCTGGAGGAAGCTCAATAGCTTCAATGGCATTGATATCTTCTAGATTGTATTCCCAAGTGACGGTTCCTTCAACGTCACCAGAACCAAACAAGCCATTACCACCGCTTGCTTCTCCCAGATATCTGACCATGTAGCCACCATCTTGCGCTACCCATACTTCACCTTTCGCACTTCCAAACAGCCCAAACGATAGGTCAGCCTGATCGAATTCATAGTGATCTGTGTCGACTCCGTTAACAACCTCTCCCCTGCCAACCAGATTGGCCTCCTCAACTCCTTCAGTAAAGTCGTCAGGTTGTAACATCGTGTCGTTACCTAAGGTGTCTTCTTCGCTTGAGAAACTAAAACATTGTGCTTCTCCCTCAGCCTCAGCAGTATATGTATAGGTTGTACCATCAATCTGAAAAAACTCAAATGTCCCACTTGCGTCTTCCGCCGTACTATCCTCCGATGCCATACGCATATGTTGGTTGTTAGACTCGGCAATATACGTTTGCATCATTTCGATAGATCCACTCTCTGTTTCTCCGCTATCGTTCGTTCCATCAAAGGAGATGTTGAATTGGATACGATAACTCTCAAGCTCATCAAGTCGATTTTCGACATCTGAAAGGTCTCGAGTTTCTGTTTCAGCCTCATCGGCTTCAGGTTCATCTGCTGTTTCTGCTTCAGGCTCAGAGTCATCTGCTACTCCTGCTTCAGATGCTGCTGATCCTGCTTCAGATTCCGCTAATCCTGCCCCAGATTCCACGGACGAGTCATCGGTTTCAGTGGATGAAGGGGAGCTGTCTGCATTTTCCTGTTCATTCTGCGCTGTTTCCCCACCACCTCCACAGGCTGCGGTGAACACAAGAGCTAGGGCTGTAATACAAGTGAGAAGTAGCTTGCGAACCACGATGAATCCTCCTGCACAATAAAAATATATGTCGAAAAGAGCATACTGCGAGAACACAAAAAACACAAGTCGTGTGCTGAAGGAATGACACCCCGCCACGTGTGTTTTCCTTCAGGCAATACGACCTGTGTTCTGTATAGTTAGCGTCAGTTCGTGTAAAAAGTTACGGGTTTAGTAGGCTCGCGCAAAAATGACTTGTTGTTTTGTCTCTTTACCGGTGATAATACAAGTTCCAGGTTGGTCTGGTTGTTCAAAAGGGATAACCCGTGTGGTAGCCTTAATTTCACTCTGAATGCGTCGCTCGTCCTCAGTACTACCAGCCCAGTACACTCGCACAAAACCCTGCTCCACCACTTCTTTAAGTTCATCGTAACTACGTGCTTCAAACGTGTGTTCCTCACGAAAACGAAGTGCGCGGTCGTACAGATTCTGCTGAATTTCTGTCAGCAAACTGGTTACATGATCACGTAGCCCGGCTTGTGGAACAAACGCTTTACCATCCCGGCCTGGAATGTCACGTCGAGCAACCGCAACACTGCCCTTCTGTACATCCTTAGGTCCCACCTCAATGCGCACCGGAACACCTTTGAGTTCCCACTCATTAAACTTGAATCCTGGCGTTAGTTGCTCGCGGTCATCGATTTTGAAGCGCAGGTGCCCTTTCCATTCACTTGTAATCTGATCAACTGTGTTCATAACGGCACTACGTTCGGTGTCATTCTTATAGATAGGAACCACAACAACCTGTGTGGGAGCCAGACGGGGAGGAACGATAAGCCCTTCATCATCCGAATGCGCCATAATGAGGGCACCAATCAGGCGGGTGCTGATACCCCAGCTCGTGGTCCAGCCATGCTGAATGGTGTTGTTTTGATCAGTGAAGGTGATGTCAAAGGCCTTGGCAAAATTCTGCCCCAGATTGTGTGATGTAGCGGCTTGAAGTGCGCGACCGTCCTGCATCATAGCTTCGAGCGCATAGGAGCGCAGCGCACCGGCAAACTTTTCTTTATCGGTTTTCAGTCCTTTGATAACCGGCAGGGCCATTTCTTTTTCCACAAAGTCAGCATAGATATCGTTGAGCGCGATCAGTGTTTCACGTTCCGCATCTGCTTCGGTTGCGTGCACGGTGTGCCCCTCTTGCCAGAGAAATTCGGCGGTACGCAGAAAAGGCCGTGGTCGCATCTCCCAGCGCATAACGTTGGCCCACTGATTGATGAGCAAGGGAAGGTCACGCCAGCTTCGCACCCACTTTGCGTAGAAATGCCCAATGATTGTCTCGGAGGTAGGACGAATAACATATGGTTCGGCTAGCTCTTCACCGCTGGCATGGGTGACTTCGGCAACCTCAGGAGCAAACCCTTCGACATGTTCAGCTTCTTTCATCAAGAAGCTTTTGGGGATAAGCAGCGGAAAGTAGGCGTTGACATGGCCCGTTGCTTTGATCCGATCATCCAATCCGCGTTGCATGGCTTCCCAGATAGCATAGCCATTGGGCTTGAAAACGATACATCCCCGCACGACCTCGGCATAGTCAGCCAGATCGGCTTGTTGCACGATGTCGAGATACCATTGACTATAGTCTTGTCCACGGGGCGTGATTCCTTCTTTGGGCATAGGTTCCTCGCAAATGTTGTGAGAACTGTACCGTACATCATGATGGTCGATACAGAATGGTATGTTGGATTCTAACCATACGTACTAAGAATTCGCATTGTACCACAAGCTATGTGTAGGGCAACAATGCCTCAACCTCTATGCGTGCCAGTTCTAGCCGTTGTATCCATTTGTGTGGATCAGCATCGATCTGGGCATTCCACTGTTCTTTACCGCCTGCTGCCGCAACCTCATCCGGGTAACGGTCGGCGGTTTCGAACTCTAGTCCTTCGGTTTCTACGTAGCCAAGTGTCAGTGTACCAGTCTGAGCAACGAAGAGCGGCCACGAGACATCGGTGCCGATGCTTTCATCGGCACACCCATCAAGAATGGCCATTGCGGCGGCCCGTGACATACCGCGTGCTGCAGCTGTCACATCCCACGTTCGACCACTCACACTCGCATACACACGATTGACGATAGATTCTGTGTCGCTCTGAATGCGTGGGTGTGAGTAAAAGGCCCGCTCGGTTCGTCCGAGCACCGTGAAATCGTATGATGGTATAGATGTGACGACTTGTGTCAATTCATCGGGATAAAATTCAGCCCAGTGTAATACCCGATCAAAGTCGCAAAACATGAGAAAGGACACATCTTGTTGGAGTGCCAGTTGGAGTGCGCCACGACGCGAATGTCCCAGGCGTTCTATCGGGTCAGACGCTTCTTGTATCACTTGTGTACCTGCTTCAGTAAGCGCAGCAATCGTATGTTCCTGTGATGCGTGTGTAGCACGCACAGCTATGGCCGAAAAGATTGGTGTAAGAACGGGCAGGATTCGCTGTATTTGATCGTAAAGGCGTCCCTCAGGATCATGGTGTGTCGTGGCAAGTACGACGTTCATGCGAGATTCCTCCGTAAGTCTTCTATCGCCTCAGCAACGGTTTGTGTATCGTTGTAGATGCCGGAACCGATGACCAGATTGTTGGCACCAGCCTGTACGATTTCGCGGATGTTTTCCGCTTTGATTCCGCCATCGACCTGGAGGTGGATGTGACTAAGGTTATGATGATCGAGCATCTGGCGTAGCCTTGCAATCTTCTCCGTCATCGTTGGGATGTAGGCTTGTCCACCAAAACCGGGATTAACACTCATAATTAGGACCAAATCAATATACGGTAGAATTTCTTCAAGTATTGATAAGGGGGTGGCAGGATTGAGTGCGACACCAGCCGTTGCACCAAGCTCTTTGATATGCTGGATAGTGCGGTGCAAGTGGGTGGTCGCCTCTACATGAATGGTAACATGATCAGCGCCTGCATCAACAAATGATTTGACATAACGTTCTGGTTGAGTAATCATCAAGTGGCAGTCAAGCGTGATCCCGATAGCCTTGCGGAGCGCCGCCACAACCGGAGGGCCAATGGTAATGTTTGGGACAAACATCCCATCCATCACATCGACTTGAATCCAATCGGCGCCGGCCTGTTCCGCCTGATGGGCCTGTTCGCCAAGACGCGCAAAATCTGCGGAAAGAATAGAAGGAGCCAACAACACTGGACGATTATTGATGTGAGCTAATGGCACACGCACCTCTTTATGGTTACAGTAGGGCATTCGGTACCGTTTATGCCGTCTTTTGCTGGCCAATTATAGCACGCTTCTCTTTTGGCAGTCGTCTGATCGTATCCTTCCGAAAAGTCAGACGGTTGAACAAGAAACATTTGTTCTATTCAGGGCTCCGTGCTATAATAATGGCTATATACGAGTACTGACGAAAATTATGTGGAGAGCTTCCTGATGAGCCAGATCGACCGCCGCACCATTGAGCAACAGTTGCGACAAGAGTTTCCCGACCTCGAACTTCATAAATGGTATTCGCAGTATCGCCGTCTCAAAGCTGGCTATCCTGATACGGTATTGTTCTATCGTATGGGCGATTTCTACGAGGCGTTTGATGACGATGCCAAACTCCTGGCAGATTTACTTGACGTAACGTTGACCTATAAAAAGTTCGCCAACCACAAGCGGTCCAAAGACGATCAGCGCTGCCCAATGGCGGGAATGCCCTACCACGCCATTGAACGCTATGTGGCTTCCATTGTCGGTGCGGGGTATCGGGTGGCGATTGCAGAGCAGATCAGCGAGACTCCCTCCAGCAAGTCGGACACGCGGGTAAAGTCGGTGTTTGCAGCGGGTATCGAGCAGAACACAGCGGTCAAAGGCATGGTTGATCGTAAGGTTGTGCGGGTGATTACGCCGGGAACGGTGGTCGATGCTGGCATGCTTACATCATCGCAAAACAACTATCTGGCCAGTATCATTGCTGAGGGAAGGCGGATTGGGCTGGCGTATGTCGATCTGAGCACGGGTGAGTTTGCGTGCACCGAATTTGCTGGAGATCGGTCCGTCATTCAGGCGCAGGGCGAACTGGCACGTTTGCAGGCGGCTGAAGTGTTGGTTCCTGAAGAAGATGCATTGCGTCTTCCTGGTTTGGAACCATCAAGCGCAGGTCTCACCCACGACCTTGAGTTTATGACCAAAGGAGAGCGCGATATGCTCTTGCCTGGTGAGCGGGTGGCCCGCCGTACCGAGCGTGAGAATACGGCGCGCTGGGCACATGGCCAGATTACGCCCTGGCCAACCCGCCGCTGGGATCTCCGCACTACCCGCGACGATTTGACCCATCATTTTCGGGTCCAGTCGCTGGCTGGTTTTGGTATGGCCGACAAACCGCTTGCAACACGCGCTGCCGGTGTGTTGATTCAGTACGTAGATGAAACACAAGATGGGGCTGCATCTCATATCACGTCGATTCGTACCTATACGACTGGGGACGTGATGTTTCTCGATCCACAAACGCGTCGCAATCTGGAACTGCTCGAAGGCAGTAGTGGTGGTGCAAAAGGCTCATTGGTGGACACACTTGACCATACGCGGTCGCCGATGGGTGCGCGCCTCTTACGACGGTGGGTCTCACAGCCGTTGCTAAACATCGAACAACTACGATCACGCCAGGATGCTATTGCACACTTTGCTGACAACACACTGCTCCGTGCCGAAATTCGTGAGCAGTTAAAACAGATAGGTGATATGGAGCGGGCTGTTAACCGGGTTTTGCAGGGAGTGACCATCGCCACACCACGCGATCTGGTGCGTTTGCGTGAGGCGTTGCGCTCGTTGCCGTCCCTTATGAAAGCGCTCGACGGATGGTCTCCCCCACAAGCATATCAACCTGTACGAGTACAAAGTCAGGTTGAACAGAATGATGTTGATAATGGTTTGGTGAGTGAAGAAGAACCCGTATCACACGACTTCTTTGCAGATCCACCACCAACAACACCAAGCCTGCGTGAGCAACGTGAAGCACAGCGCAAGGTTGCTCCGCGTCACGAGGACGATGATCTCTTTGGTGACGATGATTGGGACGAACCTGACATGAACGAATCGCACCCGGTACCACCGCAAGCACAACCACCTGCCACGGTAGCACAACCATCAGCTGCTATTGCATCACATACGCCAACTCCACTTGAGCCACGCGATGTGGTGCTGCAACTTGACCCGTGCGAAGATGTGCTGGCTTTTCTCGAACGTGCGCTTGACGATGATCCGCCCGCATTACTTGGTGCATCAAACTATATGCGTGCCCACGAAGGTGGCGAGACACCCCGTCGTGTTATTCGGCCTGGCTTTGATCGAGACATGGATGCGCTGGTTGATGGTGCCCGCGATGCCCAACACTATATTACCCAGCTTGAACCACGCGAACGTGAGCGTACTGGCATCAAGTCACTACGTGTTGATTACAACAAGGTCTTTGGTTACTACATCGAGGTGCCTAAGAGTTATGCCGATCAGGTCCCATCAGAGTATGTTCGCAAACAAACGCTCACGGCAGGTGAACGCTACTTTACCTCAGAACTCAAGGACTACGAGAATGTTGTACTGGGCGCACAGGAACGCCTGACTGAGCTTGAACGACGCACCTTTATCGGTGTATGTCAAGCCGTAGCGGAAGAGGGGCGGCGTCTCCTTACAACTGCACGTTTGCTTGGCGAGGTTGATGTCTATAGTGCTCTGGCAGAGGCAGCGGTGCGAGGCCGCTATATTCGTCCAACCTTATATGAAGATACCCGCTTGAACATCGTTGCAGGTCGTCATCCAGTGGTAGAGCGATCACTCAACAATGATTTTATTGCCAATGACGCAACGCTCAATACTGACGATCATCAGATTCTGCTTGTCACCGGGCCGAATATGGCTGGTAAATCGACCATTCTGCGGCAGGTCGCCCTGATTAGTCTTATGGCTCAGATTGGTTCGTTTGTTCCTGCAGACAGCGCTGAAATTGGGCTTGTAGACCGTATCTTTACGCGTATTGGTGCTCAGGACGATATTGCGACCGGACAAAGTACCTTCATGGTCGAGATGACTGAGACGGCAGCGCTGTTGTTGCAAAGTACACAACGGAGCCTGATCATCCTTGATGAGGTAGGCCGTGGCACTAGCACCTATGACGGGATGGCCATTGCGCGTGCGGTGGTGGAGTACATCCATAACGAGCCGCGCCTTGGCTGTAGGACGATGTTTGCAACCCACTATCACGAACTGACTGACCTTGAACACATACTGCCACGGGTCAAGAATTATTACCTGGCAGCATTGGAAAAGGATGATCGGATTGTGTTCTTGCATCAGCTCCGACGGGGGTGTGCTGACCGTTCGTATGGCATTCATGTGGCAGAACTGGCAGGTATCCCGCGCCCAGTGATTCGCCGAGCCAATGAGCTTCTGGCTGAACTGGAGCAGGGTGACAAAACAGCTATGCCTTCGCATGGACGTGACTCAGAACCACAGCCAGTGTCGGAGGGTGCTGCATCTGGAGTGCATCAACCCTCGTTATTCGACATCGCACCGAGCCCACTGATCGAGATGATCCGTCGCTTGAACGTCAATGAGCTGAGTCCTATCGAAGCTCTGACCAAGCTGTACGAATTGCAGCGCCTTGCACAGAATGAATAGTTATGATGTATGGCCAAATGATCACACGTTTGTATTGCTAGTCTTCAAGGGGAAATTTGATTGATATTCTCCCAGAGGTGGTATACTAACGCAGGTATTTTTATTATGGATCATTTTGTGATGCCTCGTTTGAGATCAGTGTCGCAATAGTTAGAAACAAGTATGCACCTCCACGATATCTTACAACTTCCCTTTGAGCGCTTACGTGCGCGTGCGATTGACCAACTTCATCTGCGTTTGGGCGCCATGGTTATTGATGTGGGGTGTGGAACCGGGACAAGCTTTCCTGCGTTGATGCACACGATTGGTCCCCAAGGACGTGTGGTTGGTGTTGAGCGCAATCGGTCATTGTTATCACACGCACAGGCAAAGATTGATCTGGCAAGGTGGCGTAATGTTGATCTGATTGCAGCAGATGCGACGACACCTCTGTTTGCACCGGAGTCGGTCGATGCAGTGCTTATTGTCCATGCTAATAATATTGTGTTATCTGTTCTTGCCATAGACCAGATCATTCGCTGGCTACGTCCAGAAGGTCGGTTTGTTGCAGCAGGTACACAGATTTCGTATGGTGTTTACCGCAAGCTGCTCGAACCTACACCTATCCCTTCTCCACATGCACCAGCTACTTCACCCAATGATGCTGAGTCGTGGACACATCTGCGAGATGCATTGCATTCATTGAGTGTCGAAGAGCACTTTCGAGGTAGTATGTATCTGGTGAGTGGTATGAAGAAGAGATAGTCTACATTTTTTGTGAGCAACTGCTCTTTCATTTCTGCCAAAATATCCAGAGCACTATTGAGATCTTGTTTACCAACCGTCTAATATTCATCTGCTATGACTCAACCATCAGAATTAATGGCAACTGACCAAGCGGCTCAATCTGTTCCTGTGCCGCATCAGCATTGACGATGATCCCCGTTGATGACCCACCGTCAAGGTTGAGGGCGCTGTCAATTTCAAGATCGCTTTCTGCTAACCAATGTGCCATGCCACTTAGCGTAAAGAGTCTATCAGGACTGATGACAAACACAATGTGTCCGTTGCGATCCTGTGCAACGACCGTTCGTTGGGCCCGGTCGGTGTTGTCGACATCGGTTGGAGTGCCGCCTGGTTGGATAAGCATAGGAAATGATTGCATTGCTTGAGCCAGGGGTTCATTGGGGTTATATGGTTGTTGGCTGAGTGAACGAATGGAAACAGTGCCGTCGGGAGCGACTGCAAGCATCCCCCCAAAGTTTTCGTAGCTCTCCCCACTGGCCACACCATCACTGATAACAAGGGCCGTACTGCGATATTCTTCAGTAAAGAAGCCACCATTGACGGCAATGAGTGGATTTGCTTCATTGAACCAATCACGCAGTAGGCGTGGGTTTTCGGGATCGTAGAGTGCACGTATCTTTACCATAGTTGGATCAAAGCGCACAATCGTGATACGCCCTGATGGTAGATCTTCACCTATATCGATCTGGACATGTCGTATTTCAATACTGTTACTACCAGTAAACCACCCCGTATCAGGCACAACTAGATCACTTGGTGGATCTGTCGTACTGTTTGGCACATCAATCGTTGGAAAGAGGGTCGGGATGGTACGTGACGTTGGTGATGGCGATACACTACCGATTGGTTCGGTACAAGCACTGAGTAATATAGGTGACAGAAGCACTATACACAGTAACACAATCTGATAGCAACGATAGAACATATTTCATTCTCTTCAATACTCTGCATTAACGTAAATTGCTTCGTGAGCAATCATACCATGGAAGTAAATGAACAGGCATAGAGCAAAACCTGCTCTATGCCCATACCTTGTAAAGGAAGTAGATCCCTCTTTGTTGCTAGATGTTGCTTGAATTTAGTAGAAACAGGGTGCTGTTTTCATGATCATGGGTAGATATACCACGTGATCACCGTCAACAGCAGGTTCAATTGTTTCACTAGTAGCCTTCGTGCTGGTAGTGATGGCATTTTTGTCGTGTTCAAATGCTCCTACATCAGCACATACATCCGATGGGACGGCGACACCGATAATGTCCTGATTAATACCAAGCTCATTTGGTGTTCGGTTTGTAGCTGCCCCGATTGCAGGACTCCCAGGCTGTAGACGAAAGTCATACGCTTGAGGATTAATAAACATAGGATCTACATTAATTGTCGTTTCGTGCCGTGTCCCACCTTCAATTTGTACACGAGGCCTACCATCTGATTTCCAGAATATGTTGTTTCGTTCGTCAAAGGGAGCATCAGCATAGAGTGCGCCACGACGGGCATCATCGCGTGACCACACAATGTTGTTGTGAGCACGCAGAATGTTTTCATTGCATCCTGAACCACACGAGATACCAACATCTACCCAGTAGCCAGTGTTGTTGTGGAACTGTGTTCCTGGATTAGCACCCCATTTGCTTCTTTCGCCACGTACAACGAGGAAGATACCAGTTGGTGAGTTGACAGGTGCATAGAGATTGTACGCATAAATGTTGTTTTCTGCCTGATCGGTTGGTGTGCCACCTAATTCTGTAAAGGTCGTATCGTTAACGGAGGTATTGTGATGAATATAGTTGTGACTACCTCTGTACACCTCAATCGAAGCACCCTCTACGCCATAATCTTCTGAACAGGCCCTGTTATCTGAGAATGTGTTGTACGCAATTTCGTTGTAATCGCTGTTGAGCAATACCCCCCACGCACCAGAGTCATCATCACCATCGTTAGGGGTATTACGCGACATCACATTGTTGTTGGTGAGTTCATTGTAAAGGGCGCGATTATGCGATCCTTCGTTGAAGTGAATACCCGCAACCACACCAGTTGCACGGCTGTGTTGGACAGTGTTGTATTGGGAACCTTCATTGAATGCGAACCCAGATCGCCATCCTGTTGGTTGTGCAGTGCATTGTATAGCACCACTGTATGGCTGGGGCTTTTTGGCTGTTACATCGAGATACTCAATGACTTGGTAACGACCAGTGATGGAAACTGCAACACGATCTCCAATGATTATGGGCAATGCCCCCTCTCCATAGGCACCAATAGTAACAGGTTCATTGCTTGTGCCACTCCATTTTGCTGTTAATCCACCTTCCCAAGTACATCCACGCTTGAAAAGAAGTTTGTCCCCTGGTGTCAGTGATGTCTGATTAGCTTTCTCGAGAGATCGCCACGCACTATCAGGTGAGGTGCCACTGGCTGAGTCACTCCCTTGGCAGTCGATGTAAAAGGTACGTGAGCTTGCCGATGCCGATTGTGTATGAACGAACCAAGCCGGGACAACAATAGCCGCTATGGCTAGTATCACCCAGAAAATGTGAATTGTTGATCGTTGATGAACAAAACTATGCATGTAGTCACCTTCAAAATGTATTGCTCTCAAACTCCCACTATTTGCCTTACCTAAGCGATTAAATCAATATACGTTTCTAATCGCCGCATGATAGCATAGGCAGTTAATTTGCAAATGAATAACAGTCACCTTCAGTGATAGCTTCCTCGATAATCTATTGACAGGGAAATATGGCTTCTGTATGGGATCTATGACAGATTATATTCAGACGAACTTTCTGTCGTGTGTTTTACTCTCTAATCAGTGTCATACACAGGGGAAACTTCACTACAACGAGGAAAAAAGAGGATTCCTACCAGTAATAGAGTTGAGAGCAGATTGTCACTTTTGCTACTAAATAGCTCAAAGTATTTGATGTAAAAATATTAGTGAAGTGCATATATTCCTAACGCTGATTATGCAGTTGCTCACGAATATCCGATGAGGAAAGATCTACACGAAATGCACTTTCGGGGAGCATCATAAAGAGATCCTGAAATCCAACAGGGATGGTAAGTTCAGCGAGTGTATAAAAGTTATCATTTTGCTTACGACCGGCAACGAGAAACTGACATCCTCGTTCTCGAATGTGTGTCAGAGCCTCGTCACGCTGTGTTTCGCCGCCATAGTAGTGTGGCGCTATGAGACGGAGTGCTGTGTCGTACCCAATGACAAAAGTACAATGCGGAAACAGGGTTGCCTTTTCACCAAACAGCGGTGCACGTGAGAGGACTACCGGATAACGCCAGCGAAACTGGGCTAACCGTCGTTCGATTTCGGCATAGTGAAGTGGTGGTTTGTCTGCATTAAGGATCGGGAGTTCAAAGGATGTTGGTGTTTTGAGCATTGTTGTAGCTGCCTGAGCAAGTTGTTCATGCCCAATGTGTAATGGATTGAATGATCCTGAAAGCAAGAGTCCTTGAACTGGTTCGTCGGCAACACGTTGTCCATCAGGCTGAACGATGACTGAACGGACGGTGCCATCAAGCAGTTGTGCAATGGGGTCAGGTTTTTCGGTGTATATTGTAGTGATTGCTTCCCCACCAATAAGGTCAATAGGTATATCATCATTCACGCGGCTGGCTGCGGCGATAGCCTGTATTAATAGTTGTCCGACAACGCGCTCTTCTGCTGTACGGTCACGCGCTCCTTTGGTCAATGTCACACCATAACTGGTGACACCGTTGCGATCTTGAACAGCGACCCAGCAACTGTGGTCTCCACGTTTGCTCCGATCAGTCGCAATAGTCGCAGTACACCCCACACCCATGCCATGACTGTCACCATCAGACAGACGCATGGCACGTTGGAAGGCTCGTTCAGCCATTGCCTCAGCCGTCGCCTGAGAGACAAAGTGCTGTGGTGTGTGCCCCAAAAGATCGATGAGCGACTCACTTGCGTATCGATCGGTAGCCTCCAAAATCGTTCGTGATGAACCAGCCACACTGTGTAACCAGTAAAGCCCAAGACTTCCTGCACCAGCAAATTCGAGTACCAGCTGAACGGTTGAATTGTGAATATGTTCGATACAACGAACAAAGGCTTGTTCAAGCAATTCGGCTCATCTCCATAATAACTATTTCTGTGTTACTTTGATGTCTGTATTATATCTATATAAAGTAAAATGTGGCAATTGTGTAACCTATGGAGGTTTCTGATGGAAGATCGAGTACGTGAATTCCTCGAACAGCATCACTCAGCGGTTATGGTCTCGCTGCAAAGTGATGGAAGGCCACACGTCGCTCGTGTGGCACTTGGGTTAGTCGACGGCAAATTGTGGAGCTCAGGGACGCAGGAGCGGCTGCGGACCAAACACCTTTGGCGTGACCCACGGGCCACGCTCTGTGTTCTCGATGATGGTAATGCGTTTCATTGGCTTGGCCTTGCCACCACTGTTCGCATTCTTGATGGGCCAGACGCACCGCAGCTCAATCTCGCTCTCTACCGTATTCTGGCAGGTGAGCCCGATGATGTTGATGAATATCTCCAGGCGATGGTCACAGAGAAGCGGCTGATCTACGAGTTTGAGATCGAGAAAGCGTATGGTCAGTTTTAATCGACAAAGTAGCCGTTACGGTCTATTCTGACTCTACATGTGGTTGATGGTTCGACTCGGCAGCAAGGATGGCCTGCTTACGCTCAATGCCCCAGCGGTAGCCGCCAAGTCCACCATCTTCGCGTATAACTCGATGACAGGGAATGACCAGCGCAGCGGGATTGGTGGCACAGGCTCGGGCGACGGCACGTGTTGCTTTGGGTTGCCCTAGCTTACGGGCCACCTCGCTGTATGAGGCGGTTTGGCCATAGGGAATGGTGCGTAACACATCCCACACCTGTCGTTGGAATGCGGTTGCTTGGAGATCCAATGGTAGGGTAAGGTGGGGATGGTGCCCTGTCAGATGCTCAACGATTGTTGTCACCCAATCATTGAAATGTGCGGGGCTGTACTGAATATCAGCAGATGGATACTCA
>JBCDFA010000119.1:0-19978 GCA_039178835.1 Chloroflexota bacterium
AACTCGTACATCACATCGAGCACCTCTTTGATCATCTCAGGAGCAAGCGCAGAGGTTGGTTCATCGAAAAGCATCACACGCGGCTGCATTGCCAATGCTCGTGCAATCGCTACACGTTGTTGCTGCCCACCAGAAAGCTGTCCAGGAAACTTATGTGCCTGTTCAGGAATACCAACCCGCTCTAACAACTCCATTGCCACATCTTCGGCACGGCGTTTGGGCCATTTGCGAACCCAGGTTGGTGCAAGTGTGATATTCCGTATAACCGTCAGGTGGGGAAACAGATTAAACTGTTGGAAGACCATCCCCACCTCGCTGCGAATGACTTCGATGTTGCGAACATCGTTCGTAAGCTCGATGCCATCAACGATAATCTGCCCACGCTGATGGTCTTCCAGACGATTGATGCAGCGAATAAAGGTTGATTTACCTGAACCAGATGGGCCAAAGACAACAATGACTTCGCCCTTTTTGATGGTAACACTCACACCCTTTAACACATGAAAATCGCCATACCATTTATGTACGTTTTCACAGACAATGATATCCTGTTCTAAGTACGATTCAGTATGTCCATTGGTACTCATAAGCGTCCCCATATCTGTGATGTATATCGATATTTATCGTTTGCCTACACCAAGTGCGGCTTCAAGTTGGCGGCTGACATAGGTCATTGAGAAGGCAAAAACCCAATACATTGCCGCCACAAATACAAACACTTCTGCATGGAGCCCTAGAAAGGCTTCCTGCCCCAGTACGGCCCGACCGATCCCCAGCAAATCAAGTTGGCTCGCAATCGCAATAAGCGATGTGTCCTTAAACAAACTTACAAACTGGCTTACATTCGCCGGAATGACGATGCGTAACGCCTGGGGTAGCACAATGAGTGACATCGTGAAAAATGGATTCAATCCTAATGCGCGTGCTGCTTCATACTGCCCATTTGGCACTGCTTGTAACCCACCACGTACATTTTCAGCAATATACGCGGCAGTAAAAAGCGTAAAGCCCACGATGGCACGCACAATTGAGTCAATCGCTTCACCACCAGGGATGAAGAGTGGCAGCATAATTTGTGACATGAAGAGGATGGTCACGAGTGGCACCCCACGGATTAATTCGATGTAGCCAGTGCAGAAGAGGCTAATGGCCGGAAGAGAACTGCGCCGACCGACTGCGAGGAGCACTCCAAGCGGGAAAGAAAAGACAATACCAGTAATCGATAGAATCATGGTGAGGAGCAAACCACCCCACTCACGAGTCTCAATTACTGGCAGTAGGATACCGAACCCACGCAGAAAATACACAATAAAGGGCAATGTAAGAATCCAGCCAATAACCACCCAGCGGCTCTGAGCAGCAAATTGACGGCCAAGAAAAAAGCCACCAAAAATGAGCAATCCACATACAAGTAAAGATATACGCGTCATGCCACTGAATGGCAGTAGGGCTAACATAATTAGGGCACATCCATAGGCGACAGCAACGCCGCGAACCACTTGTGGCCAGATACCCCAGCTTAAACCGAGCAAGCTAGTGACCAATGCCACACACACCCAAATCCGCCAAACTTGCTCAACTGGAAACAGGCCAATCATAAACAGCCGCAGGTTCACTGTGACCACATCCCAGTTAGCCTGTGTGAAGATCCAGGTCAACAACGGGCTCAATATGAGATATATGAGTGCCAAACACACAAAGGTAAGAACACCGTTGAACCACGAACTAAAGAGATTGATACGGAGCCATTTCAATGGAGTGATCCGCTCATATGGTCGCTCAATGAGTTCAGGAGTTGTTGTCATGGCCTACCTCTCCACCAATCGTACACTACGGTTGTACAGATTCATCAACACCGATGTGACCAAGCTAATGATCAAATAACTCACCATAATCAAACCAATTATTTGTACGGTTTGGCCTGTCTGATTAAAAATGGTACGGGCAACCGCAAACAGGTCTGGGTATGCAATCGCAAAGGCTAAACTGGAGTTTTTTGCCAGATTGAGATACTGATTGGTCGTCGGCGGAATAATAATACGCAGCGCCTGTGGCAAGATGACCAACCGCATACTTTGTCCTGAGGACAACCCAAGCGCACGTGCTGCTTCTGTCTGACCTTTGGAGACACCTTGAATACCTGCACGCACATTTTCAGCAATATAGGCTCCGGTATAGGCTACGAGGCCAATCAACAATGCTGCGTACTCAGGTGAGAGGCGGATACCACCAGTGAAATTGAACCCGGTACGTTCCGGCACACTCCACATGAGGGGAGAGGGCTGCAGCACAACAATGCCTAGAACAGCGGTTGTTAGGACAATAGCGCAGGTAATAAGGAAGCGTGGCGACTGACGGCCTGTTTGATCCTGAGTCCGTTTGAGCCAATACGATACACCCCAACTCACGACCAGACCCACACCAACAAAGCCCAACCAGAGGGAGAAAGTATCGCCCGGAATTGGACCAGCCATCGACACACCGCGAATGCTCAGATACGTTGGGCCAAGAAATACAACAGCCTCTTGCACACGGGGCAAACTGAGAAAGACCGCCTGATACCAAAAAAACAACTGCACCAGCAATGGCATATTCCGAAAAATAGCCACAAACGTTTGTGCCATCTTGGAAACCAGCCAATTGCTTGATAACTGGGATATACCAACGACAATACCAACCAATGAGGCCAATAGAATACCAATAATGATAACGCTGATAGAGTTGACGACACCAACCTGGAATGCTCGCCAGTAGCTATCTGTTGGGCTATATGTAATGGGTGTCAGACTAATCTCAAAACCAGCAGTCCGATCCATAAACCCATATCCAGCTGTAGCCCCAAGGCGGTCCAGTCCGCTCGTGACATTGGCATAGAGAAAACCCGCTACGAGCGAAACAATCAAGATAAAAATAATCTGCCCAAAGATAGCAATAACACGCACATCACGCCAGAAGGGGGGGCGCTGTGATACGGATCTTTCGATGGATACTTCCCCCATGAGCCCTCCCGCCCGCCTCGCACGGGCTGTTTTGTCTATGCAACGAAGGGCGCACTATAGTGCGCCCTTGCGAATCAAGTACTGCTGTCACTATCGGAATGGTGGCGAATACAACAGACCTCCTTCGGTCCAGAGTGCATTTAATCCACGATCTAGATTAAAACTTGTGTCGGGTCCGAGATTACGGTTGTAGATTTCACCGTAGCTTCCAACATTGGAGATAACGCTCACGGCAAAGTCGTTGGGTAAACCAAGTGCAGCCCCCAACTCACCTTCTTGCCCTAACAATCGTGCAATAGTGGGATCTTCAGAGTCGGCAAAGGTGTCGATATTGGTGGAGTCAATACCAAACTCTTCGGCCTGGATGGTTGCGTAGACAACCCAGGAGATAACATCGCGTAACTGGCTGTCTCCCTGAGCAACGGCAGGAGCAAGCGGCTCTTTCGAGAGGACTGCATCAAGGATGACATGGGCATCAGGCTCACTGAGGGTTGTGCGCCGTGAGACAAGCTGTGAGCGGTCACTGGTAACAGCATCACAACGCCCTTCGTCATACGCCTGATACGTTGGGTCGATCTCTTCAAAGGTCAGTGGCTCAAACTCAATCCCCAATGCGCGGAACTGGTCGGTCAGATTAAGCTCAGTTGTGGTACCACTCAGCACACAGATCGTAGCACCAGAAAGACCTTCCAGATCAGTTACGCCAATGTCCTGCTGGACCATAATGCCCTGGCCATCGTAGAACGTCACCGGGCCAAAGTCGAGTGAGTTTGATGTGTCACGGTCAAGGGTCCAGGTGGTGTTACGGAACAACACGTCGATCTCACCGGATTGGACGGCGGCAAAGCGTTCCTGTGCGCTCAACGGGCGGTACTCAACAGCTTCAGGGTCACCAAGAATCGCTGCTGCTACAGCACGACAGAAATCGACATCAAAACCGGAGAAACTCCCATCAGCCTCCAGATTGCTAAAACCAGGAAGACCGCCATTGATGCCACAGATAAGTTCACCTCGGTCAATAATCGCCTGTAGTCTTTCGCCAGCGGCTCCCTGTGCTGCTTCCTCTTCTGCTGGCGCACCTGTCTCGGCACCGCCTTCAGATGCTTCAGTCGGCGCATCGGTTGCGTCTTCCTCAGCCGCTTCTTCTGGTGTTTCTTCTTCCGACGGCTCTTCTACAATTTCTGGGGGGGCTTCTGTCGGAATCTCAAGTTCAGGTGTCGCGGCATCTGCCAGATCTGCATCTGCTGGAGCATCGGCTTCCTCGGCCTGCGGTCCACATCCGGCAAGTACCAGGATGAGTAGCCCAATGAACAGGGTCATCATTCGTGATCGCATGAATACACCTTCATTATAACTAACGACAAGCTCCAGATAGGCCAAAACATATTGGCTTGTGCTTATCGTGTCGAACCCATCAAATCCCCATGGTTCCCCATGGAATAGTGCAATGAAATAAAATCATCATTGGCTCAGTTACCAAAAATAATGGGTGTGTCTATTCATTCCAACCAATGCCCGTGCTACATGGGACAAGCATAGATTGTTACGCGTCATTGAGGATAGCAAACCACCACTTGGAATTGTGTCGATTGTAGCATATACGCGAAAGATGTCAACGGGGACTTGACATTCTTTTAACTGTTTGGAATGTTATAAGCAATTTCTTACCGTCATGATCTGCAGCATCTTACACCAACATGAGGTAACATGCGGGCAAATGCACCACGCCAAATGAGAACCGCTCCCTGGATGCTAGTTATTTCGGGGCTTATGGTTTTTGTTGTGATCATTGCGGTTCACGGTTCTGGCAACAGGCTGCGTGGTGCTCTCGAAACACGTAATACGCACGAGGAATATGATGCGCATTCTATTAACTCACCACCCGTACATAACGGTTATACTATTAGTGGTACTTTCTGGCCTCACATTCGACCAAACGAACATACCAATAACCCCATCTTCAGTACATATCAATGGGGAACAGGTTTCGGTCCACAATAATCTTTCTCTGACGTTAGCCAGAAACACATCTACACTTGAATACATAGCACAAGTGGAGACACCAACACCTGACACAGAGGTAGGCCCAACACCAACGCCTGCAACCGAAGCTGAACGACAACGCAATCAGGGCCGTATTCGACCCGATCCACTCCCGGTCTGGATGGCCGGATTTGGTGCACTAGCGGTGGTGGCAGCACTGTTTGTCGCAGTTCAACATAGTCGTCGGCGTTAATTTGTGTCTATACAACACGGCTGTTGCACATACCTATCTCCATCTCCTTCTTGTATCCACAATAGATTGTTAGGAGGAAATCGTTATGGAGGCCATACGCGTGTACACTAGAGTAGTATTAGTTGGAATTATTCTATCGTTTACGATACTGCCTACATCTGCATCCGCAAAAAAGGATTACGACTACTACGTCACCGGCAATCCGGGTGATGTGGAACGGAATACCAGTGGTGGGCTTATGCTCATGGGTGGCGGGCCAAATGTTGACGAGGCATTCCAATGGCTGATCAGCAACGCAGAAAGTGGCGATATCGTCGTTATCCGAGCCTCAGGAAGTGATGAATACAACCTGTACATTGACGATCTTGGTGAGGTTGATTCGGTCGAAACGATTGTCTTTCATGAGCGTGATGCTGCATACGATCAGAACGTCGTTGACATTATTATGGGTGCAGAAGCGCTTTTTATGGCAGGTGGTGATCAGTGGAACTATCTCCGTTACTGGAAAGATACCCCTGTTGAGGATGCTATCCAGGCACTTACCCAACGAGGAGTGCCAATTGGTGGAACCAGTGCGGGGCTGGCTGTGATGGGGGAATTTAGCTTTTCCGCAGAGAACGACACGGTGTACTCAGACGAAGCGCTTGCTGACCCATACAATCGTCATATGACCTTTGAACGAGATTTTCTCAAACTTCCATATCTAGGAGCAGTCATTACCGACAGTCATTTTCGTGAGCGAGATCGCATGGGACGCCTGACTGGATTCCTTGCACGTTTAGTTGAAGACGACTGGATGTCAGAGGCTTTTGGTATCGGTATTGACGAAGAGACGGCGGTCCTCATTGACCAGGATGGCTATGCATCACTACGCGGAAACGGTGGTGCCTATTTTTTGCGAACCCCTGGTAGACCTGAACAGTGCGAGCCAGATACCCCGCTAATCTATCGTGATGTGGAAGTGTATCACATTACCAGTTCGGGGTCGTTTGACTTGGTCACATGGGAAGGTGATGGTGGTACTTTTTACCGAATCTCTGTCGAAAATGGAGACCTTGTCTCTTCGAAGGGAAGCATTTACTAACGTTTTCATTCTATTAAAAGAGCTAACCTCTCAATGCGAGGTTGGCTCTTAGCTTGTTCCAGAGCTACAAATGTAAGGCATTGAGTCACTCAACTCTGGACACACACATAATTCTACGGTATGCTTATGCCAACAAAAAAGTAAAGTAACCATAAATAAAAATGACAAATACTTCTGGACACGAGACAAATACACCATCATCGGTATGGTTGGTACATGTACTTACCATACTTAATCTAGACCCACTTGAACATGGGTTGCAGATTCTTGATGCCAACGTTTTCGTACCATCTTACTATGGTGTGAAGTTTGTAGCGCAACAATCGGATACATCAACTGATTCACGGGCGTGGGCAGAAACTCAGGGTGCTGGCACTTATACACCACCGTTGTTACCCTTTCCACTTGTGCCAACACAACCAGCATTGCTCTGTCGTATCACAAACAACGAGATAGTCAAACAGGTGCAAGCAGCATTGCTCCTACGCTATCCAGCTAAACATGCAGTTGTGCTTGTGGAGGCTACAGCAGGTAAACAGATTACAATGGATATGTCATTGGCGCAACTAACTGAGCATACATATACAAACGATACTTGTCTCTATCTGCCACCGCTTGAGCCACTTGACGATTTGCACAGTGCAGACGGCCCGGTGCTGGTGGCAGCACGTCTGTTGGGGCCCTATGGCTGCCCATGGGATCGTGAGCAGACCCATCACTCACTCCAGTCGGAGTTGCTTGAAGAGGCCCACGAAGTGCTTGAGGCGATTACCAACAATGATATGGACGCATTAGCCGAAGAGCTTGGAGATCTGCTGTTAGCTGTATTAATGCATAGTGAAATGGCACGACAAGCCGGAAACTTTCAGATTGGCGATGTCTATCATCATATTGCGAGTAAACTCATCCGTCGCCATCCACATGTTTTTGGTAGCACCAATGTCAATGGGACCGATGATGTTCTTGTCAATTGGGAAGCTATTAAACAGGCGGAACGTGCAGCGAAAGGGCAGACAACTCGTGGGACTCTTGATGGTATTCCTGTGAGTCTACCAGCACTAGCCACCGCACAAGAGATTAGTCGTAAAGCTGCGAAAGTTGGCTTTGAATGGCCAGATGTACAGGATGTGTGGAACAAAGTGGCCGAAGAACTGGCCGAAGTCCAGGAGATTATGGCAGTCACCCGCCACGATGACCCAGCACATACACAACGAATAGAGGAAGAGCTTGGCGATCTGTTATTTGCAACAGTGGTGTTGGCACGCTGGTTACAGGTTGATGCGGAGACTGCGTTACGTGCTGCCAATATCAAATTTCGCCGTCGTTTTGCCTATGTTGAACAACATCGTCCTCACCAAGATTGGGCATCGATATCTATTGATGAACTCATACAATTATGGGATCAAGCAAAAACATATGACCAGTAATATTTGGATACGACCAGCCAGCCGCGACGACTCATCCGATATTGCCATGTTGTTGGGCCAACTTGGATATCCCACCGACCCTGTAGCTGTGATGACACGCTTGGGGCGAGTCGAAGCAACTGGACTGGACCAGATTCTCGTGGCAGAAGAGCAGGAGCAAATTGTTGGGGTTGCCGCACTTCACATTATTCCAGCCCTGATTCATCAACAGGGCCCACTCGCACAGATTACAGCTATTGTCGTCGATGAGCAGCGTCTACGAGAGGGTATTGGCCGACAACTCCTTGAAACCGCTGAAGAATTGGCACGAAACGCTGGTTGTTATGGTATTGAGATTAGCAGCAATGCCCAGCGAACAGCAGTGCATACGTTTTATGAAACACTCGGATACACCCAGTCGAGCTTTCTTTTTCGTAAAGTGCTTCATAGATAGATTGGATACAGGACACCAAACAGCCATGCCTGCGAAACCACTTGATATCCAACTTGATGATGTCGTACAGATGCGTAAAAAACATCCATGTGGTGGTGATACGTGGCAAGTAGTGCGTATTGGTGCAGAAATTGGTATTCGTTGCATGCAATGCAACCGCAGGGTTATGCTCCCGCGCTCAACCTTTGAACGACGCGTTAAGCGCTTTGTCGAACGTGCATCACCAACAGAACCATCGCCTGACTCACCCCCATCAAAAGAATAATCACATAAAGTTGGCATTGCTCAACGATTCGCGCTATCATGTATTGTGTAACCAGTATCGTACATACACACAGTTTAGAATACCCAAAAGTATATTGGGCAGAAGGATACACTTGTGATTCGATTTCTTTGGCAGGTTGCAGCGTTAACCCTGCTTTTGTGTGCCATAGCGAGTGGAACAACGCGACAGGCGACTGCTCAGACTGGTGATGGTCCCATTTACACTATCGATATACAGGGACCTGTCACCTCGGTGACGATCAATTATATGCGGCGTGCACTCCAACAGGCTGAGTCTTCGGATGCAACTGCGCTCATTGTCGAGATGAGTAGCCAGGGTGGTGTACTCCGTGCAATGCGTCCTTTTGCCTGTGAACTTGCTGAAGCCCAGATTCCGGTAGTTATCTATATTACTCCGGCTGGAACGGACTCAGGTGCCGCTGGGACATTTTTTCTCAGCGCCGCTCATATCGGTGCAATGACGCCAGATACTTCTTTTGGAAGCCCGTATCCCCTTGCGGAGGTGGATGAGACCCTATCGCAGCAGACACAAGACCTGGTTCTCGATAGTGTAACCGATCAACTTCGTACATGGAATACTGCGCAGGGACGCAATACAGATTGGCTCGAACAAGCCGTGCGTGATGGTGCTATCCTGACTAACGAACAGGCTATTAATCTTGAACCACCAGCTGTTGATGTTATTGCGGCTGATCAGGATCAGCTCCTGACACTATTAGAAGGCCGAACCGTAAATCTTTCGGATGGCTCACCTGTGACCCTTCAAACGCAGGGTCGTACAACAACACCAATCAATCTGACCCTATGGGAAAGTTTTCGACTTGCCCTTGCTACACCAACGATTGCTTTTGTCCTTCTGATACTTGGCGCAATCGCTATTTATATCGAACTGACCATTCCTGGTACATCCGTTTTTGCAGGCATCGGAGGGATATTGCTCATTGGGGCATTAGCCGGGTTTATCGTTTTACCAATCCAGTGGTGGGCTATGTTGTTACTATTATTGGCACTGGCGCTCATTGGGGCAGAGTTTTTTGTGACATCACATGGCGGATTGACCGTTGCTGGACTGGCGCTCGTCGTGGTCAGCGCACTCAATCTGATTGATCCTGCCCAGGCGCCTGGAACTGGTATCGCTGTGTGGGCCATCATTCTGATTGTACTCTCGCTGGGGTCAGTTGCCGCATTGGGAGTTTGGCTCGCACTTCGTGCTCGTCGTCGTCCAGTCACTACTGGCCAAGAGGGGCTCATTGGACAGCTCGCAGAAGTGCGACAGCGGCTTGATCCCGATGGAATGGTGTTTGTCGATGGTGCGCTTTGGCGAGCAGTAAGTGAAAACGGCGTTGTTGAGAACGGTGATTGGGTGAAAGTAACATCCATGCGGAATTTGCGGTTGGTTGTTCAACGAATTGATGAAGGGAACGAAGAATAAGGTAAAAGTATGACGCAGTACAAAGGGAAAATATACTAGATACATAACTTTTTCGAAACATTAGTAAACCTGAAAGGTATGGTTATGGCTCCTTTATTTATTTGTCTGGCGGTATTGGGCTTTGTTGTCCTGATGGTAGCACTCTCAGCCATTAAGATTGTGCCTGAATATGAGCGGGGTGTGGTCTTCCGGCTAGGACGTTTGGTGGGGGCACGTGGCCCAGGTATCTTCTTTCTGATACCCATTTTCGAGCGGATGGTACGAGTAGACACTCGCGTTATCACGATGGATATTCCACCACAAGAGGTGATTACACTTGACAACGTAACAATCAAAGTCAATGCCGTGTTGTACTTCATGGTTGTTGATCCAAACCTGGCTGTGGTCAAGGTCATGGATTACATCCGGGCTACCATTCAGATTGCTCAAACCACCTTGCGAAGTGTCGTTGGTCAGGTCGAACTTGACGAGTTGCTTGCACGTCGAGAGGCCATTAACGAAAAACTGCAAAAGATTATTGACGAACAAACTGAGCCGTGGGGTGTTAAGGTAACCATTGTCGAAGTCAAAGATGTGGAACTTCCCCAAACAATGCAGCGTGCGATGGCCAAGCAAGCTGAGGCTGAACGTGAGAAGCGGGCCAAAGTTATTCATGCTGAAGGTGAGAAACAAGCTTCAGTGATGCTAGCACAAGCTGCCGACGTCATTGCCAAAGAGCCAGTAACCCTACAATTGCGTTATCTTCAGACCCTCACAGAGGTCGCCGTTGAAAAGAACAGCACCATTATCTTCCCACTACCTGTAGACACATTAAAAGTGTTTATGGATGGGTTAGGACAAATACAGAATGGGGCAGTTCACACCAATCCACCAACACAAACTCCATCAATGCCATCATCGCCAGCAACAACGCAACGCTTGGATGAGTAAGTAGTATGTGTTGGTTTCCCATAGTCTCATAGCATACACAAAAACCCTGGTTGTACACACAACCAGGGTTTTATTCAGCGAACTGTAAAATCTATGAAACTGTGTTGATGCTGATTCGCTTCGTGCGGGCAGTCTCACTCTTAGGCACGACAATGGTCAGAATGCCGTCTTTCAGGTTCGCTTCAATTCCTTCTGTATTGACCGATGCAGGGAACTGAATGGCACGGCTGAATGTTCCTGAACGTTGCTCTTGAACCAGAGGGCGACCTTCCAACTGTAAATATTCAATTTGCCCTTTCACAAATAAGACGTTATTTTCCCAATTGATTTCTAACTGTTCTGCGGCCAAACCTGGTGTTACCAAACGTGCGGTGTAATTACCTTCAGTTTCATACAGATCAAGCGGAAATGCCCAATTCCCATTTTCGCGTGATGGCACAAAGCTTTCATTGAACAGCTGATTCATTGCATCACGCAGTGTAAGCATATCGCGGGCCGGATTTAATCGCATTAAGTTTGACATCATAACCTCCGAATGTGTTTTTCAAAAGTGGTTACAACAAAACTTTTGTTTTTGAATGTTGTCTCATCGACTTGTTTATTAGTATATGATGTTAGTGTTAGATGACCATTGGTGCAATATTAGATGCATGCTAGTCGACTGTTAGATGCGTATTAGCGCAAATATCAGGTAATGTGAGGATATTTCCGGCCCTCATTACTCCTCTGAATATGAGACATTGCCCTGTAATGAATATGCTATAATCAAAGCCACGAATATTCTTTGAGGCATTGACACACGATACGATAGGCTCTCGCCTGTACCACACATACACTGCTGTGCATGTTGCAAGAAGGTGGAGACCCACACATGTGGCATATCGCTTCGCACTAGCTTATTGATGATAGAGGATTTCTATGGACATTAGAGTCGCGTCTGGTGATTATCTCACGTATGATACCCCCTTACTTGTGTATGGTATATGGCAGGATGAACCAATTCCTGCCGAGATTACTACCTTATTTGAAGCCGAAGACTGGTCGGGTGAATTCAAAACAAGTCTGTTGGTCTATCCTCGTGGTGCACTAGCCTCCCGTCGTCTCCTCTTAATCGGTCTGGGGAAACGTGATCAATTCACGGCAGATAATCTCTGTGAGATTGCTTCTCTAGCAGCCCAAAAGGCTCACGAATTGAAGGTTACAGAATATAGTTTTTTTGCAAGTCCTGATAGTTCTCTTTCAACAGATACCTATGCACGAGCTATAGCTGAGGGGAGTATTTTAGGCCTCTATCGTTTTCTTGCACACAAAACCGATTTAACAGCGCTCAACCAGCATATTGTTCGCACACTTACGCTTCTGGCAGCGCAGACTGATTCACAGTTAGAAGAGGGTGTACAGGTCGGCGAATCCATTGCTCAGGGTGTCATGCTTGCACGTGATCTTGTCAATGGACCAGGAAACGATATCACACCTGCGAAACTTGGCGAAGTAGCTCACACACTTGAACAGGAATTCGATCTCGATGTCACGGTTATGGGTTTGGACGAGCTTCGTGCACAGGGATTTGGTGGTATTCTAGCTGTAGGACAAGGTTCCATTCAGCCACCTCGCTTTATTGTCATGGAGCATGGTGCAACGCTGACCGATGTTCCGACGATCTGTCTGGTTGGAAAGGGCATCACCTTTGATACTGGCGGTATATCAATCAAGCCTGCTGAACGAATGGATGCCATGAAGAGCGATATGGGTGGCGCCGCGGCAGTATTTGGAACAATGCGTGCAATTAGTACGCTAAAACTACCGCTTCATGTCGTTGGTTTAGTTAGTGCTGCGGAAAATATGCCAAGCAGCACCGCGTACAAACCAGGCGATATTATTACCACTCTGAGTGGTAAAACTGTAGAAGTGCTTAATACAGATGCTGAGGGGCGAATCGTACTTGCAGATGCACTGTTTTATGCCCAACGTTATAACCCTGATGCTATTATCGATCTTGCTACGCTGACAGGTGCCATTGTGGTAGCATTAGGACACCATGCGATGGGAATGATGAGTAATAGTGATGATTTGGTACAGCGACTGACCCAAGCCGGGGACCAAACTGGTGAGCGTGTGTGGCGTATGCCACTGTGGGATGCTTACAAGAAGCTCATGGATAGTGATGTGGCAGATGTTAAGAATACCGGTGGTCGCCCAGGGGGCGCCCTCTCTGCTGCAGGATTTCTTTCACACTTCGTCGGTGATTACCCCTGGACCCACCTTGACATTGCTGGCGTAGCTATGACGGATCATCCGATCAAAGCGTATCATCAAAAAGGTGCAACAGGCTCAGGCGTCCGTTTACTTGTTGAAGCACTCCACACCTGGATAACGCCATAAGGCTCAGTCATTTATTGCTGAATGTTAGGCAAGTACTGACACAGGAAAACCAGATTACCAGGGGGCCAGTTTGACGATGGACAAGTTCATTATTCGCTTTTGGGGTGTACGCGGGAGTTATCCGGTACCAGGACAACAAACCGTTCGTTATGGCGGAAACACATCGTGTATTGAGCTGCAATTGGGAACGCAGACGATTATTCTGGATGCAGGTACCGGTATTATCAATCTGGGGAGCGATCTGATGCAACGCAGCCGTGCTGCAGGCAAGCAATCGATCTCTGCCATCATGTTATTTAGCCATATGCATCATGATCACACCCAGGGTTTCCCATTCTTTGAACCAGCCTATATTGGTACCAACATTCTCCATATCTTTGGACCCAAAGTGTTTGAAAATGATCTCCAACACACACTGGCACAAGCCATGCTCCCACCTAGTTTCCCCATCACCCTTGATGAATTGGCATCGCTCAAAAACATGCACAATCTTACGGATACGGACGTTGTGTTAATCAATCCTGAGACGTCCGATATCCATATTCATAATCGGTATCGTGATGAGATTGAGTTATCTTCTGAACATATCTATATTCAGACGTATCATAGTTATGCCCATCCTAAAAATGGAGTGCATATTTATCGTGTAACATGGTGCGGAAAATCGATTGTGTACGCGACTGATACTGAGGGATATATCGAGACAGATCAACGGCTTATTTCATTTGCACAGAACGCAGATGTCCTGATTCACGACTCGCAATATTTGCTTGAGGACTACGCTGATCCTAAAAGACCCAAACAGGGATGGGGCCATAGTACACCAGAGATGGCATGTGCAGTAGCCCAGGCAAGTAATGCCCGACAGCTTATTTTATTTCATCACGATCCTAGCTACGATGACGAAACCATCGCTGCGATGGAACGGCATGCAAGAGGTATTTTCCCCCAAACACATGCTGCCTATGAAGGACTGGAAATACATATTTAGTCACTTATCAGGTGGTAGTATGAGGCAGAATATGCAGGTTTGTTACAACTGGTAGGACAAAAAAGAACGTACTCCCCTCTCCAGGGATACTCTCAACACCGATCTGACCACCATGCGCTTCCACAACTAGCTTGCAAAATGTGAGTCCTAACCCATTGCCGCCACGACGCTCACCAACCTGTCCAAACTTGGTGAAGATCTTCTCTTGATCTTCAGTAGCAATACCAACACCTTGATCACGGACTTCAATACGGATGGCGGCTGTCTGTTGCATGTTTTGTTTGTTTTCGATGCGCGATGTTCGCTTCTTTTTGCGACTTGCTGATGTTAATGAATCCGACGGGGTAATGAGTCTTGCGTGTATGACTACGGTACTTCGACGACGACCAAATTTAATCGCATTACCAAGTAAATTCTGTAGTACACGTGTAATTAAAGCCTCATCAGCATAGATATCAGGAAGATCATCTGCAATATCTTCCTCTATCGTAATCTTGCGTTCATGCGCAAGTGATCCGAGTCGTTCAGCTGCACGTACAGACACCATTCCCATCTTGAAGAAAGAGAGTTCCAGCGGCATGTGGCCACTTTCAAGACGATTAATGTCTAATAGCGTGTCAACCATTGCAAGCATTTGATTAGAGCTTGCCAGTGCAATATCAAGAATATTTTGTTGCGTTGGATTGATTTTACCAGTCACATCATCCGAAAGTAACTCAATTGACGCAATGACACTCGTCAATGGGGCCCGGAGGTCATGGACCATCATATGAGTCAAATCTTCACGGATGCGTTCGGTGGCCTTGGCCTCTGTAATATCACGTAACACGAGGATGATACTGCCCTGATTGGATTTGCTCCCCAACACTGGCAACACTGTCCACTCTAGTGAGAATTTGCTGCTAGCAGTAACACTCAATTCGCCAGCAACAACCGAAAGATGTCCACGCATAACGGTATCAATGCCACGTTTCAGTGCTTCCCACTCATCAGCCGCATAATCTGCCATCTCTTGCCATGCAGCAAGAAAATGAAATACATTCGTATAATCGAGTAGATTGCCAGAGATACCACACAGTTGTGAGAGAGCCGCATTGGCGATTGCTATGCCGGAATTGGCACTAATGAGCAGAATGCCTTCACGGGTTGAGGCGAGAATAGACGCCATTTGATCACGAGCGCTACGTACTGCATTGAACAATTCAATACTTTCAGCAGCAGCGGCAGCTTGTGTGGCAAACAAGACTACTGTTTCCTGGTCTGATGGATGCGAAGCTTGATCGGCAAAGTAGACACATAAAACGCCGAGAGTCCGTCGGGTCGCACGTAGTGGTACCGCCAATACTGATCGTGCACTTTCCAGGTGATCACACAAAACTACCTCTGGACGATTTGTGCGTAGTACACGTTCGACAAACGGCTCAATCGCGCTGAGTGGTTGTGGAATACCGACCGCATTTTGCATACGGATAGTATCATCATCGTTTATGAGAATGCTCGCCCCAACTGCCCCTGTTATCTCAACAACACCATGGGCAGTCATACCAAAGATTTCATTCGCATTGCGAAGAGAGGTATTAATGGCCATGCCCAGGGCATTGAGAGCAGTCAAGCTTCGCAGATTATGTTGCAGCATTTCATTGGAACGAGTCAATTCCTGGGCACGCCATGCTAGTGCCTGATCAACCTGGGCAAACTGTTGTGCGTTCTCGAGAGCGATGACAGCTTGATCAGCAATTGCTTCTAACAAGAACCGATCATCTTCAGTAAAGGTGCGTCCATCTCGGCGGTTTAAGACCTCAATGACACCCTGAATTCCTACTACACCACGAAGAGGTACTGCGAGGATGTTCCGTGTTTGAAATCCAGTTTCCTGATCTGTATGAGCATAGAAGCGGTTATCGTGTTGTGCATCATTGACAATAACCGATTTTCCCTCGATAGCAACATAACCAGCCACACCAGTACCGCGAGGGAGGCGTTGCCCCAGCAGTTGTGGGCCAATCCGACCATTCGTATATGCAAAAACCAGATCATTGGTGTTTTCATCAATCAGCAGCAGTGAACCTTCCTCTACATCCAACAATTCACTAACTTGTTTCATAATCAGTGAGGGAACATGCTTAGGATCAAGGGATGACGTAATCGTGCGTGTGATATGGTTCAAGGTGGCTAGCTGACGGGCTTGTGTCTCACTACGACGATAGAGTCGTTCGTTTTCAATCGCAACAGCTACCTGGGTACCAATAGCAAATAAAGCATCTGCATCAGTAGCATCATAACGGAAGCCCTTCTTTGTGCTACTTACAATCAGAACTCCAACAAACCGATCATTCGCAAAGAGAGGAGCGCCGAGCCATGCTTCGCCAAAAGGAAAATTGTTAGCAGTAGCTGGTAAAATACCTCGACGAATACATTCATCCTCATAGTTATCGGTATACAGTGGTGCACGTGTCTCAACCAAAATACGGGTCAATCCCTGGTTAGGCATCCAGCTTGCCACTGGATGATTCCGATGACCATTGTAGATAGAGTAGGTAAGCTCAAGAGCATCAGTGATCGGATTGTACAATGCAATATAGAAGTCATGGACCTGGATTACACGTAATACAGCTTTGTAGATGGCATCCATCAATGCATCTAGATCAAGGGTTCCACTCACCAAATGGCTAATCTCAGCAAATGTGTTCAATTGAGCAACATGGGCTTCCCGGTCTACAGTTGTGCGTGCCTTAAACAGTGCTAAGACTGGCGCAACTTGTGTTGACAGAATCACTAACGGAGGTAGGCTTTCAGCATTCCATTGTAACCCTTCCAGGTTCATCCACCCAACTAGTTTACCTTCTACACAAAATGGAACACAGCATATATGGGCATCCTCTATGTATACGAATTCACCAGTAGCAAGCCATTCCAACTGTGATTGGTCTGGCATGAAAAGTAATTCGTTCTCTATATCATTCAGGACATATGGACCAGAGTCTGCATTCCAAACGATTTGACAGACCTGTGGATGAAGGTGACTGTTAACAAATCTGAGGCACAACTGCACCACTCCAGCAACATCTTTAACTTGTGCGAGTTCCAGACCGAGTTGTTGATGAAGGTGTATCAAATTAGATGTTGGAGGATAGATGGAACCCATAAACCGAACTCCCGCCCATTGTCAAAATACCGTTATGTTATCATACCAGATTGCCAGAATCTTGACAACGACTCTAACATCTTTACAAAATAGAACGTGTGTGCTAAAATAGTTCCAATGGATATACACACCTGTATAAAGTATACAATGAAACCGCCGTCTAGGTCCATTCAGAGGAGGAAATTGTAATGTTTCAACGCCTGGACGAATTAGAGACAGGAAGCCTTTACATTTTAACCGGACAAGCTGGTGTTGGAAAATCACATCTCGCCTGTAGTGCACGACGCAGTGGGACGCTCTGGATCTTAGATACAGAGGGTGCGGCTCAAAACCTGGCAGGAAAATCTGGCATCCATCGGCGTATTCAAGTGATGCAATCGCTCTCGTTGCGTACACTTTTAGAAGCTATGGGTGAAATTCGCAAGGCAGGAAAGCCAGGTGATACGGTCGTCCTCGACTCTATCTCAAAGGTTTTTCAGGCTATGCGCGCACATGCTCAACAGCGCGCCGGTGCCGAGACCGACCGCAAGACACAAATCACCTATGACGAGCATGCATCAGTCAATCGTAATATGCAGTCTATTTACACGGAATTAACTGAGCTGAAACAGGCTGGTTTCCATGTTATTCTCATTGGTCACCTCACACGCAAGTATCGCGTTGGTGATGAAGGTGGATTGCAGGATGAAGGGCTTCGAGTGCTTGCTGATGAGCAAATTGCGTATGAAGCTGATGCGATTATACTGGTTGAACGCGAAGCAGATGATCGTAGAATACTACCTATTATCAAACCTCCACGCCCGGCCCATCTCAAATTGCTCAAATCGTATGAGGCGACACTAGCAACTCTTTATCCCAATCTGGTGCCAACGAGTAACTCCAGTGCACGTAAGGGTAAAGCAAAAGACACTAAGATATCACAAACAACACAGCCTGAAGAAGAACCATTGATATCTGAGTCAGAAGAAGCAGTAGCGGAAGTATCCAATGGATCATCACCATCTCGTCCAGCAACTGAGCCGCCACGTAACTCAGACGAAGCAGAACAGCGCTTCTTTGCACGTTACAGTGAAGTCATTGGTGGTGATACCTGGGGGGCGGTAGAGCAGTATCTTCAGAAGCAATTGCCTAAGCCAACTACTGTTGAAGCATGGATCGCAACAGCAGAAGCGGTACGCGATCAGTCGCGCAGTACAACATCAGCAATGGCTGCATAGTCGATGTGCAATAGTAAGGGAAGGATATATGAATGGAGACGACAGTATTATTGTTGCCGCTGATTTGGGTATCACCATTCAATCATTTAGTGATATTTCTAATCTTCTAGGTGCCTGTCTGGGATCACAAGGTCTCATTCTGACCGAAGATGACGTATCAAGAGCATTCTTCGATCTTCAGAGTGGGTTAGCAGGTGAACTTTTCCAAAAGTTTGCGAACTATAGGATACGTCTTGCGCTTGTCGTACCAGATCCCCAAGCATATGGTGATAGATTCAGTGAATTGGCCTACGAACATGCAACAGATAGCATGATTCGTATCGTTCGCTCACAAGAGGAAGCGAGCACATGGCTCCATGATTAAGAGAGACCGTATATCAGGTGTATCTTTGATCATTATGACAATTGTTCAATTGCCTGAATACTGCTAGAGTCAGTGTTGTTAACATATTCCATTCTATTTACCAAGGAGTATTGTAATGGCCGACTCTAGCGAAACATCACTATACAGTATTCGTCGTGCAACCCACAACGATGTAGAGTCCATTGTACGATTACTTGCTGATGATCCACTAGGACAACAGCGTGAGCAGTTTCGTATACCGTTACCAGAAACCTACTATGTAGCCTTTACAGAGATTGATCAAAACCCCTGCCATGAACTAGTCGTTATAGAAATCAACAGTGAGGTTGTTGGTGTTTTACAACTTTCTTTTCTCCGCTATCTGACTTTCCAGGGTGGTAAACGAGCACAGATCGAGGGTGTACGTGTTGATCGGCGGTATCGCAGTGCTGGGATAGGACATCGCCTGTTTACATGGGCGATCGAGCGGGCGCGACAGGAAGGCTGCCATCTGGTGCAGCTTACTACCAATAAGACTCGACCCGAAGCACTCCGATTTTATGAACGTTTGGGGTTTGTTGTATCACATGAAGGTCTCAAACTTAATCTTGCTTCTGCACACTCAACATAATATTACTACCCCAAAAAACATCCGTTGGGTTATGATACAACAACTTGTGATAGCGAAATATTTTCACTGTTTGTTGCGAAAAGTAGCTATACTAGTTTTGCGAATCACCAAATGAAGCAAGACTTCTCAGGTGTTCTAGGTCAATGCACAAACCTTCCTAATTCACTGCCGTATTATCGGCTTCCTCCGTGGCGGTGAGGAAGGGTTCTTCTCTCCTTAAAAAAGGAAGTTCTGGATCTAACCTCCTCGGGGTCTGGAGCTTTCTTTTTTTGATCTTTGGGGCAGAGACCCTTAGGGTTAGTTTGCATCTTCACAATGCCTCACGCGCCTCTCAAGGTGATTAATTACAGGGTGACATTTAGGGTTTCTCACGTAGCCAAGCTGAGGGAGATTGGCCTGTCCAACGGCGAAACGCACGATTAAAAGATCTTTGTTCGGTGTAG